>DASRMS010000105.1:0-46893 GCA_035647835.1 Oscillospiraceae bacterium
GTTTAATTTTAACTATAAGGAGGCAACGACTAACGTTTCTGAAAAAACTCTCGCGTTAGTTTCACGATAAGGCCATTTAATCCCCATAAGCCTATTAAATTGGGGATAGCCATCAAGCCATTTAAAGTGTCAGCCAGAGCCCAAACTACATGCAGCCCTCCTACAGCGCCGATGGGAATTAGAGCAATCCACAACAGACGATAGAAAAGTGTCGCACGTGTACTAACAAAATATTCAAAGCATTTTTCACCGTAATAGGACCAGGAAATCAAAGTAGAAAACGCAAAAATCACCAAGCTAACAGCGACAAAATAACCACCCCAGCTGGGAAGTGCCTGATTGAAGGCTGCTGTAGTCATGGCTGCACCATCAAGACCAGTGTTCCAAACCCCTGTTACCAGCACGGCTAGGGCTGTTAAGGTGCAAGAGATATGGGTATCAAAAAACACTTCAAACATACCCCACAAACCCTGACGTGCTGGGTGATCAGTGCGGGCCGCCGCATGGGCAATGGAGGCACTGCCTAACCCTGCTTCATTGGTAAAGATCCCACGGGCCACACCGAAACGAAAAGTCTGCAAAACAGTAGCGCCAGCAAAGCCGCCTACTGCTGCCCGACCGGTAAAAGCATTGCCGATTATTTGACTAAAAGCTAAAGGTACTTGTGCCAAGTTTAAAAAGATAATAAACAACGCGCCTGCTGTATAAAAAGCAGCCATCAATGGCACCAATTTTTCGGTAAAGGCCGCTACACGGCTGATGCCGCCAATAATTACCAAGGCAGTAATAGCTGCCATGACTATCCCGGTTATTAATTGAGGTACATTAAAAGCCTCGTGGAGCGCGGCCGCTACAGAGTTAGCCTGCACCATATTACCTATGCCGAAGGCGGCAAGTGAGCCAAATAAAGCAAATAGTGCAGCCAGCAGACGACTGTTCAGACCTTTCGCCAAGAAATACATTGGACCCCCGACCACCCTGCCTGTTGGTTGGGTATCACGAAAGTGCACAGCCAACACCACTTCAGCGTATTTAGTGACCATCCCCACAAAAGCAGATACCCACATCCAAAAGACAGCACCAGGTCCGCCTAAAGTAATAGCTGTGGCCACGCCAGCGATATTGCCGGTACCTATGGTGCCTGCCAACGCTGTCGTCAACGCTTGAAATGCACTAATTTCACCAATACCAGTATTCTTTTGGCGCCTCAGACCGAAGATAGTATCACGCAGCATAGTACTGAAATGGCGTACCTGCAGCCAATTTAAACGTAGAGTTAAGAAACAACCAGTCAACAGAACGGCGGCAATCATAATGGGGCCGCCGACAAATTCCTGTAAAAAAAAGTTTAGTGACTGTATACTCACAACTCACTCCCCTTTGCCACATCTATTTGATAAGTATGCCTTAAACCTGTGATCCATCCGCTTCTTTATTTAATAATAACGTTGTACACGAAAACGATAGAGTTGGTACAGCTCGCTAGGGTTAATGCCTGCTTTCTGTAAGGCTATCGACACTTGGACTTCAGCTGTCTCGACACCAGACAAATTTGGTAAGAGCAACCCTCTACGCTGCCCCTCTTCCACAATTACACCAAACTGCTGTGGATCAAGTTCTGCCATACTATCTACAGCTTCCGCCGCGGCCAGCACATCAACAGAGTAAACTAAACCAGAAAGCTCCTTTGCTGTGACGGGAGGGAAACGTGGGTCATAGATGCCGGCGGAAATGGCATTTTCAACAATTTCCGCCGCTAAATTTGCTTGCTGCGCCTCAATGCTGCCGATACAACCACGTAGTTCTCCATTTAAATGGAGTGAGACAAAAGCTCCAGCACGTTGTTGACAGAGCGAGGAAGCAGTGGGTGGGGTAATGACTTGCTTGGTACGCACAAAAGTTTCTAGTGTGTGTCTAGCCAACTGGACATGTTCACTCTCTTGTGTTCTGGTAGAAGCAAAGGGCTGCAGCGTTCTTTTCCTGCCAGGCGTCAAATCCGCCACCAAGTAACCCACGCCAAAGGGGCCTTCGTAGGAAAGAATTTCTGGCTCGACAGTTTCTCCATCTAAGATACCCAAAGCAATTATGAGGGAACGATAACCGCATTCCCCTGCCTCTTCTACTAAACGGTGATTAAGGTTAAGAATGGCTTCAACATCAAATCTCTCCACTAAATGAATTAGCTTTTGATCGAATTCTTGCCCTGCAGGAGAATAGCCAGCCGGGGCATCTTCCTTTAAACGGTGCGAAAGATCTGCACTGCAAATCACAGCAGCATGCCGCTTGAGTCGCAGCAAAGCCTTGCGGACTGCCTGCCCAAAGCTGTATAGCTGTTTCGCAGCAAGCAGTCCATATGTGATATGCACCAGCGGCAGGCGGATCCCCCGCTGCTGCAAGAAATATAATGGCACCATCGCACCATGATCCAAGGTCACTTCAACACCATAAGCTGCACTGCGGCGGTTATCTAAATGAGCACAGTTGATACCAAACCGCTCAGCCTCCAGTTCTATGGCCTGCAGCACACTCTTTTCATTAGGCCAGGAAAAAGTAATTTCGGGTGCAGCAAACTGTGCCAGTGAACCTGTTAATTGCTCATCTGCTAATAGTGCTACGGCATCACGAAACATAGGCCCATGTGGCGTAATGAGGACTAAAACATCAGCGCCGCTTTGTTTAATACGCCCCGCCAGCTCGCTCATGGCTGCAGCGGTCTCTGCAACCAGTTTTGCTTCACTTCCCCCTACTGCCGGAATTACGATTGCTGGGTGAGGGTAAATACCAGCATGCACAACTGTTCTCATTGACCTACTCCTTTATCTCCGTTTACTTCTATTTTAACCGGAAATCTTTTCCTTTACTACTTCTAACTTCATCGATACATTGCAACTTGCAGAAGATTTAGGAGGAGTTCTGCTAAATAACAGGATTTTGTCAAAGCAATTTAGAATACTTATTAATCGACTACTGCAGGAGGTTGTGCATAGTAATGAATCAGACCCAAATAAAGAGCCCACGCTACTTTATTCTGATAGGCCGGATCTGTGAGTAGTTGTGCTTCTTCAGGGTTAGAGATAAAACCACACTCTACCAAAGCGGCACAACGCTCTGTTTCGTTGAGCACAAAGTAATTACCTGGTTTGATTACTCTGTCGGTGTTGCCTAAAACACGAACTAGTTCCTGCTGTAATGCTTGAGCAAGTATTATAGACTGCTGATGTTCTATTTTGTGAAAAACTTGCGCACCACGCCATTGGGCTGAGCCGATAGCATTAGCATGAATGCTCAAAAAAATGTCAGGGTCAGCAGCCTCTACAATTTGCATTCTATTTCTCATATCTTCTTGCTTTTTGGGACCTGCAGTAGGCTGCACCAGTAAATCCGTGTCTGTTTCCCGAGTCATCACTACTCGCGCTCCTGAAGCTTGTAAATAGTCACGTAACTGTAAGGCAATTGCCAACACTATGTTTTTTTCCTCAACATTGTTGTTCCTGACACCGGGATCATAACCACCGTGGCCGGGATCAAGCACAATGGTTTTATTAGCTAAAGGTAAACAACCTTGGACAGTAATGGCCTTACTAACCGGCAGGACAATCTTGATAACCGATACTAATATTAGCAAACACAGTAAATATACGCAGATTAATAAATATTTACGCCTAGTCCTCTGACTGCCAATAAAAAAAATACGCAAGACAGACCCCCCTTTAGCAAAAGATATGAAAAATAAACGACGCTTATGAGGTGAGGCTTGTATGAAAAACAGTAGTTTACTGCAATTATTCCTAACCTTTTTTAAGATTGGTGCTACTACCTTTGGTGGTGGCTTTGCCATGCTGCCAATTATTAAAAGAGAAGTAGTAGAAAGGTACGCTTGGTTATCGGATGAAGAATTTGTTGATACGTTGGCAGTAACACAATCACTACCTGGAGCAATTGCTGTTAATTCAGCAATTTTCATCGGCTACAGAGTCCGGGGCTATGCTGGTGCACTACTTTCCATGTTTGGAGCAGTTCTGCCCTCGTTTCTAGTCATTCTGTTCATAGCTACCTTTTTTGCCCGTTTTGCAGAATACCCCATGGTGCAGGCTGCTTTTGCCGGTATTCGTCCAGCCATTGCCGCCCTTATTGCGGCCGCCGTGCTGAAAGTTGGCAAGCCAGTTTTAAAAAATTGTCAAAGCATAATTTTCGCTGCCGCATTTCTCTTACTTTCCGAGGGGTTAGGCCTCCATGCCATAATAGTTATCCTCTTGGGCGCACTCAGTGGCCTGTTAATGCACTATCTAAAGACAAAAAAAAATTGTGAGGTTGATGCACAATGATCTTACTGCAGCTCTACCTTGCTTTTCTGAAAATGGGTTTCTTTAGTATCGGCGGCGGTTATGTCATGCTCTCCCTAATCGAAACAGAAATCATTACCATTCGAGGCTGGTTGTCATTACCTGAATTCGTCGACATTTTAGCCATCTCCGAAATGACTCCTGGCCCCATTGCCATTAATTCTGCAACTTTTATCGGCTACCGTATCGCAGGCTTCTGGGGTTCAGCCGTTGCCACAGCCGGCGTGATTACACCCTCTATTATTTTAGTCCTCTTGGCTGCTACTTTCCTCAAACGCTTCTATCAAAATCAATGGGTGCAAGCTGCATTTTCTGGGTTACGTCCCGCCGTCATCGGCCTGATTGCCGGCGCCGCCATCTTTGTAACCCGTACCGCTTTGGTCGATTTACCATCTGTAGGCATAGCCCTAGGCGCGTTTATTCTACTGGTTTTTACACGTTTGCACCCAATTCTCGTCCTAGCACTTTCTGCATTAGCAGGGATTCTCATAAATCTATAGCATGTAACTTTCGGTCAGCCGTAAGCTGTAAATACTAAAACCCCCAAAGGCTTAATGCCTTTGGGGGTTTTCCATTAACTCACGTATTTTTTTAATCGGCACACCGCCAGCCATAGTTTGCGGGGCAACATCCTTGTTCACCAAAGAATGCGCAGAAACCATCGCCCTCTCCCCTACCGTTACACCGGCAAGCACGGTGGAGTTGGCACCAATTAGCACATTTGCCCCTATTTTAACTTCACCAGTTGCCCATTCATCTACTAAAAACTCATGCGCTAAAAAGGTAGCATTATAGCCGATGACACTGTTATCGCCAATGGTGATCAGCTGCGGAAAAAAGACATCAAACATCACCATCAAACCTACAGAAACATCCTTACCTATTTTTATCCCTACTAAACGATAAAGTACATTTTTCAAACGCAACGAAGGTAAATAACGGCACAAATAGATAACTATAAAATTAAAAACCACACGCCACGGTTTAACATAGCTTGTCCAGTAATAAAGTGAATTTTTATCACCCGGAACATGATGTTTAGTAAGCTTACGCATCTCACTGCCACCGCCCACAAGTAAATTTAAGCTACTGTAATTATCTTTTTGCTATACCAGCTTGTATATGCATTTTGGCCTGCCTACTTTGCAAAAAGCAGCTGCCTTTTCTAGCTTCGCCCTTAACGGGCTGCCGTTGAAATTTTTAAAAGTTGCCATTTTTTGTTTGCTGTTTTTTCCTTAGCAGTGTATAATATGGTTACCACTGCATTTTCCTTCGGGTTTGGGAATCTAGAGCTCCTTTGTTTGGTGTTAGATTTCTCAGTAAGTACCAGGGTTGGGGAAATCAGGGGTCCAAAACAAAGGAGGTTTTTTCATGTACGAGGACAAGACTTTAACCTGTCGTGAATGCCAAGAAGAATTTATCTTCACAGTTGGGGAACAGGAATTTTATGCCGAGAAAGGGTTCGAGAATGAGCCGGCTCGCTGCCCATCCTGCCGCGCTGCTCGCAAACAGCGCATGAATGGTGACCGCTCTGAACGCCGTATGTACAAAGTTACCTGTTCTGAATGCGGTGTCGAAACAGAAGTTCCTTTTAATCCTTCCCTAGACCGCCCAGTTTACTGTCGTGATTGTTTCCAAAAGAATAAAAGCTTCTAAGTGAACGCTTAACTCGTTAGTTTAAATTCTCTCTCGTCAGGCAAGACGAGAGAGTTTTATTTTACGCTAATCTTATCTGGTCAACAGCATCACCTAAGGTGGCAGCATACATCCGCCGCACCAAATTGCCGTTTTATTTAGTGTTTTATGCAGGAATTATACTTTTACAACAGAATTTAACAGCATACACTAGTAGTAAGGTACTAGAGATAAGGAGTGGTGAAATGCAGTTTGATAAGTCCAAATCATTGTTAGGCATAGTCGTGATTACCGCTGGTATCATCTTACTTCTTGATAATCTTAATATCATTGCAGGTATCAACCTTTTTGCCTATTGGCCAGTGCTCTTAATTGTCTGGGGACTGCAATCTTTATGGACCGGCAGCAAAAATCCTGCAGCACAAGGCATTTCCGCTTTTGTTATTATCCTAGGTTTCATATTTCTAGCCAATAGTTTGACCTGGGCTGAGATTAATGTCGGCAGAGTTTTTCAGTTTTTCTTCCCCGTTTTAATCATTCTCATAGGCGGCAGCATTTTTCTTGGTCGCTCCTTTGCCGGGAAAGCCAACTTGGCCATCATGGGGGCAGTAGAGCGAGGCAAAACTTCTTCCTGGCAGTTAGAATCAGGCTCTTATGTGGCCTTTTTAGGAGGAATTGACCTAGATTTACGTCATGCCATAATTCCAGAAGGAGAAACTGTTTTGGATTTAACGGCAGTAATGGGTGGAATCGATATCCGCGTTCCCGCTGACATACCGGTAGTAGCCGACGGCTTTGCTGTACTCGGCGGAGTTGAGTTTTTTGGTAAAGGCAGTGGGGGCATTGTCGGCTCCACACATACAGAACAAAATATTGGTGAAGGCAACCAAGTCCTCATAATTCAGGCTCGCGCCGTGATGGGTGGCATAGATATAAAACGTGTATAGCATCGGTCTGCCCAAAGTGAATCGTACAATCTTGACAAAACTTGGATTTAAAAATTCCCTTGCAGTTCATTTAGGCTGCAAGGGAGTTTTGCTTAAAATGGTAATGGGAGGTTTCCTGTAAAATAGAGAAAGGTTAGGATCCCCAGGATCGCCAGTAGGGCGATGCGCAAGGCAACTTTTAGTACTGTTTTTAAGATAAAAACTGCCACAACGATTACCACACCTAAAATAACTATACTGCTTATTCCTTCCACAGCTTATCCACCCCTCTCTAATCTCCCTTAAGTTAACATATGCGGTTAGCTGATTATTGATGTCAAGAAAGAGACAAACTCTTCCTGCTTTAATCAGTTGATAGGTTTTTTTAGCCAGTCTGACCAATAGCAGCTAAATCACTAAATTGGCTGTTATAAATGTCAGCGTAGAAGCCGTCCATCTCCAGGAGTTCGGCATTAGTACCTTTTTCCACAACGTCCCCATTATCCATTACCAAAATTAAGTCTGCATCACGAACTGTAGAAAGACGGTGAGCAATAACAAAATTGGTACGACCTTTCATTAACTGACCCATTGCTTTCTGGATAAGAATTTCTGTCCGTGTATCAACACTACTGGTTGCTTCATCCAGAATCAAAATATCTGGATCGGCCAAAATTGCACGGGCAATGGTCAGTAATTGTCTTTGTCCTTGTGAGATATTGGACGCTTCCTCATTTAAGATGGTATCATAACCTTCCGGCAGGGTCCGGATAAAGTGGTCAGCATGAGCTGCTTTCGCGGCCTTAACAATTTCTTCTTCTGTTGCTCCTTCTCGACCGTAAGCAATATTATCATGAATTGTGCCTTTAAAGAGCCAAGTATCCTGGAGCACCATACCAAAAATACTGCGTAGTGTACTACGTTTAATGTCACGCAGCTCAATGCCGTCAATAGTAATCCTGCCTTCATTGACCTCATAGAAACGCATTAGCAGATTAACTAGTGTTGTTTTCCCTGCTCCAGTAGGACCTACAATGGCGATAGTTTGACCAGATTGGACATCAATGTTCATATCCTTCATGAGGATGCTGTCTTCGGCATAACCAAATTTGACATGCTCAAAACGCACATTCCCCTTAGGCACAAATTCAGCCAGCGCCTGCTCACCATCAGCTACTTCTTCCTCTTCATCCAGCAGCTCAAAGACACGTTCAGCGGCCGCAATGGTTGATTGAAAGATATTGGCAATGTTGGCGGCGTTAGTAATGGGTTGACTGAATTGGCGAGAGTATTGGAAAAATGCCTGCACATTACCAATGGTAATTGCACCTTGTGTAACAAAAATACTACCCACAACAGCTACCAGGACGTAAGCGATATTGTTTACAAAGCCAATGAGCGGCATGATAATACCGGAGACAAACTGTGCTTTCCACCCAACATCATACAAGCGCTCATTAATATCATTAAATTCAGCTACAGATTTATGTTCGTGGTTAAAAGCCTTTACTATTAGGTGCCCACCATACATTTCTTCCACATGGCCATTCATATTCCCTAATTCTCTCTGCTGGGCAGCAAAGAACTTTTGTGACTGTCGCGCAACAAGCGTGGTAATAATAATGGACAAAGGAATAGAAACTAAAGTAATCAACGTTAACCAGCCGCTAATTGTGAGCATCATAAATAACACACCGAAAAAAGTTACCACAGACTCGATTACTTGGGCCAAACTTTGCTGCAGAGTCCTGGCAATGAGATCCATGTCATTAGTTACACGACTTAGAATTTCACCGTGTGTTTGAGCATCATAATACTTAAAGGGCAACCGTGACATTTTTTCACTTACTTCAAGACGCATATCATAGACTGTTTTTTGGGAAACGCTCGCCATGATGTAATGCTCAAAATATCTGAAGGCAGCTGCAGTAATATAGAGACCAATAAGCATCAGTAAGATCTGACGAATACGCGCAAAATCAATCCCGCCACCACTGACATTATTAACTCTATCCATCATACCTTCGAAGATCAAGGTTGTGGCCTGCCCTAAAATTTTAGGACTAACGGTAGTAAAAACAGTGCCGAGTACAGCTGCTATAAATACCAAGAGCAGCGTTAACCAGTGTGGTTTTAAATATTTTATCAAGCGTCCAGTAGTCTTTTTAAAGTTTTTTGGTTTTTCTGTCGGCATTCCAACCCGTCCGCCAGGACCATGACCACCCCCTGGTCCGCGTCGTGGGCCACGCCCCGGACCACCAGCGGGTGGAGTACCAGGAGGGCCGCCTGGACGAGAAGCGGCGTTTTGGGAACGATTACTATTACTCATGCTATTTCCTCCTCTGTAAGCTGTGAAGAAACAATCTCCTGGTAAACAGGATTGCTGGCCATTAATTCTCTATGTGTGCCCATGCCAACCACTTCACCATCATCGAGCACAATAATACGATCAGCATCCATAACAGTACTAACACGCTGTGCTACGATTAAAACAGAAGCTTCAGTTGTCTCACTTTTGAGAGCAGCGCGCAGCCTGGCATCGGTCTTAAAGTCAAGTGCAGAAAAGCTATCGTCAAAGATATAGATCTCCGGTTTCCGTGCTAACGCTCTAGCAATGGAAAGACGCTGTTTCTGTCCGCCAGAAACGTTGGCACCGCCCTGAGCAATCATTGAATCAAAACCATCGGGCATTGACTTTACAAAATCACTAGCCTGTGCTATTTCTACAGCATGTTCTATTTCCGCATCAGTAGCTTCTTCCTGACCAAAACGAATATTTTCAGCTACAGAACCGGAGAAAAGTACCGCTTGTTGTGGCACATAACCGATTTTTTCACGCAGCTGTACTTGTGACATCTCACGAATATCCACGTCATTGATCAGAATACTGCCACTATCGAGCTCGTAAAAACGCAGCAAAATACTAGACATCGTTGATTTACCAGAGCCTGTGCCGCCAATAATGGCTGTTATCTCACCAGGCCCGGCGGTGAAGTTAATGTTTCGTAAGGCTGGACGCTCGGCTCCTGGATAGCTAAATGTAACATCCTTGAATTCTACCCGTCCGTGCGCTTCCTCCGCCGTTTTCTCCACACTCGGGTCACTAATACTGGGCACTGTTTCCAGTACTTCATTAATCCGGTTGGCTGAGGCAGCAGCGCGCGGGATCATCACAAAAATCATGGAAAGACTAAACATCGAAAACATAATATGCGTTCCATACTGGATAAATGCCATTAAATCACCTGTCATCATCTCGCCATAACTGATACGAATGCCTCCAAACCAAACAATAGCAATCGTGGTCAAGTTCATGACCATCATCATCCCAGGCATCATCAGCGACATGATCCGATGGACGCGAATAGAAGTATTGGTATAATCAAGGTTTGCCGTCTCAAAACGTTTTTTCTCGTAGTCCTCACGACTAAAAGCTCGTATGACACGCATACCAGTCAGTCTTTCCCGCAGAACCAGATTTAGAGTGTCTAGTTTAGTCTGGATAGCGCGAAAAAGAGGTGACCCTTTACGTCCAACAAAAGTTATAAAGCCGAAGAGTAAAGGCAGCGCCACGACAAAAATCAGGGAGAGTTTAGCATCTTTAGAAACTGCCAAAATAAGACCACCAATACTCATCACAGGCGCCATTACCATCATCCTGATGGCCATAACGAGCATCATCTGGATCTGTGTAACATCGTTTGTGGTACGAGTAATCAGAGAAGCAGTACCGAATTTATCGAACTCATGCAGTGAAAAGTTTTCCACATGGGCAAATACTTTGGTGCGCAAATTACGCGCAAAGCCCATCGCTGACTTGGAGGCGAAATAGTTGGAAGCTACTGCACAGATGCCCCCAAAGGCGGCAATAGCTAACATTAAACCACCAATGCGCGCAATAATCTGAGTATCACCATTAACAATCCCTTTATTAACAATATCCGCTGTTAAAGTTGGCAGAAATAAGTCAGTTAAAGCACGTACAACTACCAAGATTAGCGCTATAGCTACCTGAAATTTAAAGGGCTTTAACTCACGTAAAATTTTTAACACGTACGTATCACTCCGTTTCACCAGCAAATTTAGTAGGTGTACTATTGCGTAGATAGTCAAAACATTCTACCAGCAATTCAATTAACTGCTGACTTTTTTCTTCACCTAAATGCTTAACCAAGCCATAAAACTCTGAGAAAAATTCATCAGCAGCTGCTTGTATGGTTTCCTCTCCCTTCGTTGTCAGTACGACACGAATGGAGCGCCGATCTTGGGGATCAGTTGTTCGTTCTACCAACCCGCTGCTTTCTAAACTATTCACGAGCTGCGTAACCGTTGGTGAGGTTACACGCATAACATGGCTTAAATCAGAGATGCGCGCACCGCAGCCCTGCATAGTTAGACTTTTTTTCACGCCAAAAAGGATACGCAACTCACTGTTCTTTAGTCCTGGAATAGGACACCCTCGATGCAGACGCCTAAAGCGCGAAAATAAATCCATCAGTTTCTGTGTAGTTTCTCGGTCCGCATTATCCATTTAGTCCCCCCCTCGAGTAAATTTATCGCCAAAAATGAGTACTGACTACCTCCTCTACATTTTTTCTCCCAGACAAAAATATAATTAGGTAGGTAGCCTACCTAATTATATTTGATTTCATTTTGAATTGCAACTGCTTTTTTTTAAATTGTGAAAAAAGTTTTAAGCTTTACTATCTTCAACCTGATTGCAGTAAATCCTCTTCTTTTAGCACGGGAAAAATCAGTTCTACCTCAAATAAATCACCGACGATCTTGATGTTAAACTTACCACCCTGTATTTCTGCTAAACTTCTAGCAATGGAAAGCCCGAGCCCGCTTCCTTCAGTATGACGTGCTTTATCACCACGCACAAAACGCTCCATTAATTCTTCCGGTGAGATATTTAATTTCTCTGCAGAGATGTTTTTGATGATTAATTTCATTTCAGTAGCTGTGGCTTCAAGATCAAGATAGACACGCGTCTGAGGCTGGGCATATTTTTTAACATTAGAAAAAAGATTTTCTAATAAGCGGCTCAAATGACGGCGATCTCCGTTGATGACAACTTTTTCTCCTGGTACTGTCTGAATTACTTCTAGCCCCCGCTCACGCAGACGTTCGTCATATTCACCGGTAATCTGCTTCAGCAGTTCATTGACATTAATCTCTGTCAAATCTACAGTAAGATTACCTGTGCTGGCCTTTGAAGCTTCCATTAAATCTTCAATTAAATCTTTTAAGCGATAAGATTTTTGCTCAAGGACATCTAAATAAGCAAGCGCCTGCTCATTTTCTAAGGCTGTTTTCTTCAAGAGGTCTACATAATTAATAATGGAAGTCAGCGGTGTTTTAATATCATGTGAGACATTAGTGATCAGTTCTGTCTTTAATCTCTCACTGCTCATTCTTTCTTCCACAGCCTTTTGTAAACCTGCACTAATGGCATTTAAGGCTTGTGCCTGTTCTTTAAAAGTGAGGGTAAATTTGGTGCTGTCCAAGTTTACTTTCAGCTGCCCGGCAGCAATTTTCTGCATGTTTTGTTTAAGCTGTGAGACCTGCAGCGCCAGATAAAGAATAAAGAGCAGCACGGCCGAATTAAACATGAGAAAAAAGAGCATTGCCAAACCACTATGCATATTAAAAATAACCGTGATATTAATCAGACCAAAAATAATTACGGCTACTCCTGCCTGATATACTTCAGTCAAATGAAGAAAAATTTTCCTCAACAGGTCATAAAGACGATAAAAAAGGGTGTTGGTTAATAATGTCTGTGTCCTTAACCTTTTAACAATGGTAATACACCACAGCATAAAGATGCTGTAGAGATAAAAAAGAATTAAACTTAAGTAGATACCAAGCCCCACATCTGTGCTTAGGTCATAGTAGCTGGTGATGGTGCCTATGCCAAGTCCGCCAGTAATGGGCAGGATGATTACACCCAGTAAAAATAAAGTTCCACAGCCAAGAGAGATTAAATCTGTTGGAATGCGATCCCATCTATTTAGGACAAGTTCTTCACTGTTCCTTTGAGTTCCTGCTGCTGCCAAGAGAAAGGAAAAGAGCAAAATACTTACGACAATGGTTAAGGGCAGCATAATACCCGCGCTAGTTAAGAACCAGGAGAAAGGCCAGATATTGCGCACTACTAATTCTTCAATCCTTCCTCCCACCACGAAGTTATAAGCAGAGATCAGTAGGATGTAACCGTTCAGATAGAGTAAGCAGAAGGCGCTGATCTTGGCGGTTAAGCTATACTTTAGCTCTTTCACTTTTATAACCTCTCTATCTTATACCCCAAACCCCAGACAACCTTAATATAGATGGGGTTCTTGGGATCGATCTCAATCTTTTCCCGTAAATGGCGAATATGCACAGACACCAAATTATCAGAAGCAACAGGTGCTTCCTGCCAAACTTTCTCATAGATCTGGTCAGTAGAAAATACCCTGCCCTTGTTGATAAGCAAAAGTTTTAAGATATTGTATTCAAGGGGTGTCAAGTTCACTGGTTTGTCATCTACAGTCACCAGCTTTTGTTGATCATCCAAAACTAGACCGCCTGAAGCGTAGACATCCGCTTTGACTTCTCGGCTGCCAAGGGAAGCATATCTGCGTAGTTGTGCTTTTACTCTGGCAATTAACTCCAGTGGGTTAAAAGGTTTGGTTAGATAATCATCAGCACCCATATTTAAGCCTAAAATCTTATCAGTATCCTCACTTTTAGCACTCAACATAATAATGGGGATATTTTTATCTTCACGGATTTTTACTGTAGCGCGGATGCCGTCCATTTCTGGCATCATGATATCCATAATAACTAAATCTACTTGTTCGCTGTTAAGAATTGCTAAAGCTTCTCTGCCATTGTAAGCTGTCTTAATCTGATAGCCTTCATTTGCTAGATAGATCTCAATGGCGGCGACAATCTCTTTATCATCATCACACACCAAAATATTAAACTGACCCATCACAACTACACCGCCCCTTCATCAATATCACCTATTTCGACAGTGACTATATAATGACCTGTGCCATCACAAGAAAGTTGATAGTTTAAATCCTCTGGTATCTCAATACAATTTTCTCGGGTCTTCACACGATAGACGAGATAGTTTTGTGTCTCAGTCTTAATTTGGTAGACAGTCCCAGGGTTAAGTGCCGCCAGGTATTCCTCCAGACAGAGCTTGCTTTCCGCCATCACCGCCGCATGAGGTATACCTACATAGCGAAAGTGCCACGGTTCATAAGGGATCCCCGTAATCTCCGCCTTTTCCTGCGGATAGCGCATAATAAAGCCGTACTGATGAGCATGTTCAACTAACCAGGCACCCTGCCGGCTAGACAAAAAGGAATTAAAACCGTTCCTTAATATTTGCAGATCAATAGCCAATCCCAGTTCATGCTCACTAGTACCAGGTTTAGCAACATAATCTTTATCTGCCGCCTCACGGTAAAGCTGTGCTTGTTCTGCCGCACTGCGATAGCCGCTAGTAATAACAAGATTGTTCATACCAGCAGCTTGTGCCGCCTCAATCATCAATTCTGCCTGCTGTAGTGTTTTTTCCTCTAGCATAGTATCAGCCGTCTTTAACGGCAGATGACCATACGCCGGTACCAGTGTAAAAGCAGACTCTCCAACGGTAATGGGCAATGCTTCGTTAACCAGTAATAAATGGTAGTCATTGTCGCACTGCGGCACTGGTACTGTAGTAACAGCAATCATCTCGGTCTTCACCCTCTGCAGCGTTGTCTGATTAGTCACTTGCTCTTGTTCTAAAAAAACTAGTTCCACAACGCCTAATAACAGCAAGGCTGCCAAACTTAATTTAAGCATCTTATACTTTTGCATGCGAATGTCATCACCTCTATAATGACATTCTACCCGAGATTTTCTAACTTCCAGGAAGGAAACTCTTAAGTATTTCTTAATTCGCGGCCGCTAGTTTCACTTACATAACAAAGCCGCCAAGTTTCCCTGACGGCCTGCTAACTCCATAGTATACACTAATTTCTTTCATAATCCTTGCCTTCACCTAGCACGCCATGTACTTTAGGCATCCATTCGCTAATGAGAATGCCTTGCGGGCATTTTTCTTCACAAATACGACATTCCAGACAGCTGCCAGCGCGCATTGCTTCCGTCAGAAAATGCTGATAGGTGCCACGGGCTCCAGTAAGATCGTCATACATAAAGCCTTCATTGTAAGTTTTAAAATTGCGCGGGATCTCTATATTATTGGGGCAAGGCATGCAATAAGCACAACCAGTACAAGGAATGGCGGTTTTCGTCAGAAAGCGCTGGCGTGCTTCAACCATCAATTGCCGTTCTGCTTCACTAAAAGAGTTAACCCCAGACTTGTCCGCAGCTTGGAGATTCTGCTGAACTTGCTCCATAGTTGACATGCCGCTTAAGACTACAGATACTTCCGGTTGATTCCACAACCACTGCAACGCCCAGTCTACTGGGGAGCGCGTGGGATCAGCAGCATGGAGTAAGGCAGTGATGTCTTGTGGTGGCTTAACCAGTTTGCCGCCCAGGAGGGGTTCCATGATCACTACCGCCAGGCCTTGGGCCGCAGCATATTGTAGGCCAGCCCTACCAGCCTGGTTTTCAGTATCCATATAATTATATTGGATTTGACAAAAATCCCACTGGTGTCCATCAACTATTTCTTTAAAAGCTGCCAAGTCGTCATGAAAGGAAAACCCCAGGTAGCGAATACGACCATCTTTTTTCGCCGCTTCTGCTTTTTGCAGTAGATCATATTTAAGGACTACTTGCTCCCAGGAATTTTTATTCAGACCGTGCAGCAAATAAAAATCAATTTGCTCCGTTTGTAAGCGTGATAATTGTTCCGTGAGAAAGCGCTCAAAATCCTCAGCATGCTTGTAAAAACGAATTGGTGATTTGGTAGCTAACCTCACTTTTTCTCGATAACCATCCTGTAATGCTTTACCAACCACTACTTCGCTTTGACCATGATGATAGGGCCATGCTGTATCAACATAATTAACACCCTGGTCAATCGCATGACGAATCATGTCAATTGCTTCATACTCAACAATGTTAGCCTGATTACCATCAGTTGTTGGCAGACGCATCGCGCCAAAACCCAAAGCCGAAACCTGCCAATCCAGGCGACCAAATTTTCTGTACTGCATCCTGCTGTCCCCTTTCTCTACACCTTGTACACATTATACCATCATTTGCCGCGAATTAAAAAAATTCTGCCGCTCTTGAAATGCCTTTTAACAACAGAAGAAAAAATTAAGTCCGCACTGTGCGGACTTAATTGCTGTCGTGAAGCTATTTACTTTGTTGAGGCAGCCATTTCCTTCCTATTTTCATAGGCATCTTTTAAAGCCCCCAGGATATCACCGTGGGCGTCGCTTAAGCTCATCGTCGCTCCAGATCTAATGTCCTCAACTTCAGATTTTTGTTCATCAGTTAATTTGTCTACTTTAGTTTTATCTTCCTCATTATCCGTGTTGGGATCTAGCGGACGACCATTACGATCAGAGAACATTGTCGTAAAAGCATCTTCAATTTCCGCAACGGTTTTACCCTTGAACCACTTTTCAAAGGAATCCATTTGTTTATGCCAGTCGTTATCAGGATTCATATGGTAGTTATCGCCACGTTCACGTTTAGTAACCCACTCCTCAATCTCTTTGGGGACACTTTCTTCCGTGTTCTCAGAGACACCTGTCACTTTTCCCGTGTCTTCATCAGTGATATTATAACCTTCCTTACCCGGCCAACCGGAGAAATGCGGCATGCCGGCGCCGTCATAGTTGGGGGTAGAAACCTCAAGGATATCTACTTCGGCATCAACGACTTTACCCTCTGCATCGAAAATAGCAGAGGCAAAAACAAAGTTGTAACTGTAAACAGGTACCCCTTCACTGTCAGAACCTGGACCATTGCGGAAATTACTAGCTGTCCCCACTCCTTGGTAAAGCTTTACATCCCCAGTAGGAGCGGGATTTTGATTGCCATTGCCATTTCCGTTACCACTAGGCTCTTTATCCCCACCCGCGCAACCAACAAGCAGTACAGTTGCCATAACTAGTGTCATTAGAATTGCCAAAACCTTTTTCATTACTAAATTACCTCCTTTTTTGGGCTTGCTTTTTTTGGCTTTTTTGCTTAAAGTAACTTTCTACCTTTGTCAGCAGGAAGAACCTCCCTTAAAAAAAGTGTTAATGATTTCAAGACAAAGTTTCCCCAATTCGGTAGATAATAATACAAAAAGGAGTGCTGTATCAAGTAAGGGGATTTAGCTTCAGCTAAATCCCCTTACACTTTACTACTTATGCTTTTACTTTTTTATTTTTGGCAGATTTAAATGCTTTGCGGTAGAGATAGCGCACCGTCAACAAGGGACTTTTATAAAGCATGCGCGGTCCGGCATAACGCATTACTTTTTTGATGGCCTCGCGTTGTTGCGCTGCATAGCAATGCACCGTACACTTACCGCATACTGGTTTCTGCTCGCCAAAGGGACATTTATCAATACGTTCCTTACTATAGGCAAGTAATTCATTACAGTCGGCACAAAGCTCCGTCGTGCTGCCATGGTTACCCTGACAATAGATATCAACCATCTTCGTAACAGTTTTTTCCTCGAGTGTTGATGAAAGTGCCACGTTGCTTCCCCCCTAGTTTGTGAGTCCTTTATTTCAGGATACACCTATTATATTTTATATCGGCAGCATTAACCCAAACAATGTGGGATGTGTGCCCGCATCATTAGGTAGAGGCAATACCATGTTTGATAATAGCATAAATTTCTGTGGCCTGCTTTAACATACCCTCATAATCAGCTGATTGATAATATTCTTTGAGACAATACAACATGAGCGCCGTGATCATCTCAATAATTAATTCTGGCTTAACTTCACTTTTAATCACGCCTCGCTGTTGATCCCGTGCAATTAAACTGGTCAGTTGCGCAACAGCTTGCGGAGAAAGTTCCCGCAATTTTATAATAAACTCACTTTCATCTAAAATCATCCGCATACCAATTTGGTTATATTGCGGCATAGCGTGGGCCCAGGTCAACGCTGCTTCTGTGATGTGCAAAAGGGCAGCAAAAAAATCATCGTCAGGCTGTTGTTGTCTTGCTTGATCGATTACAGCTAGTTTCTCCTTGCCGATTTCTGTTAGCATATAGAGATAAATATCCTTTTTGTCGCGAAAGTACTGATAAAAGCTGCCACGTGAAATACCTGCCTGCTTAATAATTTGATTGATAGAAGCTTCTTTAAAGCTGCACAGTGAGAATTCTTGTACTGCAGCTTGAAATATTTTACTTTGTTTCTCCTTATTAAGATTAAAAAAAGTTGTTTTAGGCATGCCGCCTCCCCTCCTGTCTTTATTATAACAAAAAGAAATAAAATGACAATGTTGTCATATTCAATAATATAGTTTATACTAAAAAAAAAGGAGGCGTTGCCGGTGATTACAGTAAGAAATCTCCGCTACAAATATCCTAGAAATAAGGACTATACCATAAATGGCATTGATTTTGACATTAACACAGGCGAAATCTTTGGTTTTCTTGGTCCCTCCGGCGCTGGCAAAAGTACCACGCAAAAGATTCTCATCAAACTATTACGCGGCTTTGAGGGTGAAATCAATTACCTGGATAAACCACTGGCCAGTTTTGGCGATGATTTTTATGAAGATGTCGGCGTCAGTTTCGAAATGCCTATCTCCTTTTCTAAACTGACAGCACTGGAAAACCTACAGTTTTTTCAACAACTTTATAAAACTAAAGTTGAAGTGGAGCCTCTGCTGCGACGAGTAGGGCTCTGGGAAGATCGTCATAAAAAAGCAGGCGAATATTCTAAAGGGATGAAAATCCGCCTTAACTTCGTGCGCGCTCTGCTTAATAAGCCCACCTTTCTTTGCCTTGACGAACCCACTAATGGTCTTGACCCTGCTAATGCCCGCATTATGAAAGATATGATTCTAGAATTCAAACAAGAGGGCGGCACAGTCTTTTTAACCAGCCATATCATGAGTGATGTCGATGAACTATGTGATCGCATCGCTTTCATTGCCGACGGTGAACTACGTGAGATTGATACACCGCGTAATCTGAAAATAAAATATGGTAAACGCAGCGTCAACGTAGAGTATCGTGATCAAGGCGAGCTCATCAAGCGAGAGTTTAGTATGGCAGAGATAAAATCGCCAGCGTTTATTAATTTGCTGCAAACTAAGGAGATTGAGACACTGCATAGCGGTGAAACCACGCTAGAGGAGATCTTTATTAAAGTGACGGGGGTGGCACTTCGTGACTAGACTAAAAGTGCTGGTGAAAAGCGAATTTGAGCGATTAAATAAATATAATCTATTTACCGCGAATTTTGTTGTCTTGTTACTGTGGATGCTGCTGGCATGGTTTTTGGAAGGGGAAGTGCTTCTACAATTCATGCCCATCATCTTTCTTACAGACAGCGTGATGATGACCATCCTGCTGGTAGGAGCAACTCTCTTTTACGAAAAAAAAGAGCATACCATTAACTCGATCATGATTTCTCCCGTTACAGAAAATGAATACCTATTGGCTAAAGTGCTAATCAGTGTAGGGAATTCCCTGCTTACCGTGCTCTTCATCTCTGCTGCTGTTTACTTGATGAAAGGTGTCAGATATGACTACCTCCTTTTAATCCCGGCCGTTGCCCTAGTCACTGTCGCGCACACCCTGCTTGGCATTCGCCTTTCCTACAGTGCCAAGGATTTTACTTCTCTGTTGATTAATTTCATGGTTTATGTTTTTCTTTTTTTGCTTCCTTCCGTTTTTGCAGCACTGGGGATTATTAGCAGCAATATTGCCCAATATTTTATCATCCTGCCGCCGGAAACTTCCAGCATTTTAATCAGTGCTGCCTTTGAAAAAGCTGATTTGTGGAAGTTGTTCTTTAGTTATGCTTATCTTGTGCTGCTATCTCTAGTACTCTTTCAATTTGTCGTTAAACCAAAATTTAATGAATACCTAATGAAAGAAACGGGGGTGTAGGCATGCTTTTGACTTTAACTAAATTTGAGTTGAAGAATTTGCTACGTGATAAAATGACGGTTTTTATGATCATTTATCCTCTCCTCCTGGGGGGGTTGGGAAAATATCTCATCGCTCACAATTATGTTGATGGTCCAGCTTTAGGCATTACTGCCATGTTAATAGCAATTCTATCCGGCTTTGCCTACGGCGCCATGGCAGGCTTTTCGCTGCTTGACGATCGTGATGATCATGTTTTTGCTTCCTTGCAAATCGCGCCGATCTCGTTAAATTCTTATATTTGGTTTAAAGTACTTTTTGCCTATCTACTTGCCGTGCTGTCAAACTTCTTTATTGTCTGGTTTACTGCTGCCTTTTCTCTTTCCCCTGGCAATTTATTGTTAATATCTACACTGTCAGCACTGCAAACACCAATTATCGCCTTTATTATCAATGCTTTTGCGCAAAACAAAGTAGAAGGTTTTGTCACGATGAAGGCTACCGGCCTTTTGCTGTTGTTACCAATTGGGAGCTACTTCTTCCTTGATGCCAAAGAATGGCTTTTTGCCATTGCTCCTGGCTATTGGGCAGCAAAAGCTGTTCAGTATAGCCTCCTGGAGCCACAAATTGATGCTGGCTTGGTTTCTATGAACCTAAACTTTTACCAATATATACTGCTGGGGATTGCCTATAATTTGTTGCTGGTAATCGTCGCTTTTGGGATATTTAGACGAAAGAACGACATATAATTACACAGGGGGTGGATTAAATGTCCGGTATTTCCATGATCTTCTTACTAATTGCTGTGGTGTATCTGTTTGGGACTCTGTTTGAATTGCCACTAGTATTAGAAAATCCTAAATCTAAATGGATAATAGATAAAATCGGTAAAAAACAGACCAAGATCCTTTTTATCATCATTGCTGTAATCTTCTTTATCTTGGCCTCTAAATTTAAGTAAGGCGAACTATCAGTTCGCCTCTTTTTTATTTTTGCCAAAAGTCACTCATGATCAGCTTCAAATCACTGGCGTCACGCACTACTTGATAGTGCTGCCAATGCTGCGGGAAAAGCTTCCGATAGGTAACTTGAGTAAACCGTTCATCAATTAATAATACGATACCTTTGTCAGTTTCACTGCGGATCACTCTGCCGGCCGCTTGGAGAACTTTATTCATCCCGGGATAAAGATAAGCATATTCATAGCCCAATTGATTCTGCTGCTGATAGTAATTACGAATAATATTATGTTCTGTATTTAGCTGCGGCAGCCCGACGCCGACAATGATGGTGCCAATCAGGCGCTCGCCCTTCAAATCAATTCCCTCGGCATAGATGCCGCCTAGTACACAAAAGCCTACCAGCGTCTCGACATTATCTTGATCGAAAGCCGTTAAAAATGCTTCTCTTGCTTGCTCGTCCATTTCGCTGTGCTGGATTTGTGTTTGTATCTCTGCATATTGGGCAGCAAAGATCCTATAAACATCATGCAGATACTTATAGGAAGGGAAATAAACTAAATAATTACCTCGTTTCCTGCTGACAGTGTGATAGATCAAATCTGCTATCTCTGCTAGACTATGGGCACGGTTTTTATATTTAGTACTAATGCGATCTGCTAACACTAAACAGAGCTGGTCTTGCGGATAGGGTGACGACAGTGAAAGTTTTTTCGCTTCTTCATTACCGCCCAGTACCTTGATAAAGTAGGAAAATGGTGTTAAGGTAGCAGAAAAAAGAATGGCTGCTTTACCCTTGGCCAAACGTTCCTGAAGCAAATGTGAAGGGTCTAAACAAAACAATTTAACCTGCAGCTCACTACCATTTTTACGCAGCATGGTTACATAACACTGATCATAGAATTCAGCAATTTTTAGATAGGCCAAAACATCAAAATAGAGCTGCAAAAACTCCTCATCGATCTCTTGTCCCTGTTTATCTTTTAACCATGCCGCACAAAGCAGCACAAAATCTGTTAGCTGCTTTGTCAGCTTTGCTGGCAGCTCCTTAAGCAGAAAATGCTCTTGCTGCTCACAAAGTTTACGCAAACTTACCATCACGCTGTTTACTTTACCAAGGCTGCGATAAAGCTCTTTTTCCTGCTTGCCAATTTGCTTTTTTAACTTTAAAAAAGCAGTTTTATTTAAGGTCGCCGAGAACATTTCTCTGGCTCTGTCTACCAAATTATGCGCTTCATCAACTAAAAAGATGTAATTACCTTTACTAGTAAAAAATCGTTTTAGGTAAACCTGAGGATCAAAGAGGTAATTATAATCACAAATAATACAGTCGCTCCACAACGTAAGATCTAAAGCTAGTTCAAAAGGGCAGACAGTATATTTTTGGGCGTAGACAGCAATTATCTCCCGGGAGAAATCATCATGTTCTTGTAACAATTGGTATAAGGCCTCATTAACACGATCAAAGTGTCCTTTAGCAAAGCGGCAGCTATCGGGATTACAGCTGCGTTCTGCTAAAAAACAGGCTTTATCTTTGGCCGTCAGAGTTACTGTCTTTAGCTTTAATCCCTGGGCACGCATCGTTGCTACAGCCTCAGCTGCTACCTGTCTGGTGATTGTTTTGGCTGTCAGATAAAAAATCTTTTCTACTTCACCCTCACCAAGTGCTTTTACTGCAGGGAACAATGTTGAGATGGTCTTGCCAATACCTGTTGGTGCTTGCGCAAACAGGAGGCCTGAGCTGGCGATAGTTTTATAGACGGCCACCGCAAACTTCCTTTGCCCGTGACGATAGCTGTCAAATGGGAACTGCAGCTTTTTAATAGCATGCTCTCTGGTAACTGCCCATTGGCTGCCGAAGTCTGCCCACTTTTTAAACATCGCCAGCAGCGCAAAATAGTAATCTGTTAAAGCTTCTTTGCTATATATTTTTTGCAGACGCTTCACTTCATTACTTTCAGCATGGACATAAGTGAGCTGGATACCAATGCTTGTCAGCTCATGCTGCAGACAATAGATGTAGGCATAAACTTTAGCTTGAGCCCAGTGCAAAGAGTTAAAAGTTTCATCAATTTGTGCCAAAGGGAGCATTGTTGATTTAATTTCATCTATCCAAAAGCTTTCTGCTCTGGTAAAAACACCATCAGCACGACCTTCTACAGTTATGGTAAAGGTTGCACAGGCCGTTTCCGTAGAGAGAAATACTTCAGACTGATAATCTTCCCCTGCTTCCTTTTGCAAACGGCGGTGGATACGACCCCCTTCAACAGCTCGCTCCAGACCGGTAAAGCGACGGTCGATATCCCCGCTGCGTAAAACAAACTCAAGCAGCTGTTTAACTGCTATTTTTATTTTATATCCCATTTTGACCTCTGCTTCCTACTTAGCATACTTCCATTATAGCAGATATCAAAACTAAAACTCTCAGCGCAAATCAAGATAATTTGTTTATTCTGGTACATCTCTGGTATAATAGGGGAGAATCTAGTTAATTAACATTTAACATCCAACCTAGTAAAAAACTTGCGTTTGCAGTGCCGATTGTAATTTGATCGTGGCTGCAAAAAGTCTGCTAACTGCGTTACGATGATTCTTTTGACAGCAGAACAAAATAATAAGGGGAGATTCACATGACCGAGGATTTAGAAGTGCAATCCAACTTTATCTACAATAATATTACTAAAGATGTCGCTGAAGGTAAAAATGAAGGTAAAGTACATACTCGTTTCCCGCCGGAACCCAATGGTTATTTGCATATTGGACATAGCAAAGCTATTTTACTAAATTACCGGCTTGCCAAAAACTTTAACGGTTTGTTTAATTTGCGTTTTGACGACACTAACCCCGTTAAGGAAGAACAAGAATTTGTCGATTCTATTCTGGAAGATCTCCGCTGGTTGGGGGTGGAGTGGGGAGATCGTTTATTCTTCACTTCTGATTCTTTTGAACTAAAGTATGAGTTTGCCAGCCGTTTGATAAAAGCTGGACGAGCCTATATCTGTGATCTTTCACCAGCTGAAATCCGTGAATATCGCGGTACGTTAACAGAACCTGGCAGGGAAAGCCCTTACCGCAGCCGTTCAGTTGAGGAAAGCTTAGAGCTCTTCACCCGCATGCGTCAAGGTGAATTTGCCAACGGCGAACGTGTACTGCGGGCTAAAATTGATATGGCTTCTGGTAATCTTAACATGCGTGACCCGGTGATTTACCGCATCCTGCACGCGAGCCATCACAGAACTGGTGACAAGTGGTGTATTTACCCCATGTATGACTTTGACCATCCTTTCACCGATGCGCTAGAAGGTATTACTCACTCTCTTTGCTCCATTGAGTACACAGATCATCGTCCGCTATATGATTGGATCGTTGATAATGCCTTGGCATTAATGCCAGAGCATATTAAAACCCGCTCCCAGCAAACTGAATTTGCCCGTTTGAATATGACCTATACTGTGATGAGCAAACGTAAATTACGTCGCTTGGTAGAAGAAAATTATGTCGCCGGTTGGGATGACCCTAGAATGCCCACCATCGCTGGTCTGCGGCGACGCGGCGTGACTGCGGCAGCCATTGCCGATTTTCAGGAACGTGTGGGTGTGGCGCGTGCCGATAGTACTGTTGATTTAGCGTTATTAGAGCACTGTATACGGGAGGACTTGGGGCCTAAAGCTCACCGCATGATGGCTGTTCTGGAACCTCTTAAAGTAGTTATAACTAATTGGCCGGCCGATAAAACTGAAATACTGGAGCTGGAAAATATGCCGGGTGATGAAAGCGCCGGCGTACGCCAAGTGGCCTTGGGGCGTGAAATCTATATTGAACAAGAAGATTTCATGGAAGAACCGATGAAAAAGTTTCATCGTCTCGCTCCCGGGCGAGAAGTACGTCTTAAAGGTGCTTACATCATTCGCTGTGAAGAAGTGATTAAAGATGCAGCTGGTCAGATCATGGAGCTGCACTGCACCTATGACCCACAAACTAGAAGTGGTGAAGACACCAGCGGTAAAAAAGTGAAAGGTGTCATCCACTGGGTTGCTGTTGAACATGCCGCTAAAGTTACTGTCCGGCTTTACGACACTTTATTTATTAAGGAAAATCCAGAGGATGAAACAAGCGGAGACTTTACTCGCAACATTAACCAAGACTCTTTGCTTACTATAACAGAGGTACCAGTAGAGCCAGCGGCAGCAGAAGCCGCGCCCGGCAGCCGCATTCAATTTATGCGTAAAGGCTACTTTTATCTGGATCCCGAAGATGCTAAAGCAGGTCAAATAGTATATAATCGCACCGTAGAACTTAGAGATTCTTGGGCGAAAAAGAAAAGATAATACCAAAAGACCTCGTTCGTTATCAGAACGAGGTCTTTTTTTGTCTGTAGTGCTATTTTTTCATTCCCGTATAAATCAGAACTGCATCCCTTAAAAATACGGCAGTACCAGGCTGCTCTTGATCATAGTAAGCAGTAAACCGTGGATCATCAACATACATTTGCGCTACACCCGCATGTGCTTCTTTGTGATATTGACCCCAGGCCATCGTGATCCACTGTTTATGCAAAGCAGCAGCCTTTTGTGCCAAGGGACTGGCCGGGTCCCCAGCAGGCATCGCTTCAGCTAGGCTTTTACGTACTTCTGCCTCCAGCTCCTGCATCCTAGTTAAATCCTCTGGCGACATGTTCTTAAAGGCTTGGTTAGACTGCTTGACAGCCTCCTCGCCATACTTTTCTCTTACCTCTTTGCCATACTTTTGTTCATTTTCAGTAATTAATTTTTGCTTAAAACCAGCAAACTTTTCTTGATCAGACATGGTTATCCTCCCTTCTCTTAAAGCCAGTGTCTTGCGCACATTGGCAATTAACGTTTCTAGCTGTGCTTGCTTATGCAGGAGTTGAGCCAAATGTTCCCGCAGCGCAGAGTTCGCATCAAAGGCCGGGTTAGTGATCATCGCTTTAATATCTTCCAAACAGACACCAAGTTCTCTATAAAATAGAATTTGCTGCAGACGATCAACTTCAGCACTGCCATAGATACGATACCCTGATGAATTGATTCTAGCCGGCTTGAGAATGCCAATTTCATCATAGTAACGCAGGGTGCGAGCACTGACTCCTGCCATCTTGCCTATTTTTCGCACTGTGTACTCCACTTGTTTCAACCTCCTTTCCTTTATTACTATAAACCCTTACGTTACGTTAAGGTCAAGCACTTTTAAAGATTTTTCCCCTGGAAAAATAATTAGCTGCGTTGCGAGCAAAATCTCTGCCAAACAGTGGGTATTGCCTTCTTACCAGGGCAAACTAAAGACAACGAAATTAAAAGAAAGGAGGCCCTCCATGAATAAAGAAAAAGAAAAATTTATGGCCAAACCTATTGAGAAGCATGACACCGCAGCCTGGGCCGATCGAGAAGAAATTAAACGAAAATCAAAAGTAACTATCCCGCATGAAGTAGATGTGCGCAATGCTAAAGAATATGTAGACTCGAATCAGAAATAATGAGCAGGAAGGTCTGCAAGCCTTCCTGTTTCTTTATTAGCTTCGATACAGTACTCGAGAAGTATAGAAAATAAAGGCAAAAAGGTTGCACTTAGAGAACTAGTTGGGCGATAATATAAGCAGTAAAGCTAGAAAGGAGCTGCCAAGCATGTATAAAAATTTAGTGCCCCGCTTTTTGCGCTATCTGCAAAAGGAAACACGTTCTGATGAAAACAGCACAACTATTCCTTCCACACCATCACAGAAAGAATTTGCCCAAACTTTAAAGATTGAACTGCAGCAATTAGGGTTAAGCGAGGTAACTTACAATGACCATAACGGCTATCTAACAGCTAGATTACCAGCAAACACCGCAGCGCAAGTACCGACAATTGGCTTTATCGCCCACCTAGATACAGCAGACTTTAATGCCAAAAATATCAATCCCCAAATTCATGAGCACTATCATGGTGAAGCAATTGTCTTAAACAAAGACAAGAACATTGTTTTGTCACCTGATGAATTTCCCAACTTAAAGAACTACTTGGGACAAACTCTCATAACTACTGATGGTACAACGCTGCTGGGGGCGGATGATAAAGCAGGCATCGCCGCCATCATTACCGCTCTAGAGATATTAAGTAAAGACGATTCCATCAAACACGGAGAAATTCGTGTAGCTTTTGGCCCAGATGAGGAAATTGGTATCGGTGCAGACCGTTTTGATGTCCAGAGCTTTAATGCCGATTTTGCATATACTGTGGATGGTGGACCCGTGGGGGAATTAGAGTATGAATGTTTCAATGCTGCTTCGGCGCTAGTTACTATTCAAGGCAAAAATGTCCATCCAGGCACGGCAAAAGATAAGATGGTCAATGCTCTTAAACTAGCACTTGCTTTTGATGCCTCCCTACCCCAAGCTGAAGTACCCGAAAAAACAGCAGGTCGAGAGGGTTTTTATCACTTATTGCGCCTTACTGGAGAGGTAGAAGAAGCAAAATTATCCTATATTATTCGCGATCATGACCGTGAGCTTTTTGCCAAACGGAAAGAAACCATCTTAAAGATTGCCCAAGAGTTGAATGAAAAATACGGAAGTGAACGTGTCGTTGTGGCCATCAAAGATTCCTATTATAACATGGGTGAGATTATTGCCAAAGATATGACTGTGGTTAATCTAGCGCAAAAAGCTATGGAGAAGCTGGGGATTATGCCCATTATAAAACCCATCCGTGGAGGTACAGATGGGTCTAAAATCACCTTTATGGGCTTACCCACACCTAACATTTTTACTGGTGGTGAAAACTTTCATGGTCGCTACGAATTCATTACTGTCGAAAGCATGCAAAAAGCCACGGCTGTCATTGTCGAGATTGCCCGTTTAAATACTGAAAGTAACTAGCTGCTTCTGTTCTCCTGCGGAAAGAAAATAGCCATAGTTGTACCAGCTGCAGAAGTATCTATATTAATGGTCGCATTATAGCTATCCAAAATTTTAATACTAACCGGTAGTCCTAAACCTGTGCCGTTTTCTTTCGTGGTGACAAAGGGCTCGCCTAGCTTTGCCATTACTTCTTTGGGGATACCACTGCCTGAGTCTTCTATCGCCAGCACTACTTGATCTCTTTCCATATACGTACGGATTTTCAGGATGCCACCTTTAGGCATGGCCTCTAAACCGTTGCGCGTAAGGTTAAGGACTACCTGACGGATATCTTTAGTATCAATGTCTAGTGGTACAATTTCACCTGCTAGTAAAGTGACGTCTTTATCTTCCCTTAAAGCATCGGCTTGCAGCAAGGGTAAGATTGCCAGAAGGATCTTATTTAAATCCTGCCGTTGGATGTCTTTATCCTTATCACGGGCCAGAGAAAGGTATTCAGAAATAATACCATTAGCCCGCTCTATCTCATCAACCATCAAGGCTAAAATATCATGGTACGCAGTAAACTCATCTTTACTCTGCAGCAATTGAATAAACCCTTTTACTGCGGTCATGGGATTTCTTATTTCGTGCGCAATGCTGGCAGCCATGCTGGCTACTAAATTAATCCGCTCGTATTTAGCAATATTATTAGTACAATCATCATCATAATCACTCTTAATAAAAGAAAAATGGTGACTGTTAACAATATCCAAAATTTGAGGCATGCTGCATGCACTTAGTTGATAGGGACACAAAGCAATCATTTTCAATTTACCAATTTTCTTGCCGACATTCTCTTCATAGTCTAAAAACTTTTTCCAATACTTTTTTGTTAACCAAGCCGTGTTGGCACATAATCTTAATCCATCATAGCCCTTAGCCAGTGCTTGTT
Organism: Oscillospiraceae bacterium; assembly: GCA_035647835.1. GTDB lineage: Bacteria > Bacillota > Dethiobacteria > Dethiobacterales > Dethiobacteraceae > UBA9865. Next base: position 28,679 of record DASRMS010000105.1, read on the forward strand.
CAGTTTTTTTCTGCCAGCCCGCTTCTATTTTACCCACCTGGAGATCACCATACTTTAGATACCACTGATCATGGGTTAAGATTTCTAGTTGTGGCTGATAAAGATCAAAATTAGGCACTAAACGCTTGAGCACACTAATCGCTGTACTCGGGGTAATAGAACCAGAAACAATCCACATGCAGTATTCATTATTTTCTAAACCTGCCCGCAGATAGGGGACAACTATTTCCAGCAAATCATGATCTGTTTGATAAAAGCCGCAAAGATGAGTACCCCAGGGGATATCTTGCAGATAAGGGATACCAGATTTTCTAAGTAAGTTTAATAGTGCAGCTCTTAACTGATGAGTTTCAACTGTTGTTATCGAATTACTGCTGATAAAACTTTGTTGTGACAAAGACACCCCTCCCCTTTACATGTAATAGGAATTGGGAATTCTATTAATATTCCGTCATTTAAGCCTCCTACTTGATTCGACGTGTAGTTTGCAAATCCTGCCTATTAATGGTGTAGGGACCAAATACAGAACAAGTGCAAGGTTTGCGGCTATGCAGTGAGCTAATTGCAGTCCTTCGCTAAAACGGTCAACTTAACACTAACTGCGTAGTAAGCTAATTGCTTAACCTCTCAGCAAGAGCCGCGGCATAGCTAAATATGCCGCGGCTCTTATCTGTTTTACTTAATGGAGATATTCTGAAACCAATAATCTCCTTGGTTTAGCTGCTCTTCAAGTATAATCTGCAAATCACTTTTAAATATAGGGCCGCCAATAACGACTGTATGGTACTCACCATTTTCGCCTGCCGGATCAATGCCTGCCGCTGCAAACTCCGCTAGCAGCTGTTGATCCACCACTTGACCCAGATATTTTTTGTCTAAACGCTTACCATCTAAAGATACTACTAAGGCTTTAAAACCGGCAGTGATAAACTCATGCAGCACTTGCTGACGCGGCTTTTGCCAAAGCGGATGGTAAACCAGCATCCCCGCAACCTGCGATACCCTTTGCACCCATTGTCGATGATCTGCCAAATCAATATCTCCATAGACACCAATCTCGATACCGGCTGCTTTCATTTGCTTTAATTTAGTAATGAAGTTAGCTTCATAATCTCCCCACGTAGCAGCCTCTGTCGTCAGGGGAATCTCGAGCAATGCTGCTTGTTTTTGCAATAGTGCCAGGGACAAACCATGTGACCGGGAACGTTCTCCCCCTTCGTTGAGCATGGTCAATAGTTGTTTAGGAATCCCCCCCTCCTGTATGGCATAATACAATGATAGACAAGAATCTTTGCCACCACTCCAAGAACAGAAAAACGGTCTATTTTTAATTTTCATTGCAAAACTCCTTAAGAAAGTAAATTTATATTATCTGTCACTCTTTAAATTCTCTTTGCTGATTGTATATTCCTTTGTCAATTTCGGCCAGAAAAAGGCTCTGCCTGCTAATTTAAAACCACTCCGCGGAGTGGTTTTAAATTAGCTTTGATGATCCTGTTGGTCTTTATTAAACAAAGCATACATCACAGGTACGACAAGGAGGGTGAGCACAGTAGCGTATGCTAAACCTCCTATCGCTGTTATCGCCAACGGTTGTAAGGTTTCTGCCCCCATACCTACGCCTAAGGAAAGTGTAGAGAGTCCCAGAATTGTCGTTAACGCCGTCATTAGAATGGGGCGCAGCCGGGTTTTACCTGCTGTAATTAAAGCTTCCTTTACTGACAGACCCTTTCCCTTGATTTGATTGGTATAGTCAACAAAAACAATACCATTGTTAACAACAACACCAGAGAGCACCAAAAACCCGAGCATCGCAATTAAGCTAAGCTCATAGCCAGTAATTGCTAAAGCCAGCAAACCTCCTGTAAAAGCTAGGGGGATAGTAAACATCACAATAAAGGGTGATAACAGTGATTGAAACTGTGCTACCATAATTAAATAGATGAAAACAATCGCTAAAAGCAACATATAAATAAGATCAACAAAAGAATTATTAATTAACTCTGTTTCGCCAGCAAGTTCCACGCGATAGCCGCTTGGTAGTTGATAGTCCTGCAGCTTTTCCTCAAGTTCACGGCTGACTAGGCCAATATTATGGTCAGCATCGATACTTGCCGTTACTGAAATATATCTTTCTTGGGCATCCCTGGTGATAGAGGAAAGCCCTTCCGCCTCATTGATAGCAGCAATATCTGCCAGCTTAACTTCTGTAGACTCGCCATTTTGGCTGCCTGCAACCACTAAATCTGCTACATTGTCACGTGTCAGCGTTTGACTTTTCCCATCAATGATTATCACAGGATAGTCTTGATTAGCAACCGAAAGCGTAGTGGCATTTTTATCTGCTAGCAGTGAATTAACACTGGCAAAAACTTGTGCCACAGTGAGACCTTTTTCCGCTGCTTTTTCTTTATTGACAGCGATTCTTAATTCAGTAGATTTTTGTTCCATCCCGTCTGACACCTCCACCGTACCGGCTGTTGCCTGCATAATTTGCGTAATCTCAGCGGCGATCTCACGTAAGGTATCAAGTTCTCTACCTTTAATGATAACTTCAAGTCCCGCTCCTCCCAGAGCAGAGATATCCATATTCGAACTAGTAACAGTAATGCTGCACTCCAGATCAGCAGTTAAGCTTCTTATCTCAGCCGCGATTTCCGTATTGCTTCTGGCCTTATCTTCCTTCAGTACCAGATATAGAGACACAGAATTTCCACTGCCGCCACTGCCCAGACCACCCATACCACCCATCATACTGTTTTGGAAAGCACCTATCGTCTCTATTTCTGCCAGCTCATCGATTCTCTCAATCACAGTTTCGGACATCGCTAAAGCCTCGGCGAAAGATGCCTCGGGGGGCATGGTCACCGCTACTGACATCTGTGGCGCTTCCATCTCCGGAATAAAAGATGTGCCCATGGACAAAGCTAAAAACCCACTTAGGCCCAACAAAGCAACGACAAAGACTAAAACTATTGCTTTATGCTGCAAGGACCAACGCAGTGTGCGCTCGTACACCTTAAGCAGGCCATCAAAGAAATGATGTTCTTTCTCTTGCGTCTGATTAAGCATTATTGAAGCCAGGGTGGGCACTAAAGTTATCGCTACGATTAAACTGGCAAATAGGGAGTAAGCAATCGTCAGCCCCATATCGGCAAAAATTTGACGTGTGATGCCTTGGGTAAACACAATCGGCAAAAACACACAGGCGGTCGTAAAGGTCGAGGCTGCGATTGCTCCCATCACTTCTTTTGCACCCTCAATAGCAGCCTGAATAACAGGCACGCCCTCGTTTCTTAGGCGATATATATTTTCAATAACCACGATTGAATTATCAACCAACATCCCAATCCCCAGAGCTAGGCCAGCTAAAGAAATAATATTCATAGTCAAACCACTAAAATACATCATGGCAATAGCAAAGACAACACTGATGGGGATAGACAAAGCAATAATCAGCGTAGGTTTTAGATCCCTTAAAAATAGCCATAAAATTAAGACGGCTAACAAACCGCCATAAATTAGATTATCGAGCACTGAATCAATAACGATGCCAATATAAACTCCTTGATCCATTAAAGCTGTTAAGTTAAGCTTTTCGTTGCTCTCTAGCAACTCTGCAAACTTCTTTTCTATACTATCAGAAACGGCTGCCGTAGAAAAATTACTTTGCTTTTGAAAGGTTAAAATCACAGCATTATTACCATTAACTTTCGCATAGGTGTCGTCAGCATTATCTTTAACTGCGATTTCGGCCACATCGTCCAAACGAATTTTTTCTATGCCACTGATACCGGTATCAAACAAGACTAATTTTGTCAATTCATCTACTTCTGACAGCTTATCGCCGACCTTAACTAAATAGTCAGTGCCGGATTCCGTGAGGTAGCCGGCAGGCATCGCAAAGTTCTGTGCCGCTAAGACACCAGCGATCATCTTCGGTGTTAAGGCACCCTCTAAAGAAGCATTTTTGAAGGCCTCTTCTTTTGCCCTTTCGAATTCAGTTATTTTTTGGTTAAGTGTGATTTCACCACTTAAAAGTTCTGTTTTTGCTTTCTCCATTTCTGCAGCTAGCAATTGCCTGCCGCTCTGCAGCTGTTTTTCCTGCTCGGCCAAGGACTGCTTCTGTTCTGTCAAAAGTGTCTTTTGCTCCTGCAGCGACGCTGTCTGTGCAGTAATAACTGCTAAGTCATTATTCGTTTCCGCTTTCTTTGCCGCTACTGCAGTTAAACTCTGTGCAATAAACTCTAGCTGTGTTTGTTCTGCCTCTGTTAGTTCTTCTTGTTTCAGCAGCGCTTCCTTTTGCGCTATCAGCTGCTCTTCACTATAATTAATGACATCAAGCACACTCTGCAGGGCTTTCTTTGTCTGTTCCAGCTGCGGCTCACCAGCAATCATTTGCACCTCTGCCTGCTCAATTTGTTTAAGCGCTACAGCAATTGCTTGGGCACCTGCAGTTATTTTGGCGCTTTGTTTTTCATTTTCTGCCGCTAGTTGAGCTTTGCCGCTCTGAATTTTTTTTCTTGCTGCTAGTAACTGCCGCTCTGCTTGTGCTAGTTCAGCATCAACATTAGCCAGGATTTTTTGATTTAGTTCTGTGATTTTCTCGGAGCTAATCACAACTTCAATCTTTTCTTCCAATAAACCCACACCAGAAACTGAGGCCACACCGTTTACACTTTCTAGCTCCGGGAGAATTTCTCCGCGCACTATTTGTGAAACTTCGGCAGTATCCTTGCCTTCTATATCTACAGCTGCCACCATGATCGGCAGCATCTCAGGGTTCAAGCGCATAATCATTGACGATCCTACAGAGTCACTCCAAGCAGCTTTAATTAAATCAAGATTACCGTTTATCTCAATAGTTGCTGAGTCTAAATTCACATCATTATTGAACTCTAAAATAACGATTGATGAATTTTCTCTGGAAACTGAACTTATATTTTTGATGTTGTTGGTAGTTGCTACCACTTGTTCAATGGGTCTTGTGACCACCATCTCCACTTCCTCCGGACTTGCACCGGGATAGGAAGTCATCACCAGCAAATAGGGTAAATCAATTTTAGGCAGGAGATCTGTTTGCAGATTGATAAAGGAAACAGCTCCTAAAATAAGCACCAAAATTACAGCAACAAAGACAGTATACCGTTTTTCTACACTAAACTTGGGCAACATGTAATTTCCCCCTAAGCTGTTACGCTAATAAAATGACTAAGCGGTCAGATACTTCATAGTGTAGTTTAAATGTGCAGGTATTGTCAATATGCCGAAAGCTTTTTCAATTGCAGCCAAGAATTACGATTTTATCCGCACAACCATCGACTATCTATTCCGGCGTCTCACTAGATGTAGTTAAAAAAGGCCACTCGCTTAGAGTAAGCCTCTTTTACTTACTTAAGCCGCATCTCTTTGATCGATCTCTTTTTGATATTCTGCTAATTTTTCTCTTGTTAGTCTATAGCCAAAGGTAATGATCAGCGCCGCGGCCAGAGCAAAAATACCAGGAACCAATAAGAAGACATTAGTTACAGCTGTTTTCAGCTCTAGTGTAGCAGTTGCTGGATCAGCACCGACGATAAAACCAGCTAACCCTAAAATTAGCGGGATTAAGGTACCTCGCGAAATCACAGCAGTTTTTATGGAAATGTTCATCAGACCCATCACAAAGGGAGAAGCATTCTCCCCGGTCTTCCATTCACCATAAACAGCAGCATCTGTATATAGGGCAACCATCACCGCAGTCAATACACCTAAGAAGAATCTGGCAACCAAGACGACAATAAAGAAGCTTGTAACATTGAAGGCGAGCAGCCTAGTAACAAATAAGGAAACGGCTAGACCAAACAGACTGACGATCGCAGCGCTTCTGGTTGAAAGCACTCTTGCCATGTTACCGCTAAAGTAAGCACCTATCACTTGCGCAATAGCACCGGTAAGCAGATAAACTGGCAATAACGCCTGGTTTTGCGCCACATAGATAAAATAGTAGGCGGCAGCAGCACTCATAATAAAGTTGACCATATAACGGAAAAAGTCACCCACTACTAACATCATCAAAGGCGGGTTTTGTATGAGGCTTTTAACCATAATGCCCAAGCTTACTTTTTGTGCCCCAGGAGCAACATCCGCTTCTTCACCTGTTTCCTCATAACCATCGGTTATCTTAAAGACTATCCAATAGCCAAGCAGCATGGTAAAAGCCATCACCCCTGCGAGCAGTGAGTAACCCATAACTTCATTACCGGTTAAATTACCCAGCATCACGGCCAAGGGCAAACCAATATAGGAGAAGAAGACCCCAGCTAAACTCGTCCAAGTACCCCTTCTAGAGGCTAACAGCCCTCTTTCTTCAGGGTTATTTGCCAATACATTAATCAGAGCAACATTACCGACCCAGGCAATATTCCAAATAATATGACTCAAGATAAAGCCCGCACAAACGATAATGGCCGCAATTGGCTCGGGGCCAATTCTGGTGTACTGGAAAGCATAGAGGACGACAACTGCTGGCGGTGCTATCAACAGCCAGGAACGGTTACGTCCCCACTTTAAAGCTTTGGTGCCGCTAATAATTGCTCCATAAAATGGAGAAAAAACAGCATCCACAATACTTGTCACCGAGCCAATAAGTGCGACGACAGCCAGTGAATATTTGGCAACATCAGTTAAGAAATATACGAAGTAAAACAATTCTACACTGGTCATTAAGGAAAAACCAAGGTCACCTATCCCGTAGTAGGTTTTTATAGCTTTGCTTAACGGTTTTTTTTGCATCAGCTAAACTCTCCTTTTGTCTTCAGATTATGGTGTAAAAACCAGTACCAAAAGGCATATGCTTTAGCTGTAGTTTCTCCCAATGTAAAGTTAATATTTCGTCTTTTTTTGGCTAAGGGCCGCACAAAAAAAGGAGCAGGCCCTGATCTGAATCCCCAAGGCTTGCCCCTTTTTGTTGATTTATTGTTTGCTCATTATTCTATGTGGTACTTTCCTTACTCTGAGTTGAGTTTGTAATCTTTTTGATAATTTCATTGACAATCAACGGCAGCAAGGAAAAAGCAAACACTAAACCCCAATCACGAAAGCTTAAATTATGCACTTTAAAAGCATTGGCCAAGAAAGGCACTGAAATCACACCGAATTGTAGGATAAAACCAACAATGATGGCGCCAATTAAATAGATATTAGAAAAAATGCCGATTTGGAAAATTGACTTGCTCGAACTGCGCACAGTTAATGAATAGAACAGCTGCGAGGCAGCCAGAACAACAAAAGACATAGTTCTAGCATACGTAAGGACCGTCTCAGGGATATCTGTGGAACCGAGACTATAGCCGTGTTCACTTAGGCCAAAGTAGAAGGCCAGCAGCGTCAATGTGCCGATCAGTGTACCGCCTATAATAGACCGGGTTCCCGCCCCGTTAGCAAAGAAACTTTCTTTAGGATTACGAGGCTGTTTTTTCATTACATCTTTATCTCCAGGATCCACACCAAGGGCAATAGCGGGCAGGGAATCAGTGATTAAATTGATCCACAAGATTTGCGTAGGCAGCAGCGGCACTGGCCAAAAGAAGAGAATCGAGGCAAATACGGCTATTACTTCACCTAAATTACAGGAAAGAAGGAAGATCACAGACTTCTTAATATTATTGTAAATGTTTCGGCCTTCTTCAATGGCGCGTACAATGGTGGTAAAGTTATCATCCGTGAGGATCATATCACTGGCACCCTTAGAAACATCTGTGCCGGTAATACCCATGGCCACGCCAATGTCCGCATATTTTAATGATGGTGCATCGTTAACTCCATCACCTGTCATGGAAACAATATTACCGTGCGCTTTATAGGCCCTCACAATTTTTACTTTATGTTCGGGTGAAACTCTGGCAAAGACTCGATAATTACTAATTTGCTCGGAGAATTCCTCATCGCTCATCTCATCGATTTCTGCACCTAAAAGACTCTGCTCGATACCATCAGCAATGCCAAGTTCTTTGGCAATGGCTACGGCAGTGTTGCGATGGTCTCCCGTGATCATGATTGGTGTGATCCCTGCTAATTTTGCTTCCCTGATTGAATCCTTAACTTCTAGTCGCGGCGGATCAATCATGCCTACCAAACCAGTTAAGGTCAGCTCTTCTTCCATCTCCTCAGGGGTAATCAGCACCGTAGTATCTTTATAGGCAGCACCTAGGACACGCAGGGCGTTATTAGACATCTCGTCAGCTATCTTCAGGTATTTTTCCTTCATGGAATCTGTTAACGGCACAACTTTCCCATCTACTAGGGCTGTTGTCGCAAGATTAATGATATTATCGATAGCTCCTTTAGTATGTACTCTGAAACCATCGCCTTCCTTATTAAGCGTAGACATTAGTTTACGATTAGAATCAAAAGGTTTTTCTGCTACCCTCTGATGTTGACTATTTAATTTAACTTTAGCAAGATTGAAGCGCTCACCTAACACCACTAAAGCAATTTCTGTGGGGTCGCCTGTACTCTCGCCATTTTCATAGGTGGCATCCGAACATAAGACAAAGGTCTTCATAAGATTAATTTTATCAACATTAGTTATGGTAAAATCGCTGCCGGTTTTAGGAACGTCTGCCAAGTTATTGGCTGTATAAGTTTTGACAACAGTCATTTTATTTTGGGTTAAAGTGCCGGTTTTATCTGAACAAATAATATTTACCGAACCTAAAGTTTCTACAGCAGGCAGTTTTTTCACGATAGCATTGATCTTGGACATTTTTGTTACACCCAGAGCTAAAACAATCGCTACAATAGCCGCCAGGCCTTCTGGAATAGCAGCTACCGCCAAACTAATGGCCGTGAGAAACATCTCAAATAGATCTCTTTTCTGGAATAAGGCAATAACAAAGATTAAGGCACAAATACCAATAGCAATAAAGCCTAATATTTTGCCCAGTTCTTCTAGCCTCTTTTGTAAAGGAGTCAGCTCTTCATGGTCTTCGTCAAGAATTTTAGCAATTTTACCTACTTCTGTCTCCATGCCCGTAGCGATAGCCACGCCTTCACCCCTGCCATAGGTAGCAAGGGTAGACATAAAAGACATATTAGATTTGTCACCAATCGGCGTTTTAGGATTCACATGCAGCTTTTCTGCGTTCTTATCCGCAGGTACAGATTCACCGGTGAGGGCAGATTCTTCAATCTGTAGATTAGCGCTGTCAATGAGCCGTAAATCTGCCGGGATATATCTTCCGGCATCGATGATCACAATATCGCCGGGTACAACTTGCTCGGAATCGATCTCTTTTACTTCGCCATCTCTCCTCACAATTGCTTTCGGTGTCGTCATCTTTTGCAGGGCTTCAATCGCCTTTTCTGCTTTATATTCCTGCACCACACCAATCACAGCATTTAAAATTACAACCAAGAGGATAATGACAGCATCAACATATTCTTGAATCACTAAGGTAATCGCTGTTGCCCCTAACAAAACATAAATCAGCATATCCTGCAGTTGGGCAAAAAATAGTACGATTAAACTTTTTTTCGGTTTACTCTTAAGTTTATTTTCGCCATACTTGTTTAGCCTTTCTTGAGCTTCTTCACTCGAAAGGCCTGCGGCTGGATCCACAGCAAATTCTTTTAGCACTTCTTCTTGCGACTTGGCAAACCACATAGCCTAAACACCCTCCATTTTTGTTTTCTTATTTTTTCTTTGTCTGCATCTATTTATGCCCTCAGCCTATTAACACAAGCACTGCCTAGTAAACAAAAACTCTGCACCTAGACTTGCCACGGCAAGACAGACGCAGAGTCTCACGATTTAAAACAATAAAGCCGGGCTTTATTAAGAGCCGTAATGACGACTTTATGCTGCTGTTGAGCAGACGTTACTCCCTCTGGTAATTAATTCAATTAAGTGAAGTTTATCATGCCTGTTTGTTTACGTCAATAGCTTTTTAGAAGCAGTAAAAGCAGATGAAGTCTATTTGCCGAATTTTAATGCAGCGTTATTTTATCTTAAGATTACCACAGTAACACCGGCATTATTTGCCACTTTGAAGTTAAAGTTCTCTAATGCTTTACACATGCCAATCATTTCTCTTTTGCGGTCTATCCACTGCTCACCGCCAGCATAGGTTCTGACTATACCCTTCAGACTATGTTCACTAAGTACTTTTGCTACCGCCGGTTTAATTTTGCCTCCTACCCCTGTAGACCCGTAACCATGAATAAGAATAACAGCTTTATAGCCTTGACGCTTAGCTGTAGTTAGGGCATTTTTCATTCTTTGTATCGCCGCCTCTACCGTCGGCAATCCTTCCTCTAAATTGACTTGAGCAACCTTTTTGCGCATAATAACCTCCTTCGCGACTACTAATAATCTGCTCTGCAAACGCATATTTATCTAAAAGTTATACTTTACATCATTATTTGTCAATAACTAGAGAAGTCAATAAAATCCGCAGTAAGCAGATAGTGATACTATTGTCTAAACTTCCTAAAATATACTTTTCCTATTGATAAACTTTTCACACCGTGTTACATTAAAATTTGTCAGTGTTTTTACCTTGCCTAAGGGTTAACCTGACATAGAAGAATGAAAAAGGGGAGAACTAAGATGAAAAAAGCTTCATGCATTTTGCTTGTCCTGGTTTCGTTGTTTGTGTTGGTTGGTTGTTCCGGCGGGAAGACACCTGCTAATGCCGATCCCATTAAAATGGGAAGAGTCGAGCATGCTGCCCATGGGACAAAATGCTTTGCAGTTGCCGTAGTAGCTGTACAAGGTGACACCATTGTTGGTGCTTCACTGGATGAATATCAATTTATGAGCACTGATGTTGCTACCGGTGTTCCCAATGCTGATGCGGACTTCGCTAAAAACTTTGCTGATCCCGCAGTTGTTTTAGCTTCAAAACGGGCAAACGCCGACTACTACAGTGAGCATATGACGGAAGCAGCTGGCGCAACAAAACGTCTTGATGAACAGTATGACACCATTGAAGCATACGTAGTGGGTAAAACTGTTGCGGAATTAGAAAGCACCCTGTCCGAAAACGACGGCGCTGGCATGATTGATGCAGTAAGTTCTGTTACCTTAGTAGATACTAAAGGCTATGTAGAAGCACTTGTTGCTGCTGCTAAAGCTGCAAAATAAATTCTCCATGATCACGTTACAATTTTAATAGTAAGAAAATCGCGCCTAGGACATAGGCGCGATTTTTATGTAGTTACATTCTGGTTTATTTACTGATTTCCCAATAACACCTTGTGGGGGAAACGATTTTTTCCTCTTTTTTAAGTTTTTTCATTACTTTGTCCACTTCTTTTCTGTCTACACCCGTAGCGGTCGCAATTTCGCCGGCACTTGCAGGCTTGTCCGCTTTGTTGAAGAAATCAAGTACTACTGCATAACTATCCACAGCGATCCTTCCTTTCCTTCATTTGATAGTTTATCTTATTATAGCACGCTGTAAAAAACCTTACAAATCTCTTTTTACCATTCTTACCTGCAAGCCAGCAATATTCTCTGACAGGCTTCTAGACTAGCTTCTTTTCTAGGTAATCCGCTAAGGGCTCGAGCCAATCACCGGCAAAAAGTTCGATTTGACCTCTATCAACGGCATAAGCAAGTTTAGGATCTATAGGTAGCTTTGCCAGTAAATCAATATTGTGCTGCTGTGCAGTTTCTTCCAAGTGGCTATCACCAAATATTTTATGATTTTCTTTGCACTCAGGACATTGAAAATAGGACATGTTCTCGACTAATCCTAAAATAGGAATATGCATCATTTCTGCCATTTTAGCCGCCTTAGAAACGATCATGGACACAAGTTCCTGAGGTGACGTTACAATGATAATGCCATCGATAGGAATTGATTGGAAGACGGTCAGGGGAACATCTCCTGTTCCTGGCGGCATATCAATAAACATAAAATCAACATCCTGCCAGATCACATCGGTCCAAAACTGCTTTACGGCACCCGCGATAATGGGCCCCCGCCAAACGACAGGATCGGTATCATTAGGCAATAGTAAGTTAATAGAAATAATATCAATACCTGTTTTGCTTTGTACAGGATAAATGCCTTCTTCACTGCCGGTCGCTTTCTTTTTCAGGCCAAAAGCTTTGGGGATGGAGGGACCGGTAACATCTGCATCTAAGATCGCACTATGATAACCTTTTCTATTCATCATTACTGCCAAAAGGGAGGTAACAAGTGATTTGCCCACACCACCTTTTCCGCTCAGTACACCAATCACTTTCTTAATTTTACTTAACTTATGTGGTTTAGCGGAAAAATCAGGCTGAGCCTCTTTTCTTTCTGCACAATCCTCACCACAACTGCTGCAATTCTCGTTACAACTTTCACTCATGCTGACTATCTCCTTCACAAATATTATTTACCATGTTGACCAAACCTGCGTCGACGACAGCGACCACAGCCACGGCCGCGTTCACCTTCATCATATAGTTTGTAATCGCCACCTTCAATCTTTAGTATAGTGCCGCTAACGAGCGCCTCAGCAATTTTTTTGCGCGCCTCATTGTAGATACGCTGCACAGTTGTGCGCGCCACATTCATTCTTGTAGCACATTCTTCTTGCTTTAACCCCTCTAAATCAATTAAACGAACACTCTCATATTCCTCTACAGTCATGATTATTACTTCCTGATCTGTAGAAACCGAGTTTAAAGGTCCAAAAAGATTGCTTTCAGGCAGGCAGCATACTTTTCGCCATTTTCGCGGTCTTGCCATCATCTATTCACCCCAGTTAACTTTTCTACAATTATACAGTTGAGGGTAAGTAACAGGTTATATAACCTGTTACTTATCCTTTGGCTCTAGTTCTGATAATTGGCTGCTGATCATCTTTAATCTTCTTTCTAGTATCTCTTTTTTTTCTGCTAATAACTCTTTTCTGGCAGGGAAGTCAGCTGGCTCTGCGATAAAACCTCTGCCATAACCTCGCCCGCAACCTCTAGCTCCGCGTCCATAGCCGCCAACAAAGTTAGTATTAGCCTTTACACAAGGTCCAAAACCTCCCCCTGTGAAAGAACCTGCTCCCATCGGTCCAGTGCCGTCCATTCTAGGCATCTGATTACACCCCCTTTCATTATTGACATATGCCCCTTTCAATTTCTATTATACTACGTTTTGAGCATATGTCAATAACTTAAGCAAAAAAACCCGGCTAAGCGCTTAAACACTTAGGCCGGGTTATTTATACTTTTAAGTTTAACCACACTTGGAGTAACCACAGTGAATGCAGACGACACAGCCGCTTTCGTGGTTAATGGGCATCCCACAATCTGGACAGGCCAGATCGATCGCCACACCGGTACTTGCTTTTTTCTTCATCCCGTTCACCGGAATTTTTTTCACATATTCACCAGATTTAGCGGCGACATCGGATAACTTCTGCAATGACTTGGACAAACCATTGCCATTAGCTTTGGCTGTAGAAGACTGAATTGCTTGTCCATTTTCAGTGCCGCCCACATCCATATACTTCTTAATAACCCGGGCAATGGCATCCGGACAAGAGGTAACATTAACCCCTTCACGTCGAATACAAGCAGCACAACGAATGCCTTTGATTTGGTTAAGAATGGCGTTGACAGAAATGCCAGAACGTAAAGCAATGGAAATTAATCTTGCGGTGGCTTCCGATTGGGAAGCACAGCCACCCGCACGACCAGTATTGGTAAATATTTCGCAGATGCCTTGTTCATCCGCATTAACACTGACATATAGATTACCACAGCCGATTTTTATTTTCTCTGTTACACCCATGGTAACTTCCGGCCGAGGACGGGGGGTGATTGAGTTGGGCGCTTGTACTTGGGCAGCAGGCGCTGTTGCTGCTGGTTGTTCCTTTGCAGTACCAAATGAGAGTACTTGTTCATCCCGACTACCATCCCGATAAACTGTTAATCCCTTACAATTTAGTTCATAAGCCAACAGAAACGCCCTGGCAATATCTTCCCTGGTAGCCGCATTAGCAAAGTTGATAGTTTTGGATACGGCATTATCGGTATATTTTTGGAAGGCAGCCTGAATCTGAATATGCCATTCTGAAGGAATCTCTGAAGCTGTAAGAAAAGCTTCCTGTACCCATGCTGGTACTTCGTCTAATCCTTGCACCGAGCCAGTCTCTGCGATTTTAGCCATTAGCTGGGGAGAGGCAAAGCCATACTCTTGCGCATAACCTTCAAATAATGGATTAACTTCCACAAAAGAGTTGCCATCTAAAACATTTTTGGTGTAAGCTACAGCAAAAATAGGTTCTACTCCACTAGAGGCGCCACAAATCATAGAAATGGTGCCTGTCGGAGCAATAGTAGTGATGGTGGCATTGCGCATTTTTCGCTCACCATCATAGATAGAACCTTCATAATTAGGGAAGGTACCCCGCTCATTCGCCAGACGTTCAGATTCTAGGTATCCCTGTAATTGAATAAACTTCATGATCTTTTCTGCGGCCTCTACTGCTTCTGCTGAAGCATAGGGGATCTGCAGCTGGGCTAATAAATCAGCAAAACCCATCACACCAAGGCCAATTTTGCGATTACCTTTGACCACTTTTTCGATATTTTCCAAAGGGTACTGATTGGCATCAATCACATTATCAAGAAAACGTACTGCTAGTCTGGTAATTTCAGCTAAATGCTCCCAGTCAATTGCCGCTCCCTCTTCTTGCTCTTTGACCATACCTTTTAAATTAATAGAACCAAGGTTACAGGCTTCGTTGGGTAAGAGCGGTTGTTCACCACACGGGTTGGTAGCTTCGATATCACCTAGTTTAGGTGTAGGGTTATCTTTGTTCAAGCGCTCTAAAAAGACTACGCCCGGCTCACCATTACGCCAAGCATGGTCAACAATTTTACTAAAGACTTCAGCGGCTGATAGTTGGGCCACAACTTCTTTTGTATGCGGATCCACTAAATCATAGTTTTGCTGCTCTTTTAATGCTTCCATAAATTCTTCCGTAATACCAACAGAAATATTAAAGTTAGTAATCTCCTGATTATCTTCTTTACATTGAATAAATTCCATTATATCAGGGTGATCTACCCGTAAAATACCCATATTAGCACCACGGCGAGTACCGCCCTGCTTAACAGCCTCTGTGGCAGCGTTAAATACTTTCATAAAGCTGACAGGACCGGAGGCGACACCACCAGTGGAACGTACTGAACTATTTTTGGGACGTAGGCGGGAAAAACTAAAGCCCGTACCTCCGCCTGATTTATGAATAATGGCCGCAAACTTAATGGCGTCGAAAATAGCTTCCATACTATCTTCTACCGGCAGCACAAAGCATGCACTTAACTGGCCTAGATCTCTACCCGCATTCATTAAAGTCGGTGAATTAGGCATAAATTCTAGATTAGCCATCATCTCGTAAAATTGTTTAGTTAATGTCTTAATCTCTTGAGATGTCTTTGCATATTGCTGCTCGATCTGAGCAACAACGGCAGCAACCCGATATAACATATCCTCCGGCGTTTCTACAATCTGTTCAGCGTCTTTCTGCAAATAACGTTTTTCTAAAACAACCTTAGCAGTTGAAGTTAACTGCATTCTAGGCCAAGATTCTGGCACATTCCTCTGAGCATTCAAGCCAATCCCCAACTTTCTTTATGTATTCAATCCACATCCTGCAGCAACAAAACACAACATCTTGTGTGTCTACATTTTACCAACTCTATATATAGTAGTCAATAGCATTTTCATTCGACAAAACTATTTACCAATTCATCCAGAAACTATCCGTTAGTTAGATTAAGAAAATAAAAGCAGACTCAAGGCCATCACGGCCATACCGGAAACAAGACCCAGAATAGCTATATGGTGTTCACCGTACTTTTCTGCGGTCGGCAGAAGCTCATCAAGTGAAATATAGACCATGATCCCGGCCACCCCAGCAAAAGTAATCCCAAAGACAGCATCACTTAAGAAATTCAACAAGAGAAAATATCCGACCACTGCGCCTATCGGTTCGGCAAACCCAGATAGTAAAGAGTATAAAACTGCCTTTTTACGATCACCTGTGGCAAAATAGACGGGACATGAAATCGCGATTCCTTCTGGAATATTATGAATGGCAATGGCGATAGCGATACTTAATCCCAGCTTGGGGTCTTGTATCGCACTAACAAAAGTTGCTAACCCCTCGGGAAAGTTATGTATCGCCACCGCCAGAGCAGAAAATAAACCGATCCTTAATAGGTTGGCATCATTAGCCGAGTCATCCACGTCCTGAATCTCATGGGGGTTATCCGCGCTAGGCACAAGCAAATCAATGATGGCAATTAAAGCAATGCCGGCAAAAAATGCCAATGTCGTCACCCAATAACCTTTTTTAGCGCCATAGATAAGCGTTAAAGATGCCCTAGCCTCAGGGAATATTTCAATCATCGAAACATAAATCATCACCCCAGCAGATACGCCCAAAGCTGCCGATAAAAACTTTTTATTTGTTTGTGTAGTATAACAGGCAAATAAACTTCCCACGACTGTCGATAAACCTGCAAACAGTGTAATTCCAAAAGCAAACAACAAATTATTATTTTCTGGCATTATTGTTCCTCCCTAACTTGACCTCTGTCTCTAAATTTGCAGCATCAGTAGCATAGACATATGATCTAATTATATTAGTTTGCCTAAAGGAGCTCAATCATTATTTTTTGTTTGTGGGGTCAGGCTTGAATTATTCACTTATCTCCAGCCATTTCTGCATTACTTCTCTTACATAAGCTGTAATCTCCACTTCGCCACTTTTAATTTTAGAAATCATTGATGGCGACAAGTTTAGCTTTTGTGCCAATGTCGCATTTTTCACCAGGCACTGCTTCTCACTTAATAACACTACTGCTTTGCGGAGATCAGATATCTTTTGCTGCCTAGTCTTCTTAATAAGTTGCTCGTACTTAATCTGTTCAAGCCGACAAACTTCCTTAATTAATTCGTCTATGCCTATTTCACTACCACTAGTAGCCTTTTTACTTTTTTCTTTTAATACTTTAGGTTTTACTTCATACATACTTTCCGCTGATTGTATATCGGGCTCCTGGTTCATGAAATACATATATTCTTTCAGAGCTTGCTTTGCATTGTCAGAAAACAACTGCAAGATAAAAGAGGTGTCGACTAGGTCAAGACTACCTTTCCCCAGATAATTTAGATGGCTGCTCCACTTGTACTCTACCCCACCAGGCAAATGAGTTTTGACCGGGTTGTTATGAATATATCTAATCAACTGCAATAAATATTTTTCTTTATTACATAATTGAGCCTTATATCTTTGTTGAAATACATGTCCGGTTCTCTCATATTTGTAGTTAAACCATTGAGTATAAACTTGTTGTATTCTTTGCATAATTTTTGCTAGTGTGACGTCCTGTACTTCTATTAATAAGTGGGCATGATTATCCATAATGCAAAATGAGTATATTGAAAAGCCCAACGCATTTTTGTATTGGGCTAGCAGGTCTAGATATTTTCTTTTGTTTTTATCATTGAGGAAAATATTTTCTCCGTTATTACCGCGAACCATAACATGATATAAAGCTCCGTAATAATGTATACGTGGTTTCCGCACCATACACATCACCTGGACAATTATACCATTTCAGACCACTCTTTTCAAGCTCTGCCGCCTGCTATGTTTAACTTATGCCTGTCTCTTCGTCATTCAGGCCCCCCCCTACAACTCTAGAAATAATTGTTTTTGTAAGATATAATTTAGGCAGATAAATATAGAAGGGAGATGAACCGGTGAAAGTCATTATGTATAGCTCAGATATATGCCCAGATTGTGTTGATGCAAAAAAACAATTAGCGGCTTTGCCTAAACTCGAGTTGGATTACCGGAGCATTACTGAAAGCACCACAAGATTAAAAGAATTTTTATCGTTTCGTGATCATGAGGAGATGTTTGTCTCAATTAAAGAGCATGGCAAAATAGGCATCCCCTTTTTTATTTTGGCAGACGGGACAAAGACTTTTGATGTAGGTGATTTTGTCCAGATCGATAGGCCAACGTCGTCTGCCAGTTCTTGTTCTTTAGATGGTGAGAAGCAGTGTTAACCCCAAAAGGTGCTAAAATTTAATTCGTCTGTCAGGGCGGTAAGTGAATAATTCAAGCCTGACCCCACAAGTTTGTCACAGATTTGTAATATTTTATTGCATTAAAGGACAAGTCGGGCTATAATGGTAATATTAAATATTCTACAT
>DASRMS010000106.1:0-3976 GCA_035647835.1 Oscillospiraceae bacterium
CCTCAACACCTTTTTCCTAAAGGATAAATCGTTAATCGATTATGTGCAGAAAGTAGTGGGTCTAGCTGCCATTGGCAAGGTTTACGTGGAGGCTTTAATTATCGCCTATGGCGAAGGCAGAAACGGTAAATCTACCTTTTGGAACGCCGTCTCAAGAACCCTAGGTAGCTACAGCGGTAATATCTCGGCCGATATTTTGACCGTAGGCTGCCGCAGGAATGTGAAGCCGGAACTGGCCGAAGCCAAGGGGAAAAGACTGCTTTTGGCGGCGGAGATGGAAGAAGGCATGCGACTTAGCACCTCCAATGTTAAGCAGCTTTGTTCCACCGACGAGATTTATGCGGAGAAAAAATATAAGGATCCTTTCAGCTATATCCCCAGCCACACTTTAGTTTTATATACCAACCATCTGCCAAAGGTTGGAGCCCTTGATACAGGTACCTGGAGGCGACTGATCGTCATTCCCTTCGCCGCCAGAATTGAGGGCCATGATGACATTAAAAACTATGGCGATTACCTTTTTGCCCAGGCCGGTGGGGCCATTCTTAGCTGGATAATCGAGGGTGCAAAAAAGGTGATCAAGGACGACTACCAGATAAGTCTCCCTGAAAAAGTGCGGGATGCAGTTTCAGCCTATAAAGAAAACAACGATTGGCTGGCCCATTTCCTTGAGGAATGCTGTGAGATTGATAGAACCTTTACGGAAAAGTCGGGTGAGCTATATAGCGAGTACCGGGCCTTTTGTCTAAGGACAGGGGAATACGCCAGGAGCACAACTGATTTTTATACAGCCCTTGATATAGCGGGGTTTATAAGACACAGAAAAAAGACTGGAGTGATCGTGAGGGGCTTAAAGCTAAAATCGGATTTCCTGGATTAGGTCATTTTCTTTTTGGGTGTAGATAGGAGTAGGTCATATTATAAAGTTTTCTTAAGGGCTTAAAAAAAGACTATATATAAAAAGTTATATATATGACCATCACGACCATCACCCCTGCCTAATCCCTGACGCCAAGGAGGTAAGGCATGGGCGAAAAACATATTGAGCAAAAGCTGGTCAAAGCAGTAAAAGCAGCGGGGGGCATGGCACCAAAGTTTATCAGTCCGGGCCTTGCCGGTATGCCTGATCGCCTGGTGTTACTGCCAAAAGGCAAGATGGCTTTTGTTGAAGTTAAAAGCCCCGGGATGAAGCCTCGTCCTTTACAAATAAAAAGACACCGAATGTTACGGCACCTAGGTTTTAAGGTTTATGTGCTAGATGATGCAACTGAGATAAAAAAGGTACTTGCGGAGGTGATGTCAGATGGAGTTCATACCACATAAATATCAGCAGTATGCCACTAACTATATTCTTGAAAATCCGGTGGCGGTGATATTTTTGGATATGGGCTTAGGTTAGCAAAACTGTTATCACCCTCACGGCCATATTTGATTTGACCTTGGATAGTTTTATAGTTCGTAAAGTTCTGGTGGTGGCACCTTTAAGGGTGGCCAGAGACACGTGGCCGGCCGAAATTGAGAAATGGGATCATCTAAAAGGTCTTACATATTCGGTTGCCACCGGTAGTGAAAAGGAGCGTAAAGCGGCACTTATGCAAAAGGCAGATATCTACATCATTAACCGGGAAAACGTGGACTGGTTAGTTAATAGAAGCGGCCTTCCTTTTGATTACGACATGATGGTCGTTGACGAGCTAAGTTCCTTTAAGTCACATCGGGCGAAACGCTTTAAAAGCCTGATGAAGGTGCGGCCCAAGGTAAAAAGGATTGTGGGCCTCACCGGCACACCATCAGCCAACGGCCTAATGGACTTGTGGGCAGAGTTTCGTCTTTTGGATATGGGCCACAGGCTGGGCCGCTTTATTGGCCGGTATAGGGAGGACTACTTTGTGCCGGATAAACGCAATCAGCAGATTGTGTTCAGCTACAAACCAAAGCCCGGGGCAGAGCAGGCAATTTACAAGCGCATCGCAGATATCACCATCAGCATGAAGAACACAGACTATCTGAAGCTACCGGAACTGGTGATGAACGAAGTGGCCGTTAAACTGTCGGACAAAGAGACGGATTACTACCGGACTTTGCAACAAGAGTTGGTGCTATCGCTTAAGGGTAAGGAGATTGATGCCGTAAATGCCGCTGCCCTGTCCAGTAAACTGCTTCAGATGGCCAATGGGGCTGTATATGACGAAGATGGCAGTGTAGTGGAGATACATGACCGCAAGCTTGATGCCTTAGAGGATCTAATCGAGGCGACTAATGGCAAACCGGTCTTAATCGCTTACTGGTTTAAGCATGATCTGGGGCGGATATTAGAGAGATTCCCCGCAGAAAAACTTGAAAGCACAAGCTCCATTAAGCGGTGGAACCAAGGGGAGATCCCGGTAGCAGCCATCCATCCAGCCTCTGCAGGCCATGGTTTGAATTTGCAAGCTGGTGGCTGCACCTTAATCTGGTTTGGCCTTACCTGGAGTCTGGAACTTTACCAGCAAACTAACGCCCGGCTCTGGCGGCAGGGCCAAAAAAACACGGTTGTCATTCACCACATTATCACCCAAAACACCATTGATGAAGATGTCATGGAGGCTTTAAAGAGAAAAGATAAAACCCAAACTGCACTTATTAAGGCGGTAAAAGCGAGAATCTATCAGGAGGTGAAGTAACTATGGAAGACTGCTTTGCTTACAGAGGAAATAGCTGCACAGCCTTGAAGGTTAAAAAGTGTGAAGGCTGCAGTTTCTATAAAACTAAAAAGCAATACGAGCTGGATCAACTAAAAGCAATGGAACGAATCCTCTCCCTTGATGCCAAGCGAAGGGAGTATATCATAAACACCTATTACAACGGCAAACTGGAGGTGGGAACCTTTGAGGGTTAAAGAATATTTATCCCAAGCCCTATGGCTGGATAAAAGAATCAATAGCAAGCTGGAACAACTGGAAGTGCTGAGGGCACTGGCCACAAAGGTATCGGCTAACTTAAGAGAAGAAAAGGTGTCCGGGGGCAATAATACTAAAAGCCACCTGGAGAACACAGTGGTCAAGATCGTGGATTTAG
This sequence comes from Oscillospiraceae bacterium, assembly GCA_035647835.1. Taxonomy (GTDB): domain Bacteria; phylum Bacillota; class Dethiobacteria; order Dethiobacterales; family Dethiobacteraceae; genus UBA9865. The sequence continues at coordinate 3,058 of DASRMS010000106.1, forward strand.
AAAAAGAGATCAATGAGGATATTGATCGGTTGGTGGGGATTAAAACAGAAATTATGAATACCATCGGCCAAGTGGATGATCCTATTAGTCAGCTACTATTAGAAATGAGATATGTTAACGGCAAATCGTGGGATGCTGTGGCCAGGGAATTAAGATTCGACAGAAGTTGGATTTCCCGTCTACATGGTAACGCCTTAAAAGAAATTGAGGGTAGGGTGAAATACGCATCAAAAAGCAACAAAAAGCAATAAAAGCAACAAGAAGCAACAGCCGACCTGTGCTATACTATAAGATGTAAAGGCATGGAAAAATATCAGGAACACCAGATGCTGTTTGCATAGGCCTTAGGGATAGATCGACCACGACTCCCGGGAAACGCAGCATTCTTGATAACAAGCCCTTGGGGATTAACCCCCCCGGGGCTTTTTCTATGCCTGAAATTAGGAGGTGCCCTATGAAATGCGTATCCTGCCGCTTTGCTGTTATTGACGAAGCGGCCAGCGATAGAGATTGGGCGGCTTATGAGTGCGGCAATCCAAAGAGCGAATATCATAAATCCTTAATTAACATAGATGAAGAAGGTAAAAAACATAAACGGATTTCCTGGTCCGGCTGCGAACATGGCGAAAGGAAGGTGAAGGCAAATGCCAAGGAAACCCTTAAAGCCTTGTCGCTATCCCGGCTGTCCGGAACTGACGGAGGAGCGGTTCTGTCCCAAACACATGAAAGAATACAACCGGCAGTATAACCGGGAAGAGAGACCGGCGTATTCTAAAAAACTATACAAAACTGCCCGGTGGCAGCGGCTAAGGAAACGGGTGCTATCAAGAAACCCCCTTTGTGTGGAGTGTGAGCGTCAAGGAAGGATTACCCCGGCGATAGTTGTGGATCACATCATCCCCCACAAAGGGAATCTGGA
>DASRMS010000107.1:0-11247 GCA_035647835.1 Oscillospiraceae bacterium
ATATTGTTAGTACCAAAGACTGTTCTGACCATCTTCTGGAAGAGATAGTTTTCTTCATTAGTGTATCTAGCTGAACTTAAGCCGCCAAAAACATCACTACCATGTTTTTCTTTTATTTCCTTAACTTTTTCTGTAATTAGCTGGTAAGCTTCATCCCAAGTTGCTTTGACAAGTTTGCCGTCCTTCTTGATCAGGGGAGTGGTTAATCTCGAGGAGTGATTAATAAACTTATGGCCGAATTTGCCTTTGACGCATAGCAGACCGTTATTGGGTGGTACTTTCAGCGGCTTAACATCAACGACCTTGTTATTTATCACGACTAACTCTAATTGGCAGCCAACGCCGCAATAGGAACAGGTAGTTTTCACATAGCGTGTTTCTTCAGCCGCCTGGGTATTATCCATGACCGCTAGTTCTTGGGCATATTCTTCCTCGAAACGTTTAGGGATGATAGCCCGTACTGGACAGATATCAATACAGTTACCACAAGATTCACATTCAACCGTAATGATACGCTGTACATGACCCTCCTCATTCATTTCCAGAGCACCAACACCTTGCAATTCATGGCAAACCCGTACACAGAGCTTACAAGCAATACATTTATTGGGGTTGATAGTGTAAAAGGGGTTTCTTTCATCAAGCTCATATTCTTTGCGTTTTGCTGTTTGTGGGGGGGAGGAAATTTCATACTCCTGACAATAAGTTTGTAGTTTACACTGCGTTGCGGTTGAGCAATTTTCACATTCGAGAGGGTGTTCGGCAAGCAGGGAAATTAATATTTCTTTTCTTGCTTCCTTTACCTGCTCTGTTTGAGTGTGGATTTTCATGCCATCACTAACAACCTGGGTACAAGCATTGACCAGCTCTGCTTCACCCTCAACCTTCACAATGCTTAAGCTGCAGCTAGCTACCGGTTCTAACCTGTCGTCATACATTAAAGCGGGAAGGATGATCCCTGCTTGCCGACAAGCCTCGTAAATAGTGGAATTGCCTTTAACTTCAGATTCTTGATTATCAATAATTATTTTGGCCATCTGCTAACCTCCCTGCCGCGTCTATGACAAGGAGGGCCTGTCAGACCCTCCTGAAAATTGGTCAAGATTTACTATTACTCACTCGTTTTTCTAATGCCGGCATCATTAATGATGTCTGTAATATCACGCCATTTATTTAGGGCATAGAGATGCAGACCATCAATACCAGCATTGATGTATTGATGAATTTGTTTAACTGTATATTCTTTACCGGCCTTCTTAAAATCCTCCGGATTGTTGCCATAGCGGCCGATAATTTCAGCTAAATCTCTGGGGATAGCGCTGCCATTCATCACTGCCATGCGTATTGTTGGCTCTTTGAGCAGGACGGGCATCACGCCGACATCAATCGGTAAATAGATGCCTGCCTTGCGGATTGCTTCTACCCACCATTCATATTGTTCCACATCATGACAGAGCTGAGTCATAATATAGTCAGCACCGGCATCTTGCTTGATACGTAGATGGGCAATATCAGCTGTGAAGGAATCAGCCTCAAAGTGTTTTTCTGGGTTACCGGCGACAGCGATGGTGAACTGGGGGAAGTTAGTACGAATAAACTCCACCAACTCGTTGGCGTAATCAAAATCTCCCCGCGTTTCTTCCCAGCCTTTAGGAAAGTCCCCGCGCAGAGCAAGAATATGGTCTACACCGATTTGCAAATAGCCTTGCATCTCTTTGGTGATGGTTTCTTTGGTGTTGCCAATACAAGTATAATGGGTAACCGGAATAGTCTTGCCTCTTTCTTTCATCGCTTTCACGATTTCCACATTACGTCCTGCATTGGAGCCACCAGCGCCGTAGGTGCAGCTGACAAAGTCTGGTTCAAATTTATAGAGGTGTTCTAAAGTATCTAAGAGTGGTTCTAGCGGTTGATCATCTTTTGGTGGATAGATCTCAAAAGAAAAACACATTCTTTGCTCCATAATTTCTGGTACCTTCATCATAAAACCCCCAAAATTATATTTGTTGTACTGTTATTTTCCCTATCAAGGGCGCTATTATTACAGAAAGCTAGTTGAAAAGTTTAATTCTGTTGTCATGCTGGTAATGAGAGTTAACTTTTGGTAAAACTATGGCGAAACTTAACTGTTAGTGATAGAATATAGCCAGCGACAGCTTGGCAAATTAAAAGAAATACTAAAAGTGAAAAAATAGCCGATAATATTTGTGGAGATGAGTAAAAGATGTTTTTTATTTTTGGTGCAGCATCCAAGCAGGAGCAGCTAGATTTTAATCAACCTGCAGTTTGCACTCAGTGCGGCAGATATGGTAACTACACAGTGATTATGGAATATATGTACTTTAGTCTGTTTTTCATTCCTCTGATCAAATGGCATAAGCAGTACTATGTAAAAAGCAGCTGCTGCAATAGTGTCTATACCATTACGCAGGAGCTTGGTGGGCGAATCGCCAGCGGTGGCAGTACTACCCTGACAGAACAAGATTTGCAATTGGTTCGGGATGGAAGCAGAGAAACGCAGAAGTGCTGTGCTAAATGTGGTTATCAAACAACTGAGGATTTTAAGTATTGCCCAAAGTGTGCTAGTCCACTCGCTTAGTTAAAACCGTTATCTCCCATTTACCTTAGCCGGATATTTTGACATAATCCAAGAATTGTGATAAGTATATAGAGAGGAACTTATTTATAAACACAAACTTTCGTATATTTTACAATATTTCATGGAGCCGGGGACTCGTTTTTGCTTTAAGTTCTAATTGTTATAAATTTTATACTGCTATCTGGTAGTGTACTGTAAGTAGCAATGCATACAGAAGTACCCTAACTCTATGCTCTATAGAGTTTAGGTACTTTTTTAAATTGTCGAATTGTTGTAGTGAAGCAGCAGCAGGAGGCCTGTGAAGCCATCTTCTGTGTGAGAGAATGGCTTCACAGGCAAATAGAAGGAGGAGAAAAACAGTTTGATTGAATTAAGAGATTTAGTTCATATCTATCCCAATGGTGTGCGTGCTGTGAACAACTTAAATTTGCAAATCAATGATAGTGAGATATGTGTGCTCATCGGGCCATCGGGATGCGGCAAGTCTACCACCTTAAATATGCTTAACAAGTTAATACCCGTAACATCCGGTGAAATAATGATCGATGGTCACAATATTGAGGAGATGGTAACTACAGAGTTGCGGCGTAATATTGGCTATGCCATTCAAGATGTTGCACTTTTCCCTCACCGGACAGTAGCTGAAAATATTGCAACTGTGCCGGCACTAAAAAGATGGTCTAGACAGAAAATTAATGCTCGTGTCGAGGAGCTGTTGGACCTAATGGGGCTGGAGCCCGCACAATACAGAGACAAGTATCCTATTCAATTAAGTGGTGGTGAACAGCAGCGGGTTGGAGTAGCGCGTGCTTTAGGTGCGAATCCGCCGATACTTTTAATGGATGAACCTTTTGGAGCGATCGATCCGATTACCAGGGCAAGATTACAGGATGAATTTTTACTAATTCAAGAGAAGATTCATAAGACGATCGTGTTTGTTACGCATGATATTCATGAAGCGATTAAGATGGGTGATAAAATTGCGATTATCAATGAAGGACAGTTAGTGCAGTCGGGTACACCTAAAGATATTCTGCAGAACCCAGCTAATAGATTTGTGGAAGAATTTATGGGTGAAGATAGGCACATGAAATGGCTGCAGTTGATTCTAGCAGAAGAAATACTGGAACAGCAAAATATGTATTGCCTGCAGACGGACAACTATCAGGCTGTGCTGGAGAAATTTAAGCAAAGCAGACTTAATAGTCTGCCTGTGGTAAATGCAGACCAGCAGCTTATTGGTTATGTTCGAGCAAATGTACTGAAAAATAGCAAGCAGCCGTGGGATGAGAAAATTAAAAAGTATGATGAGTGGATCGATAAGAAAACTACTATTTATGATGCTCTGTTTGCCCTGATGCTTGATGTCAATAATTATCTGCCAATCGTTGATAAAAGAGGTAAATACCTTGGTGTGATCACACAAGATAAAGTCAATGCGATTTTGGCGGATATTAAAAATGAAGTAAAGGAGGTTGAACATGTTAGCTAAAATAATTGAGTATGTCTTTGGTAATTTTGATTACATTTTGGAGCTTATTGTTCAACATCTTCAAGTATCAATTACAGCTATCGGCTTGGCAATTGCCGTGGCCGTGCCGTTAGGTATTCTGCTAACCCGCTATAAAGGAATGTCAAGCTTTGTTATGGGCTTCGTGGGAATCTTGCAAACTATCCCCAGCCTGGCGTTATTGGCGATCATGATCCCCTTTTTAGGGATTGGGTTTAAGCCAGCTGTGGCAGCTTTATTTATGTATTCATTGTTACCAATTCTACGCAATGTGTATACAGGTTTAAATGAAGTCACGTATACCATGATAAAAGCTGCCCGCGGTATGGGCATGACTAGTTCACAGATTATCTTTAAAATACAGATACCTATTGCGATGCCCATTATCATTGCCGGCATCCGCACTGCTGCAGTTATTTGTATTGGTACGGCCACGCTGGCAGCATTTATTGGTTTTGGTGGGTTAGGCACACTTATCTATTCCGGTATTCAGCAAATCAATGAAGTCCATATTTTCACAGGTGCCTTTTTCTCGGCAGTTCTGGCGCTTGGCGTCGATCAGCTGTTTAATCTGATTGAGTATGTCGCTACCCCTAAGGGTTTGCGCATAAATAAGTAAACAAAGAGGAGGAAGTATGTTAAAAAAAAAATTGGGGTTAATCTCTTTAGTGTTATTTGTGATCGTTTTTGCACTAACTGGGTGCAGTGGCGGCGATGAATCAGCTGCTATCCGTGTTTCGAATCAAACCTGGACGGAAGCTAGTATTATCGGTCATATTACCGAAAAAATGATTACAGAGAATACAGATTATGAGGTAGAAAGGATTGAGCTGGAAAGTACCGTCTTGCAGTGGAATGCTATCAATAATGACCAGATAGATATCTGGCCTGATTATACATCGTCCCTGTTTAATGTGTTTGAAGACGATGACACAGTTCTCTATGAACCAGATGCCGTGTATGATTATGTTTTAGATAAAGCTAAAACTGATTATAACTTAATTATGCTGGAGCGTATGGGGTTTTATAATAACTATGATTTAGCTGTGACGCCGGAAGCAGCGGCAGAATATGATTTAAAAACGTATTCGGATTTGGCTGCGGTCTCAGATCAGCTAGCCATTGCGGCCGATGCCAACTTTAAAGACCGTGAAGACTGTTATCCTTTACTGCAGGCAAACTATGACATGAACTTTAATGAAATTTACCAAATGAGTGTGGCGGCCAAATTCACAGCTGTAGAGAATGGTGAGGCTGAGGTTGTGGCTTGTTATACAACAGATGCTGGAATTAGCCGCTTGGGGTTAGTAGTTCTAGAAGATGACAAACATGCCAATATGCATTTTGATGCTGTCTATATCTTACGTAGTGAGATTTTGGAGCAATATCCTGATTTAGAAGAGCTGCTAAACAAGGTAAAAATTACAAACGAGGAAATGGCGGCAATGAATCTTCAGGTTGAAGGCGAGAAGCGCACACCGGATGCTGTAGCCCAGGAATTCCTTGAAGAAAAAGGCTTAATCTAGTTAAAGACAAATAAAATTAAATAAAAAAACAGCAAGACTGGAGGCTTACCCCTCTATGATAGAATAAAATACCTTCGACCAAGTTTAACTGGTCGAAGGTATTTTTGTGGTAACTTTTAGTTGCTGCTACAAATCTCGTAGGTTAAGTGGCCCCGGGACTAATGTACCTTCTTTGGGTTTCATTACTGTTTTCCAAGCGTGCATGGCAAGGGAAACAGCGATAACACCGTATGCTACGAACACTCTGAAGTATTCACCTAACTGGGCATTATTGAAGAGCTCTTTGCCGGCTTGCGGGGCAACAATGAAGAGTGTATGGAAGAGGATAACCCCAATGATCGCCTGCTTGTTGTCAGCCTTTTGTACCGAGGCCCCGCCAACTAACAGAGCGGCAATGGCAAATTGGGCGACTTGTGTATGAGCTCCATAGGTGGAGAATGTACCCATGTTTTGCAAGTAAATTAGTTGGCCCCAGCAGGCAAGGACAGTGGAGATGATCATCGCAATGATTCTTAAGCGATCCACACTAAGACCAGCGGCATTCGCCACAACTTGGCTTTGTCCGACTGTGCGCATGTTCTGACCGAGGCGGGTGCGCAGAATGAGGGAATTGAAGATACAAAGAGCGATGATACAGAGATAAGTCGTGACAGGAATTTTTACAAAAAGCAGTATTTCCTCCACCGGTTTTAGATAGGTGGCAAAATATATTCCGACAGCCATAGCTATAAAAATAAGTGGACGGGAAATTTGATAATTTTGCTTTTTCCTAACCAGCTTATTACTAATCAGAGCCCAGGCCTGGAAAGCAATTACTCCCACAACGCCGATGGTCACTGCATCCAGCAGCAACAAACGATCGGTGGCGAGAAAAGCAGTAAGGGGAGAAACTAAGGTAATCACTGCATAGCCTACAATTGCTGCAACTATGAGCGTCAGATTTTCACGTAAAGAACCGGTTTTTCGCACCAAGTACAATACTATTTTAATTAAGGCTACTGCCAATATGGCAATGAAAGCAATTTTGAGAACTGTGAGCATGGAAACGGTATCTAAGGAATACTTTAGGTTATCTGCCAAGTCAATGGTGTTTTTCACACCTACACCAGTGGAAATAATCAGCCGTGGGTTATCTACAGGAATGAGACCACCAATAACATAAAGGAAAAAGAATTGATACAAGCCGTCGGCAAAATAACCTAATACCAGACCGGCAATCATTTCTGCACCTTTCATTTTGTTAAATAAGCGACCAACCAACCAACCGAAAAGGATAGCAATCGGTGTGGACAGCAGCACGCAGAGCAGGAAGCCGATGATGCCGGTATAGCCCCAGTAGACTACCCAGAAGACAGCAATCTGCGCAGCAATAGCGCCAATGACAATACCGAAGTTTAGACCCATACCGGCTAATACTGGAATCAGGAGGGACAAAACTGTAAAGCCATTGCGGCCAAGACGTGTAAAGAGTTCGCTCGCCACAAAAGTTAGCGGATTCTTGGAGGCGTAAATTGCGGCCACGCACAATAACACAAAGAGAATTACTACCTTATTATCAAGGATTGTATTAATAGTTTTATCTTTAAAGTTACTCACCTTATTTATCTCCTTTCGTCTTAGAGATAGCGTAGAGGATAATACCGTTGGAGATGATTAGGCGAATGACGTCCGGCAAGTTGCTCTCCGGTAGTAATTGGTTAACGACAGGCAGTGCTACAGCTAAAATTCCCTGGAATAAAAAGGTGCCAATAATAACTTGAGCAATTGATGCTCTTTTAGTGGTAGCCCCACCGATTAAAATAGCAGCCACGCAGTGAAAGCCCATCCAGAGAGGCGCATTATAAAGCTGCAAAAAACCATAGCTTTGGGCATAAGTAATGATGCCAATAGCACCTAGTGCTGTGGAAAGTGCAGTGCCGATAATACGCATCTTATTGACATTAATACCTGATGAACGTGTGAAAGTAGGGCTGGAACCCACTGCACTCAGTGCGATACCTGTCTTACTTCTCATAAACAACCACATGATTACACAGACAAAGAGGAAAAATAAAATCAGTCCTGTTGGCACATAGAGACCTGCTCCCTCTTGGCCAATGGTAAAGCCCCACGTCTTATTTAATAATTCGCCAAAGGTGTTGCTTAAACTAATGGTATTCCTCATACCGCTGCCACCTAGGGGCCAAATAAGGTTACCATCTTTGAAGGGCAAGGAGAGCCACATAATATTCATAAACGCAATCACGGAAAAACCTACATATGTTGAGACTGTCATTTCTGAACCCTTAACGTTATTTAGCAAAAACCCGTATAGAATACCTAAAATAGTGCCCATAACTGTACCAATCAACATAGCTACCCCGATGGCCACCCAAGAGTTGCTAATACCAAGCTCAATACTAATCGTTGCTCCTAACAGGCCGCTAACGATACCTAAGGAGATAGCAAAATTAGGTCCAATGCCGCTTTGGATGGCTGGTACCATCGCTAGTACTAAAATACCATACATAGCCCACCTGCGCAGCGTGTCCCCTAAGAGACTGGCAACGTTTAGTCCCAAGGGTGCAGCGAAAACTAACATCAGGACAAAAAAGCTGATGATGATTAAGCGAGGCAAACCAATGTTATCATAGGCTTTTTTTATCTGTTCTTGCATAATGTATACCTCTTTCTTTAGACCTCAAAAAGTTTGATTTAGATTTATTGTTGTCAGCGTATACTCCTTAACCTGCGGCCATCGCTAAACCAAATTCAGCATCTGGTGCATCAGGCTTAATGATTGTGGCAATTTTACCGCCAGAAACAATGGCAATCCGATCACAAAGCGAACGCAATTCAACCAATTCAGAGCTCACAACTACAATCGTCAAACCTTGTTCGCGGTTTAATTTAACAAGGTATTCCAGGACTAGTTTCTTCGCACCAATGTCAATACCTCTGGTAGGTTCTGAAACGATCAGGATATCTGGATTCATCGTCAGCGCTCTGGCAAGGCAGACTTTTTGTTGGTTACCGCCAGAAAGACTGCCTACTTTTTGTGTAGGACCGGTGCAGCGGATATCGAGTAATTTAATCATTTCCAGTGCATGCTGACGCATTTTTTTCTGGTCAAGCAGTTTGATGGGGCCAAGATGGTGTAAGTATTCATTTTTGATCTGGATGGCGGAAAAGACGATATTACGTTCTATAGATTCATCAAGTAGCAGGCCAACCCCTCGTCTGTCCTCTGAAACAAAGGACACAGCGTTGGCCATGGCATTGCCTAGCTTGGAAAGTTCGAGTTTCTTGTCGAAAACTTCAACAGTACCTTGTGATTTGTATAAACCCATAATGCCGTTAGGAATGCCAATTTTACCTTGTCCAGCCAGACCACCGATACCGAAAATTTCACCTTTGCGGATTTCTAAATCAATCCCGCGCACTCTTTCTCCCGGCATCTCAACGTGAAAACCTTTAAGCGATAAAGCAACGCTATTATCTGTAAAGGTACGATTATCTTCTGCTAAATCTACTAATTTTTCAACCTTACGCCCAATCATTAATTCAGCAATTTCTATTGTACTGGTATCTTTAATCTCTTTACGCGTAATTAGTTCACCGTCACGTAGTACGGTCATGCTGTCAGCATAATCCATAACTTCGGATAGGCGGTGCGTTATAAAAATTATCGCAATGCCCTTAGCGGCAATTTTTTTCATAATCTCCAATAATCTTTCTGCTTCACTTTCAGTAAGTACAGCAGTTGGTTCGTCAAATACTAATAATTTTATGCCAGTCTTATCAATTTCTCTGGCAATTTCAATAAACTGCATGTAACCTACGGGTAATCCGGCTACTTTAATATATTCCTCAATGTTTAGACCAATAGTGGCAAGTGCTTTGCGTGCATCTTGCGCCATTTTTTCCAGTTCTAAAAAATCCAATTCTTGACCAAAGATATGACTTAACAGTGTGGGCTTACTAACCTCTCTACCGATTTTGATGTTTTCTGTGACAGTAAACCCAGGGATTAGCATAAATTCCTGATGCACCATACCAATGCCAAAATCAATGGCCTGGTGCGGAGAATCTATACTTACCTGTTCACCGTTAATTTCCACAGTACCTTCAAAGCCACCGGTAGCGTGAATAACTGGCATGCCAAAAAGGATATTCATTAGGGTGGATTTGCCAGCACCATTCTCACCGATGAGAGCGTGGATTTCGCCGGGTTTCACTTGTAAGGTAACATTTTTTAAAACTTGGTTACCGTCATATTCTTTGGAGATGTTTTGCATGTTTAATAAAAATTGAGCACTCAAATGTACACCCCCGCACATGTGGTAAAAAATATAAAAATCAAAAAAATAATAAAAAATAAAATAGATACGCCAGCTTGCCGAGCAAGCCGGCGTATCATTTAGCCGATAGCTTTAGTTATTATTTACTGAAGTCGTAGAAATCACAAAGCAGCATGTAGAAGTTGTCAAGTTTGACATCGCCATCTTCGTAGGTGCTGATCTGACATGTGTTGTCAACTTTGGTAACTGCTGCAACGAAAGCATCTTCATCAAATCTACCGTCGGTTCTGCCTTCACAGAACTCGATGGCATAATCAACGCCAGCTTCGATCATTAACATGTTAATGGGCACAGACCAAGTTGACATTCTGCTTTCTTGACCAGCTGCAACCAATTTTTCCTTAATGGAATCAAGCATGTATTGAACATCACCTTCATGACCGGACACATTAACGCTCAGAGCTGCAGGATAGCCGTGGTAAGGGCTGGGGCAGCATTGTTGCGGATAAATAGCGCCTAATTCCAAAATGGAGCGAATCAAAGGTTCTTGCATCGAACAGTTGGTAGAGAAGAAAGCAGTATCTTTACCATATTCGTCGATTTGACGGGGTACATCTTCCAGAATGAACTGTTGTGCACCGGAAACACCAGCGTCACCAGTGGGGTCTGGAGCAGTTACGTCAACAAATTCGATGCCCAGCTCATCGCAAGTTTCGATCATTAACTCACGACGGGCAGCAATAGTAGCATAGGAAAGGTGACGTGCAAAGGAATAGTGAATGAATGTTTTGGCACCCATTTCAGCAGCTTTCTCGGGAATTGTTTTACCCATGGAAAGTTCGTCTACGAGCATGACAATGTCAGCTTTGTCAGCAATAGTGGCAGGATCTTCAGCAGCTACGCCAGCTACAAAGAGCATGTCTGGACGCGTTTCACGTACTTTGTCGATGGCAGCAGCTGCACCTGGTACAGCCTGCACAAAGACAATAGCTTTTACCTCAGGATCAGAGGCCATAGCAACAACGTTAGCAATGGTAGTTTCTGTTTCGGAAGAGAAGTTGTCAGGGTAGGTAGCTGTAACAATCTTGTCACCATATTTTTCTTTCATCTGTTGTGCAGCTTGATATTCTTCCTCACCTTGCGAAACTGTACCTGTCATGATGCCAATCTTGTAGGCGGCATCTTCCCCTTCCCCTTCACCTTCACCTTCACCTTCGTTGCCCCGACCACATGCTGTTAAAGAAAATAACATCATGGCAATCAAGAGCAGAGCAAGCAATTTCTTTGTCATCGGTTTTTCCTCCTTTTTCTCTATATGTAGAATATTTAATA
>DASRMS010000108.1:0-1152 GCA_035647835.1 Oscillospiraceae bacterium
ATATACCAGCTCTGGGTAAAGTCTTCGGCCGTGCTTTTCACGGAAGAAAAGAATCGCTATATCGTGCTGCCATATAGTAGCGCGCATTACCTTGGTTTGCTGTCTTGCCTTAGTTGGTTTGACTGTATGCCGTAAAATACAACAGGATGAAACAAGTTTAGCTGGTTGCGTGTTCTTTAATAATTTGTTTAGTTTTTTGAATTGTGCGCTTTACTGGCAACACTGCCAACGGGACTTAAGATTCTTGGTTTTAACGCTTACTAACGGCGCGGCCACGTAAACCAACGGCCATTTATTCTTTTGTCTTGTGCGTATTATTCTAATTTTATCTAAACTTTAACTATATGCTTTCTAGTCTAATAAACTAGAAAGCATTCGGATAAAGTTTAAACTTTATCTATTTTAATTTATTGGGGTATATAACATGACTATTAAGAACATTCGCCAGTTTAATTCTATCCTGACCAGTGTTGGCAATGTAGAACAACACTACACTGATTTGTTAACCTTTGCAGTGGGTAATATCCACCGCCACGGCAACAAAGATCCTATGATTTCGTTTTTGAACGCGCCATTTATCCGCACGAAAGCGGGTAAAGTAAAGAAAGCCTACGCCCCACTTTTACAATGGATTAACGCGGCATGCCCAGCGTTAACGATTGGGGAACGTGCAGATGATAAAGTGGTAAAGTTTAACGCTACCACTTTACCCGCGAAAGTAGACGGGTTTAACGTGCTATTTGATAAGCAAAAAGAAGTCACAGTGACCCCTTACACTGATTGGCTAACAGAACAGGCAGCAGACAAAGAGCCAGCCGCGCCAGCCACCACCGTGACGGCTAACGCATTGGTAAAATACCTAGATAGCAAGCTTGCTTTAAGCTTAACAGCAAGCGATCAATCGGAAATTGACGCACTGGTCAAGGCCGCCAAGGACTTAATCGTGGCGGCTGGCAAGGCTACAGTGCCCGATGTTGACCTGATCCGAGTAGAAGAGCTGGCCAACACCAAGGCCAGCGGAGCAGAGAAGACGGCAAACAAAAAGGCCGTCTAACCCAAACCGACCAGATCACTGATCTGGTCGGTTTTTTTTTTTTCGCGCACCCGCCATAGGTCGGCCTATGCCCCGCGCCCCGACCACAACAACAAAAA
>DASRMS010000109.1:0-16534 GCA_035647835.1 Oscillospiraceae bacterium
TAGTAAGGGGAAATCTACCTGCTATTAAAGGCCATACAACGTACCTAACTAAAGCACTACGTGGTTTGAGTTGTCCAGCATAACGTACTTTTAGGGATTGGTGAAGAAAAACTTTTTCCCTACAGTGGGTTGACACTATCAAAATGGAAAATGACTCTTGACCAGAGGATAATATTGTGATAGGATTGTTAAAACCGTAGATGGGGAAGTAAAACTACGAAGCGCTTGCGCAGCGAATCGGGGATAGTGGGAGCCCGGGGAAGGCAGCCGTAGACAAATGGGCCTCTGAGGGCGGAGTGAACGAATTTTATTCTAGTAGCTGCCGACGTTTTACCAGCGTTACTTGGTAGGAGTGTGTTGGCACTCTGTATGAGAGGATGTCTTAGTGACATCAATCAAGGTGGTACCGCAGGTAGACGCCTGTCCTTGTTTAGAGGATAGGTGTTTTTTGTTGCCTTTAAATGCCACGCTGTTAGCGAAACTTTAAAGGCAGGCAGCACGGAAAGGGCGGGTAAGGAAATTGAAAGTACGCCTAATCTTGTGTGTCTACCGCTTGTGGCAAGTTCATGCTGCGGATGAACTTAAGACTACAGAGAAGACACAGCGAAAATCTGAAGCTCATAAGAGGAGGAAATTAAAGGATGAGAAGTTTTAAGCACAAAAGGAACTTGTCGTTACTCTTCACAGTATTTTTGCTGGTGGCAGTAGTTAGTACGGGGTGTACCGGCGGGGCAGGAAACGAAGCAGATGCACTGCCGACAATTGGCATCATTCAGATTAGAGAACATCCCTCGCTAAACACTATCCGTGAAGAAATGCTGGCAGAACTGGCTGCAAAGGGTTACAAAGACGGTGAAAACATCACCATTGACTATCAAAGTGCCCAGGGTGATCCCACAAATTTAAAAACTATCAGTCAGAAATTTGTTGCTGATGGTTATGATTTGATTATCGCTATTGCTACACCATCAGCACAGGCCGTAGTAGGGGAAACAAGCGATATTCCCATTATCTTTTCCGCTTGCACTGATCCGGTTGGTTCCGGACTGGTGGCAAGTATGCAGAATCCAGGTGGCAATGTGACAGGTACTTGCGATGCCGTGTCGGCAGAAAAAATAATGGGCTTGGCACTGGAAATAACGCCTGAAATCAAAACTATTGGCGCTCTTTATAATGCCGGGGAGACAAACTCTGTCGCTGTGATTAATGATTTAAAAGCTTTTGCTGCCGACAACGATTTGACTGTGGTAGATGCTACCGTAACGAATACTTCCGAGGTGCAGCAGGCAATTACTTCCTTAGTAGATAAGGTGGATGCTGTTTTTACCCCTATTGATAACACTGTAGCTTCAGCAATGCTCTTAGTGGCGCAGGTGGCAATCCAGGCTGAACTGCCAGTCTATGTAGGAGCAGATTCCATGGTGGCAGATGGTGGACTTGCGACCTATGGTATTAATTATAAAGTACTGGGTCAAAGAACCGGCCAGATGGTGGCGGAGGTGCTGGAAGGAACAAACCCTGGTGAACTTGCTGTAGTCACCATTGAAGATGTGGAAATTTACATTAACGAGGAAACAGCTGAACGTATTGGCGTAGAGGTGCCGCAGGAGATTTTGGCACAAGCTAATCTGATAAAAACAAGCCTTTTCCATTAAAAGTAATCCAAAAACTAAGGATATAGGGGATGCCCAATGAGTTTGCTCGCTTTTCTTGGCTCAGTTGAATTAGGTTTAATTTATGCCGTTATGACTTTAGGTGTTTTTATTTCCTTTCGTACACTAAATACGCCTGATCTAACGGTAGATGGAAGTTTTGTGTTAGGCGCCGCCGTCGCTGCTGTGCTTTGCAGCGGCGGGGGTAACCCCTTGCTGGCGATTTTAGCTGCTTTTGCTGCCGGTTGTGCGGCTGGTGCTGTGACAGCTCTTTTAAATACCAAACTGCAGATTCAACCCTTGCTTTCAGGTATTTTGGTCATGCTGGCCTTATATTCTGTAAACCTACGGGTGATGGGTGGTAGAGCTAACATTCATTTAATGAATGCACCATCTATCTACCGCCTACTTCCTAAAACAGCGCTGAATGGTTACAGTAAGCTGGCCACGGCTGCACTAGCCCTCTTGATTACGCTCTTGTTATTGTATTTCTTCTTAAAAACTCGTTTAGGCTTTGCTTTGCGGGCGACAGGAGATAATGAAGTAATGGTTAGAGCTGCCGGTATAGATAGTAACCAAATGAAGTTGTTTGGTTTATCCCTTGCTAATGGCCTGGTTGCTGCTTCCGGAGCGATGATTGCCCAGTATCAGTCTTATGCTGATGTGGGGATGGGAATCGGCATGGTGGTCATTGGTTTAGCTTCCGTGATCATTGGCGAAGTTATTTTTGGTGTTAGGCCCCTCTTCCGGCGGTTAATTGCTGTCGTGCTTGGTTCTATACTGTACCGTTTGATAATTGCTTTTGCTCTAGGCAGGGGGATGCCAGCTACAGACTTAAAATTAGTTTCGGCAATAATTGTAACCATAGCCTTATCAACAGGTATTTTAAAAGAGAGTTTTGCAAAGCGAGTAAAACATCTACCATACTTTCAGAAACGAGTGTTCCATCATGATTAGTATTACAGGTCTTAGCAAAATATTTGGCAAAGGTACGATTAACGAGAAAATTGCCTTGGATAATGTTTATCTCTCTTTGGCAGCAGGCGAGTTTGTTACGGTGATCGGTGGTAATGGTGCCGGAAAATCCACGCTGTTAAACTGTATTGCTGGTGTATATCCAGTAGATGCCGGGCAAATTGTTTTAAATGAAGTGGACATTACTGAAATGCCTGAATTTAAACGCTCGCGCTGGCTGGGACGTGTCTTCCAAGATCCTGCTTTGGGCACTGCCTTTGACATGACGATTGAAGAGAATTTGGCTATTGCCTATGGTAAAAACAAAAAACGGGGTTTACAGCCCGGTATTACTAAAAAAGAAATGCAATATTTTTCTGAACAGCTGGTTTTATTAGAGTTAGGCCTGGAAGATAGAATGAAAGATAAAGTGGGCTTGTTGTCAGGAGGACAACGGCAGGCGCTCACGCTCCTGATGGCCGCGCTCGTGCAGCCAAAATTGCTCTTGTTGGATGAACATACTGCGGCTCTAGATCCGGTTACTGCCAAAAAAGTCTTGTCCTTAACCAAACAAATTGTCAAGGAACACCAGCTTAGCACGCTTATGATTACCCATAATATGCAGGAAGCATTAGATGTTGGGACACGTACCATTATGATGTATAATGGACAGATTATGCTTGACCTCCAAGGTGAAGAGCGGGCAAAGATGACAGTGGAAAAATTGGTTAATCAGTTTGAGCAGCGCAGTGGTTCCTATCTAACTAATGACCGCATGTTATTAAACTAGCAATGATGGCAAAGGGACGTTACCTTTGCCATTTTTTTGTTAGCTTGAGTTAATATTTAAGTTAACGATCATATGGTAAAATCAACTTAACTAGCAAGCTGTTGTGCCTCTGTTAGTGAATTACTTCGCTTGAATTTTAGTAAGCTAGTTAGTGTTTGCAGAAAAAATATTTACATAGAGAATATTAAGTGGAAGGTGGAATAAGAAGTGAAAATTATTATTGTGGGCGGCGTGGCGGCAGGTGCCTCCGCGGCCACTAAAGCACGGCGGGTTAATGAGCAGGCGGAAATCATTATTTTGGAGAAAGGGCCTTATGTTTCCTTTGCTAACTGTGGATTGCCCTATTATGTGGGGGGCGATATCGCCAAGAAGGATAATCTGCTCTTGGTGACACCGGAGCTGTTCCAGCAGCGTTTCCGCATTGAAGTGCGTCTGCAGCACGAAGTTCTGGCGATTGATGCTCAGGCTAAAACGCTGACGGTACAGTCTGCAGCGGGAAATTATGCAGAGGGGTACGATAAATTGGTGTTAGCCACGGGGGCAGAGCCAGCACGCCCGCCGCTGCCGGGAATTGACTTGCCGCAGGTGTTCACAGTCTCTACGGTCCCTGATGCGGAAGCTATTGTGAATGCCTTGACTGCCGGGGTGCAGTCGGCTGTGATTGTGGGCGGCGGCTTTATTGGCCTGGAAACTGCAGAAGCACTGCTGAAAAAAGGAATTAAAACCACTTTAGTGCAACGAGGTAAGCAGTTAGCGAATAATTTTGATGCGGAGTTTTCCCTGCCCTTGGAGAAACATTTGCAGGAAATGGGATTAGATATTGTTTTAGGTGATTCGTTAATTAAAATCCTGGGCGAGGAGAGCGTCGAGGCCGTAGAATTAGGGGACGGCAGACAGCTGTCAACAGATATGGTAATTATGGCGGTCGGTGTCAAGCCACGCATTCAGTTGGCACAAAGTGCCGGTTTACAACTTGGTCAGACGGGTGGGGTGTTAGTTGATGCCTCCATGCAAACCACTGATCCCTCCATTTATGCCGCTGGAGATTTGGTGGAAGCGCTGCATTTAGTGTCACGTAAAAAGGTGCGGATCCCGTTAGCGGGCAGTGCCAGTAAGCAAGGCCGTGTGGCCGGAGCTAATGCTGCGGGAGGTAAACTACTTTTTAAAGGTGTTCTCGGGACAGCCATTATTAAAGTAGGTGAATTAACGGTAGCCCGCTCCGGCTTAAGTGAAAAGGAAGCAGAGGAGTTGGGCATCGATTATTTTGTTGCCTATACTCCGGCAGGCAGCCATGCGGCATATTATCCCGGCAGCCAGGGGATGATTATCAAACTGACGGCTGAAAGTATTACTGGTCAGCTATTGGGGGCACAAGTTATTGGCAGGCGGGGTGTGGATAAAAGAATTGATGTTTTGGCTACGGCCATCTATGCACGCCTTAGCGTTTTTGATCTAGAAAATCTTGATTTAGCCTATGCGCCGCCTTATGGTGCGGCGAAAGACCCCGTGATTATGGCTGGCATGATCGCTGCCAATATGGTGCGGGGTGATGTTACACAGATAACACCGCAGCAGTTGCGGGAATTACAAGCGCAGCCAGGGGTGATAGTGCTTGATGTACGCACGCCTCAAGAATTCAGTAAAGGCGCTGTTGCCGGGGCGATTAATATACCTGTTGATGAATTAAGAATGCGTTATCAGGAGCTTGATAGTGCTAAAAAAGTTTTGGTTTACTGCCGCACCGGCTATCGTTCCAATCTGGCCCATCTTTTTTTACGGCAGCAGGGCTTTAATGCCTCTAATGTCAGCGGTGGTTATCTAGCTTACAGCATGGATGTTTAAAAAAAAGACAGAGGTTGTTCCTCTGTCTTTTTTAAGTTTGCAGAAAAGTACATCCCCGGTTAATAACCGGGGATGTTTGGGTGAACTAGAAATGTTCGCGAATTGTCGGCCTGCGCATGTCCAAGAGACCGAGCACAATGTGGGCCAATCCGAACCCGGAAATCCAGGCGCCAACTCTCCCGCCTACTACACGTCCTACACCGGTTACTACGGCACCGGTGCCAGTAACAGCCCAGCTAGTAGTTGTACTTTTCGCCATTTTTTTGTTCACCTCCGCTACTTATTGTTCCATCGCGCAGTTTTTTTATTAAAATAAGATGAGAGGTTTTGTGGAAGATCTCTTAAAAACATAAATTAAGGATGATTGTGATGTGTGGAAGATTTACGCTGATTAATTGGCAAGAACTAATAGTAAGATTCGGGGTGGCAGCATATGACCTGCAGCCACGCTATAATATTGCCCCTACGCAAGGAATACCGGTTATCGTACAAGGAGCTAAAGAATTACGTTTGTTTCGTTGGGGACTCATACCTTTTTGGGCAGCAGATGAGACATTTGCTGCCCGCCTGATTAATGCGCGAGCAGAAACGGTGCTGGAGAAAAAAAGCTTTCGCCACTGTATGCAGCAAAAGCGGTGTTTAATCCCAGCAGATGGCTTTTATGAATGGAAGAAAGAAGGGAATAAGAAACAACCATACTATTTTAGTCTTACCGGCGGTCAGCTTTTTGCTTTCGCCGGCTTGTGGGACAAATGGCGTGCTCCCGATGGCAGCGAAATTTTTACCTGTACCATCATCACCACACAGGCAAACCAGCTGGTGGCAGAAATTCATCAGCGCATGCCTGTGATCTTACCGCCAGAAGCGGAAGCTATGTGGTTGGATCCTCAACTGCGCCAGCCAGAAGTTCTGCAGAGCTTACTCCAGCCATACCCTGCGGCGATGATCAGACGCGCAGTTAGCCCATTAATTAACCGACCAAACTTTGATGGTCCAGAGGTGTTAAACTTTCAGGCCTAGCGCTGGCAAGAATCAAATGGTGCGAGGACTTTGTTGAGTAAAGTACTCAATAATTTCCCGCCGTCGGATAATCCCAATAAAAATATCATTATCATCCACAACGGGCACAAAATTTTGCGTTACTGCCAGAGTAAGTAAACTATCGATTTGTGCTTTAATACGGACAGGTTCGTTTTTCACCCGCCTGGGTATTTCAGTAATAGGTATTTTTTCCGTATTTTCAAAGGAGAGTCCGGGTGTATTTTTCATCTTCCACAACAAATCCCCTTCCGTAATTGTACCGGCATATTTACCTTGATGGTCAACGAGGGGGACAGCTGTATAACGATGATACTCCATACGTTCTATCGCTTGACGCATTGTGCAGGTAAGGGGAAGAAAAACTACTTCTTGTTTAGGGATGAGAAAGAACGCAATATTAATGGTCATTACCCCTTTCCGGTTAAATGATAATACTAATTTCCCGATCTTTATGCTATTCCCTGCTGTAGAAAAGTGAACAATTTGTGGAGACTATTATCTTCCTTAGGTAATAGTTACCTGTGACATAAGGTTGACGGTAGACATAAAAATCTGTTATTCTACAATATGGACGATCTACTGCAAAATTAGCGGTGAATGAGATGCTTTTTAGACCGGCACGAAAGGGAGTACTAGGGCAAGAACGGAATATATGGTTTACAGTCGAATATTTTTTATCAGCAAGAAAGCAGGGAAAATATTATTAAGGGCGAATATCTATTCTAATACGCACTTATTTTTTTGTGCCTAATTCGTCATTATTTTTAGTTATGCGATAGTGGATTGAACTTCAAGGAGGATTTAACAAGATGGCACAATATGTTGTCAAACGTATAGCTTTAGCGGTTGTTACCTTAATAATCGTTTCAACCTTTACCTTTTTTCTGATGTTTCTCGTTCCCGGCGGTCCTTTTCTGGCTGAAAAAGCCCCTTCAGCGGCAACATTGAAAGCACTCGAGGAAAAGTACGGTTTAGATCAGCCGATACCTATCCAGTACAAGAATTATATGCTACGTTTGCTTCAGGGAGACTTAGGCACCTCATTAAAACAGCGTGGCCGGGAAGTAAATAATATTATCTTTACTAGGTTACCTGTCTCAGCAAAAATCGGTGGACTTGCCATTCTTCTGGCAGTAGTGGTTGGAGTGTTTTTAGGCTCCGTGGCGGCCTTAAACAGAGGAAAAACAATAGATAGTGTTATCATTTTCTTCTCAACCTGCGGCATTGCTGTTCCAGGCTTTGTGGTGTGTACGGTGCTGATGTATTTTCTTGGCGCTAAGTTAAATCTTTTGCCAACCTTCGGTTTAACTAGTTACAAGCACTACATTATGCCGGTTATTGCTTTGGCTTTTTACCCCATGTCTTATATTTCTCGTTTAATGCGCTCCTGTATGTTGGACGTACTAGGACAGGACTATATGCGCACAGCTAAAGCTAAAGGCTTGTCGCAATGGAAGGCTTTGTTTAAGCATGCCTTACGTAATGCGATCTTACCCATTGTTACCTACTTGGGGCCGCTGCTTGCTTATACCCTAACCGGCAGCTTTATTGTGGAAAAGATCTTCACCATCCCCGGACTTGGCAATTCATTTATTAGCTCCATTACCGGTCGGGATTATCCACTGATTATGGGGACAACCATTTTCTTGGCTTTTCTGATTATCACTATGAACGTTGTAGTTGACATTATCTACAAATTAGTCGATCCAAGAATTAAATTAAGTTAGGTGGTGCTGAAAAACATGAATCAGAAACAGCCATTTGCGATAAATATGAACCCTGACCAAAAAGTACCGCTCAGTTTTCATCTTAATCCTGAAGATTTTGCACCCGCTAGTGATAGTGAGAAGCTAGAACTGGTCACGATGCGGGAAAGTGTTAGTTTCTGGGGTGACGGGATCAGACGTTTTCGTAAAAATAAACTAGCCATGGCTAGTTTAGTAGTAGTAATTTTTATGATGTTTTTTGCTTTTGTTTTACCAAGATTTTATCCCTATAATTATGCTCAACAAATTCGCGGTAGTGAAGCCTTGGCTCCTTTCGAGTATTCGGCACCAGAACAGGCTGCAAAAGATGCAGGCGAGAAAATTTTCCCGCATATGCTCGGTACAGATACCCTGGGAAGGGATATCATGGCACGGGTGATGATGGGTAGTAGTGTTTCTATTCTGGTCGGACTAGTTGCCTCGACGATTATTTTGATCATCGGTTCTATTTACGGGGCGATGGCTGGTTATTTCGGCGGCTGGGTAGACACCATCATGATGCGTTTAGTTGATATCATTTATACAGTACCTGATATTTTGATTATTATCTTGCTTTCTGTAACACTGAAACATCCGCTGCAGGCTTTAGCAACAAAACCTGGCTTTGCCTGGATTAATACAGTTGGTGTTGGCTTGATCAGCATTTTTATTGTTTTCTCCTTGCTCTACTGGGTGGGTATGGCCCGTATTGTCAGAGGGCAAGTGCTGGCTTTAAAAGAATTGGAGTTTGTGTCCGCGGCCAAAGCTTTGGGTGCAAATCATAACCGCATTATCCGCAAGCACCTGTTAACAAACTGTATCGGTACTTTAATTGTAACTACCACTTTACAGATTCCTTCTTCTATTTTTACGGAGAGTTTTCTTAGCTTTTTAGGTCTTGGTGTATCTGCACCGATGCCTTCTTTAGGTTCGCTGGCCGCAACAGCACTTGACGGTATTTATTCCTATCCATACCGTCTCTTTGCACCGGCGTTTACTATTAGTGTGATTATTTTGGCCTTTAACCTACTAGGGGACGGTCTAAGGGATGCCTTTGATCCCAAACTAAAGAATTAGGGGGGCAGCAAATGAGTGAATATCTAGTTAACATACAAAACTTGAAGCTCTCCTTTTTTACTCCGGCGGGCGAAGTTAAAGCACTCAATGATGTTACTATACAAATGAAACAAGGCGATGTGTTAGGTATTGTCGGCGAATCAGGCAGTGGTAAATCTGTGACTGCCTATTCATTAATGGGTTTAGTGCCTGAGCCCGGTCGTATTATTTCCGGCTCTATTGAATTTGACGGTCATCCTATGCATACGATGACGGAAAAAGAATTACGGCAAATACGCGGCAATGAAATTAGTATTATCTTTCAGGACCCGATGACTTCGCTGAATCCTGTTTTCACTGTTGGTAATCAAATTGAAGAAGTAATTCTTTTGCATACCGATAAAAATCGCAAACAAGCAAGAGAACGCGCTGAAGAGCTATTAAATTTAGTCGGCATTAATGAACCACGGAAGCGTTTACGGCAGTATCCGCACGAACTTTCCGGCGGTATGCGTCAAAGGGTGATGATTGCCATAGCCTTGGCCTGCGAGCCCAAACTATTGATAGCTGACGAACCAACAACGGCACTTGATGTTACTATTCAGGCGCAGATTCTGGAGTTAATGAATGATTTAAAAGAAAAGATCGGTATGTCTATTATTATGATTACGCACGATTTGGGCGTTGTGGCCAGCATGTGTGAGAAAATTGCTGTGATGTACGCCGGTAAAATCGTTGAATATGGCACGGCTGATGAAATATTCTATAATCCTCACCATGAATACACCAAGGGATTATTACTGAGTATCCCGAAACTTACCGCTACAGATCATGAAAAATTGATTCCCATTGAGGGTACTCCCGTTGATATGCTGATGCCGCCGAAAGGCTGTCCTTTTGCCCCACGCTGCAATAGCTGTATGAAAATCTGCTTAAAAGAAATGCCGCCCTATACCGATGTTAATGACGACCACTATAGTGCCTGCTGGTTGTTGCAGAAACAAGCGTACAAGATGATAAAGGATGGGGTTGCACGATGAACAAACTAGTCGAAGTTCAAAACTTAAAACAATATTTCCCGGCAGGCAGCAATTCTTTATTCAATAAACGCTTTATCAAGGCTGTTGACGATGTTTCTTTTTCGATTAACAAAGGGGAAACGCTAGGGCTAGTCGGTGAATCTGGCTGTGGCAAAACTACCACCGGTAAAAGCACGATTCGTCTGCACGAACCTACTGCAGGCAAAATTATCTATGACGGTAAGGATATCACCAAAGTTAATATGCTGCCCTATCGTCGCAAAATGCAAATAGTTTTCCAAGATCCCTATGCTTCTTTAGATCCCCGCATGACAGTTTCAGATATCGTCGGCGAAGCTATTGATATTCATAAACTAGCTTCCAGCAAAGCTGAACGTAAAGATAAAGTGATCACCATCTTGGAACGTGTAGGA
Organism: Oscillospiraceae bacterium; assembly: GCA_035647835.1. GTDB lineage: Bacteria > Bacillota > Dethiobacteria > Dethiobacterales > Dethiobacteraceae > UBA9865. Next base: position 10,534 of record DASRMS010000109.1, read on the forward strand.
CTTAACTCTGAGCATGCTAACCGTTTTCCGCATGAGTTTTCCGGTGGACAACGTCAGCGCATTGGTATTGCCCGGTCCTTAGCTGTAGATCCAGAATTTATTGTCTGTGACGAGCCTGTTTCAGCCTTGGATGTCTCTATTCAGGCACAAATTATTAATATGTTTGAAGATTTACAGGATGAAATGGGACTAACGTATTTATTCATTGCTCATGATCTCTCTGTAGTTAAGCATATTTCTAATCGTATCGGTGTGATGTATCTGGGGAAATTGGTGGAGTTAGCTGATAGTTTAGAATTAGCCTTTCATAGTCTGCATCCTTACACTAAATCTCTTGTTTCAGCTATCCCGGTACCAGATCCCAGAATCTCACGCCAACAGAAGCGTATTGTGTTGGAAGGTGATGTGCCAAGCCCCTTGGATCCGCCTTCAGGTTGTCGTTTCCGTACACGCTGCCAATATGCTACAAAAATATGTGCAGAACAAGAACCGGAATTCAAAGAGGTGGCCAGCGACCACTTTGTTGCTTGCCATCACTGCTGTGAATAGAGTTTAAGCTCTCTATCTCAGAGGCTTAAATATAGATGAAAAAAAGAGGAGGAAAAGAAAGAATGAAGAAGCTTTCATTTCTACTAGCATTAATGATGCTGGTAGGCGGCGTGCTGGTTGGCTGCGGCGGCGGCAACACCGATGGCGAAGGCAACGGTGACAATGCTGAAGTAGTACTGCCTGTACACGTTGGTACGAACCCTGACACCATAGACCCTGCATTAAACTCTGCAGTTGATGGTGCCACATTGATTATTCATGGTTTCGAGGGTCTTTACATCTTGGATAAAGATGGTGTGCCGACTCCTGGTCAAGCCGAGACTGTAGACATCAGTGATGATGGTCTTACCTACACCTTCCATCTTCGTGACGGTCTCAAATGGAGTGACGGTTCAGATCTGACAGCTGAAGACTTTGTTTATTCCTGGAACAGAGCTATTGCTCCAGAAACAGCTGCTGACTACGCCTATATGTTTGAATCCATTAAAGGTTTTGCTGATGGCGAACTAGATGTAACTGCTGTTGATGCCAAGACATTAGAAGTTAACTTGGTTGCTGTAACTCCTTACTTCCTGGAGTTAACTGCCTTCCCGACCTTTAGCCCTGTCCAAAAAGCTACAGTTGAAGCTAATGGCGAACAGTGGGCTCTAGCTCCTGAAACTTATGTTGGCAACGGCCCCTACAAGTTAGTAGAGTGGACTCCATCTGCTAACATGGTTTATGAGAAAAATGAAAACTACTGGAACGTAGCTGCTTTAGGTCCTGACAAAATCAACTTCATTCTCATGGAAGATGCTAACGCTGTTTTAGCAGCTTTCGAAACTGGCGAAATTCTCTTTGGTGACGACATTCCTACCGAAGAAATTGATGCTTGGAGAGATAAAGACGAGTTCTATATTGAAGGTCAACTTGGCACCTATTATGTCAGCTTCAATACGCAAAAAGCACCTTTTGACGATCCTCTCGTGCGTGAAGCCTTTAGTCTGGCCATTGATCGTGAATTTATTTGCAAAGAAATCGGTAAAGGCGGACAACAACCCGCTAGCGCATTTGTTGCCATCGGTTTATCTGACGCTGATCCCACTAAAGAATTCCGTGATGTAGGCGGCGACTATTATGATCCTACCGCAGCTGGCTTCGAAGCTAACCTTGCTAGAGCTAAAGAGGCACTAAAAGAAGCTGGTTATGAAAACGGTGAAGGGCTACCTGCCGTGGAATATTTGTACAACGTAGAAGGCGACGGTCATAGACTGATTGCTGAAGCCCTGCAACAAATGTGGGGCGAACTCGGCGTAGAAGTAACCTTAGGTTCTCAAGAATGGGCAACCTTCTTGAACACCCGTAAAAACGGCGACTACCAAATCGCACGTAACGGTTGGTTAGGTGACTACAACGATCCTATTTCCTTCTTGGATATGTGGATTACCAGCAGTGGTAACAACGATGCTCAATGGTCAAATGCTGAATACGACAAGCTGATTGCTGACGTTAAAGCTTCCAGTGACCAAGCAGAGCGTTTTGAAAAAATGCATAAAGCGGAAGATATCATCTTTGAAGAGTCCATGTTGGCTCCAATTTATTACTATGTAGATCTCTATCTCATGAGTAATAAATTACAAAATGCCTACTCTTCTCCGCTAGGCTACAAATACTTCATGTTTGCTACTGTTGCTGAATAGTAAAGAGGTATCTAAAGAGGCTGAGTTTACTCAGCCTCTTTTTTTTACTTTCCATAATGAGCTTTTTTATGGTAAAATAGGGCGCAAGTAAGGGTCGCAGAAAAGGTCAGTATAAATATTAAGGAGCGATGATCATGACAAACCAGCAGGATACAGCTGGCAGCCGGGTAATAGTCAGCGTGCTAGGAGTAGATAGAGTTGGTATTATAGCTGCTGTGGCCAATATTCTCGCGGATAACAATGTAAATATCCTCGATATTAGCCAAACTACGATGCAGGAGCTTTTTACGATGATCTTGATCGCCGACATGGAGCACAGCACTATCGACTTAGCAGCCTTAAAGGAGCAGCTTGCGCAGTTAGGACAAAAGCTAGGGTTAAAAATTGATGCTCAACACGAAAATGCTTTTCGCTACATGCACCGGCTTTAAGAAGGAGAACAAACTATGTTAACAATGCAAGAAATAATGGAAACTATTAAGATGGTACAAGAGGAGCATTTGGACATTCGCACGATTACTATGGGCATTAGCCTGCTCGATTGTGCAGACAGTAATGCAAAACAAGCCTGCCGGAAAATCTACGATAAAATTACGCGTTTGGCTGGTAACCTGGTCTCAGTAGGTGAGAGTTTAGCCCGAGAATTTGGTATTCCCATCGTAAACAAACGCATCTCAGTCACTCCTATTGCCCTCGTTGCGGAAACAGCAGCTGTAGATAATTATGTGGCCTTTGCCCAGACTTTAGACCGCGCTGCTGCAGAAGTAGGTGTTAATTTTATTGGTGGTTTTTCCGCACTCGTACATAAAGGTTTTACCACAGGTGATCAAATTCTGCTGAACTCTATTCCTCAAGCTCTGGCAGAAACAGAGCGAGTTTGTGCATCCGTTAATGTCGCTACCACGAGAGCCGGTATTAACATGGATGCGGTCTACCAAATGGGTAAGATTGTTAAAGAAACAGCAGCCTTAACAGCAGATCGCGATGGACTGGGGTGTGCCAAGCTAGTTGTTTTTGCCAACGTACCAGAAGATAATCCTTTTATGGCTGGAGCTTTTCATGGTGTGGGAGAACCAGAATGTGTGATTAATACGGGTGTAAGTGGCCCAGGAGTAGTCAAGAATGCTGTAGAAAGAGTATCAGGTGCTGATTTTGGCACACTATCAGAGACAATTAAAAAAACAGCATTCAAAATCACCCGCATGGGGGAACTGGTGGGACGTGCGGCAGCTGAACGTTTGGGTGTTCCTTTTGGCATAGTTGACCTTTCTTTGGCACCGACACCGGCAGTAGGTGATAGTGTGGCAGAAATCCTTGAAGCCATGGGTTTGGAACGTTGTGGTACACACGGCACTACCGCTGCTTTGGCCTTATTAAATGATGCAGTAAAAAAAGGAGGAGCCATGGCATCTTCTTATGTTGGTGGTCTGTCCGGTGCGTTTATTCCTGTCAGTGAAGATGCTGGCATGATCCGGGCAGTTGTTGATGGCGCACTCACCTTGGAGAAGCTAGAAGCAATGACTTGCGTCTGCTCCGTCGGCTTAGATATGATTGCTGTGCCGGGAGAAACCTCAGCAGAAACAATTGCTGCGATTATTGCCGACGAGGCGGCCATAGGTGTGATTAACAATAAAACTACCGCCGTCAGAATTATTCCGGCGCCAGGTAAAGTCGTAGGTGATAGTGTAGAATTTGGCGGACTGCTGGGAAGAGCACCTGTGATGCCGCTTAATAAATATGCGTCAACAGATTTCGTACGCCGTGGTGGTCGTATTCCTGCTCCAATACACAGCCTCCGCAACTAAAACGTGGTGTCGTGTAGTCTGTGCGGGCGAACTCGTACAGACTTTTCCGCTTCAGAGGTAATCACGGCAAGAAAAACAACGCATTTGTCAGTCTAAATAGAGCAATTGACATTTTGCCTGAATTTGTTACAATTTAACTTGATGTCCAAACGGCCAGACGTTGTCATAGCGGGGCAAAAAAAGCATCAAGGATGCTTCACAAAATGAAGGCATAGGGCAACATATTTTAGCTGAATTTTATGGCTGCCCTGCGGAAATCCTTAATGATAGACAAAGGATTGAACGCCTGATGGTTGAAGCAGCGTTGGAAACACCATTTAACATTTTTGAACATGAAGTCTTCGTTAAAGCAGCGAACTTCTAACCGAAAGGGGGAAGATAGTTGAGTGCACCTAATTGGAAATGGTTTATTGAATACACACACCCCAGCCAAGCGCATATGCATGGCGTCGAGCAGTATATTTACAGCGGTAAAACAAAATACCAGGTAGTAGAAATTATGGAAACTGATTTTTACGGCAGATGCCTGGTGCTTGATGGTAAAATTCAATCTTCACAATATGATGAGTATATTTACCATGAAACGCTGATTCAACCTGCTATGACGCTGCACCCTGAGCCCAAGAATGTAATGATAGTTGGTGGTGGCGAAGGGGCAGTCTTACGGGAGATTCTCCGCCACCCCACCATTGAACAAATAGTTATGGTGGATATTGACCGGGAAGTAGTTGAACTATGTAAAGAGTATTTGCCTGAATGGCACCAAGGCGCATTTGAGAATCCCAAAGTGCAAGTACATTACATGGATGCACGTAAATATCTTAAAAAAACAGATGAAGTATTTGACATCATTTTTATGGATCTCACTGAACCTTTGGACGATGGACCGTCCTACTTACTGTTTACCAAACAGTTTTTCAAAATTGCCAGTGAACGTTTAGCCGATGATGGGATTATTGCTTTACAAGCGGGTTCATTTAACCCTCGTTTAATAGAATGCCATGCGGCTATTTGCAATACTTTAAAGACAGCTTTTCCCATTGTCCGTTCCTATTGGAACTTCATTCCTTCCTATGATTCTACATGGGGTTTTGCTCTCGCTGCCAAAACCTCTGACCCGCTGCAGCTGACAGTTAAAGAAATTGATCGGCGCCTGGAGGAAAGAAGTGTGACAAAATTAAAGTATTATGATGGAGAAACACATCAAGCAATCTTTGCTATTCCCAAGGACATCCGGGCAGCTAAAGTAAAGGAACAACGGATTATTGCCGATGACAGACCGCTAATTACATATTAGTAGTAAATGAGGAGTGACAAACGTGGAAAAAACTTATGTAATGGTAAAACCAGATGGTGTACAGCGCAATTTAGTTGGTGAAATTATCTGCCGCTTTGAAAAGCGAGGATTAAAACTTGTGGGGCTTAAATTAATGCAGATTCCGCAGGAACTGGCCGCCAAACATTACGGTGAACACCAAGGCAAACCTTTTTATGGTGGATTAATTGACTTTATTACTTCAGGACCCGTCGTGGCCATGGTTTGGGAAGGTCTAAATGCTGTGTCTGTTGTGCGGACCATGATGGGTAAAACTAACCCAGCTGAGGCTGCCCCAGGGACAATCCGTGGCGACTTGGCGATGTATATGGGTAATAATGTGGTGCATGGTTCTGATTCACCAGACAGTGCAACTAGAGAGATTAATCTTTTCTTCACAACTGATGAGTTAGTTGACTACAAAAAAGCAACTGATTTCTGGCTGAACGGAAAATAAGCTACAGAGCAAAGAAAATGCACACCTGCGGGTGTGCATTTTAAATTGGATAGAAAATTATATTATCCTTGGGTTATTTAAGAGGGATTCCCTTTTAGTCTTGCGGGGTGGCAGCCCCTAAAGCACAAACAAGACGCATCATTGAGAAAAGAGCGCAGCGTCTTTTCTGTGCTATTCTGTAATCGTATATTAACAC
>DASRMS010000110.1:0-15541 GCA_035647835.1 Oscillospiraceae bacterium
TTACTTAATTGATTAAGGAGAAAAACATTGGCTGAATTATTGGAAATTCTAAAATCACTTGCCGACGAAACCAGATATCAGCTGTTAAAGCTGCTCTTACAACATGATTATTGTGTTGGTGCCCTAGCCCAAAAGTTAAACATCTCTGAATCTGCCGTCTCACAACATCTGAAAATTCTTCGCCAGACTGGCCTAATTAAAGGCGATAAACGCGGCTACTATACCCATTACTATGTAGAGCGCGAGCTGTTAAAACAAGCAGCTAAAGATTTAAATCAACTTTCGCACTTAGTACCATGTAGTACTGCGTGTCACCAAACCGATAAATGCAGCAGAAACTGCGAAGGGAGGGGAAAACATGAGCAAGCCTGATTGTGAACATCCCGAATTAAGACCGGAGGACGGGAAATGCAGCGCAGAACAAATTAGAAAGTGTCACGGCAAAGACAAAACTCACCCTAGCCACGCCAAAGACAACAAAGAATAGACAATATTTGCTGTTGGACATGAACAAGATAGAAAATCTTATTCATGTCAATTTTTTTCTAAAGGAGGTAGGATATTTGAGTACTACAATCATAGAAGTAAACCAACTTAGTAAACACTTTGATGATTTTAAAGCTGTTGACGAAATCAGTTTTTCCGTCAACAACGGCGAAGTCTTTGGTTTTCTTGGTCCCAATGGTGCAGGCAAGACAACGACCATAAATATGCTCACCGGATTGGCCAGACCCACCTCGGGCTCCATTCTTATTGCTGGTGAGGATGGTATTAAGCACATAAAAAAAGTACAGCAGCTGATTGGTATTGTACCTGATGAGAGCAATCTGTACGATGAAATGAGTGGTTTAGAAAACCTGATCTTTTGTGCCTCGCTGTATGGCCTGGAGAAACAAGAACGAGAAAGCCGGGCTAAACAACTATTAGACCAATTTGGTCTGGCTAATACTGGCAAAAGGTCGTTCAAAGCTTATTCCAAAGGCATGAAACGTAAGCTAACTATTGCCGCCGGCATCATCCATCAACCGCAAATTCTCTTTCTTGATGAACCCACTACCGGCATTGATGTGGAAAGTGCCCGGCAAATAAGAAAACTTCTTCAAGAACTTAACCACTATGGTACGACCATCTTTTTAACCACACACTACATAGAAGAAGCAGAAAGACTCTGTAACAGAGTTGGTTTCATCGTCGAAGGAAAGGTTGTGCGTATTGGCGGGCTTAGCGAGTTAATGCAGGATGCACAACAAGATAATATTGTAGAATTTGCTTTAGAGAGCAACAGCACAGATCTGCAAAAGGCTTTAGAAAAAGAGTTTCCCAAAACTAAAATCACCAAACTTGAAGATGATAAAATCAGAATTAGTTCACCGGTAAGGATTGAACTAATGCCCTTTATGAACTTTTTCGCCCAAGCGCAGGTGCCAGTCTATGAAGCCAAAGTAATCCATCCTTCGCTAGAAGATGTCTTTGTCAAAATAACAGGTATCGAGCTGAGTAAAATGAAAAAGGAAAAGGAGGGCCGCAAAAAATGAACAAATCCATTGCCTTTTGGAGTATCCTGATGAAGGATATGAAAAACTATTATCTAAAGCCGCCTAACATTAGTTGGGGCATCATCTTCCCCATCTCCTGGACACTGATGTTTTTTGTTCGTTCGCAAAGTGCCGTAGATATCAGAGGTATCTTGCCAGGAGTGATGGCGCTCTCCATTCTGTTTGGGACAACCTCTATGCTGGCAGTCACTATTACTTTTGAACGCAAAAGCCGCTCTTTTGAACGTCTACTGCTAGCCCCCATCAGCCTAAACATATTAATGTTGGCCAAAACAACAGGCGCCATCCTCTTTGGCGTTATCAATGCTTTTATCCCTGTTTTCTTTGCTTCCTTTCTCGCAGACCTATCCGGTATCAATTGGGGAGCTGCCGTGCTAAGTGTTGTACTAATTGCCGTGACCTCTACTTTCTTAGGCTTGTTTATTGCCGTCTCTGTCAGCGAGGTATTTGAAGCACAAACATTCTCCAACTTTTTTCGCTTCCCCATGATGTTTCTCTGTGGGTTATTTATCCCCATTCCGAATCTACCGGCAGTAGTTAGACCACTCTCTTTTTTGCTGCCCCTAACCTATGGCGCCGATATCTTAAAAACAGCAATCAATCATACTGGCTTTATTGCTCCTTGGTTAAGCTTCATTGTACTGCTGGCTTTCACCCTCTTTCTTTTCCTCATGAGTACACGTAATATCAAAAAGAAGTGGATTTATTAAACATCAAGCTGTCCCTACCTCCTCTGACTAGTCTAAGTTGGTGCCTCCAGCAACAAAAATGCCTCTTCTGTCCTGACGCTGTAATGCATAGCGCACAAATTCGCAGGAAAAACTAAAGCCGCTACTAGAACAAAAGGAGGTAAGGATAATAATACACAAGCACACCTACAGGACATTCATTTTAGGGATAATCATCGTCGGTATGCTTTCTATTTCTGGCTGCGGGTTGTTTACCCAAGGAAACGACAAAGAAACCTTAGTTATCGGAGCAACACCATGGTCTTCGACAATTCCTCCCACTAATATTGTTGCTACAATTTTGGAGGAGCACCTGGATTATGATGTGCAGATTCAGGAAGTTGATGTTGGCACAGTCTACAGCGGTCTAGCAACAGGCGATATAGATATTTTCGTTGATGCCTGGCTACCCAATATGCATGGCAATTACATGCAGGAATATGGCGATCGCATTGATGAAATAAGTGTCAGCTATACAGAAGGGATTCTTGGTTGGGTCGTGCCCACAGATTCTAAAGTCGAATCCATCGCCGAACTAAATGATTACCGTGATGAGTTTGGCGGACAAATTATCGGTATTGACGCTGGAGCAGGCATGATGGAGACTTCCCAGCAAATTATTGACGAATATGATTTAGATTATGAATTGGTTGAAGGTAGTGAGTGGGCGATGCTTACAGAGGTATCACGCCAATTCGACCGCGGAAATTCGGTACTTTTCTTAGGGTGGCGCCCGCACTGGATGTTTGCCGAATATGACCTTAAATTTTTAGAAGACCCCAAGGGCTTGTGGCAGCAGGATGAAGTGCGCAACCTTGCAACCAAAGGATTAGCAGAACGAGCTCCTGAAGCGGTGGCATTTTTAAAGAATTGGCAGATGCCAATCGATGATCTTGAAGATATGATACGTCGTATGGAGTTAGAAAACGAAGATATTGATGTTTTAGTGGCTGAGTGGCTGCAGGAAAATGAAAGTTTAGTTCAGGAGATGCTGCCGTAATTACTTAATTTAATCTAGCTCAAAAGCACCGCGGGAACAAATGTTCTCGGCGGTGCTTTTTGCTAAGCCATTACGACTAAACATCAAATAAACGAGCTATTTAGCAAGTAAGCTAATTAAAATCTTTCTTACTTTTACCTAAAGACTGAGAAATGCGATCCAAAACAATAGCTAAAATCACAATACTTATACCACCCTCAAAACCAGTACCCACACGGACGCGCATAATACCACGCAGCACAACACTGCCTAACCCACCGGCTCCGATCATCGCCGCAATGACGACCATTGCTAATGCCATCATAATGGTTTGGTTGATGCCGGCCATAATCGTAGGCAAAGCAAGTGGGAATTCCACATCAACCAACAGCTGTCGTGGTGAACTACCAAAAGCTTTAGCTGCTTCAATAATATCAGCCGGCACTTGACGAATACCAAGACTCGTCATGCGCACCGCAGGCGGCATGGAGAAAACAACCGTACTTATGACGGCCGGTACACTCCCCATGCCAAAGAAAATCAAGGCAGGAATCAAGTAAACAAAACTGGGCATAGTCTGCATCAGGTCTAGAACTGGGCGGAAAACACCGGCAACGGAATCATTTTTCGCCGCTAGAATTCCCAGTGTCACCCCGACAAAAACAGAAATCAAAGTTGCTGTCAAAATCAGGGCTAAAGTAATCATGGTCTCTTCCCACAAGCCAAGGCTGCCCACAAAAAAGAAACCCGCGACCGTAAATAAAGCCAAACCCCGACCATTCAGGCGCCAAGCAAGGTATGTGAAAACGGCCATAATCAATATTGCCGGCAGCCACAGAATAAAGGATTCAATATAAGTAAATGTGGTACCAACTAGCAGATTGATAAAATCAAACAACGCAATCAAATTCAAGCCCATCCAGTCCACTAAACTTTCAATCCACTTCGCTAGTGGCAGCTCAACTAGTTGTAAAGAAGTAAAGACATTTATTAACCATTGTCCAAAATTAGCTGGCATCGTTTTTATCCTCCTCTGCATCTACCAGACCGGAAAGAACTGAAACACGTACAATAATCCCTAGTAAACGATGCTTATCATCTACCACAGCAAGAGGGAATTTTGCCCTTGTTGCCATGGGAATCAAATCAAAAACCTGTGTATCCGGAGCTGTGGTAAGCAAATCAGTAGTTAATACTTTTTCCATTTCCTTATGTTCTTTGATTGCCTCAATAGCACTTTCAGCCGTAATCAGACCTTTTAGTTCACGATTACGATTAACTACAAACACACTAGAAATACGGGCCTCTGCCATTTTGCGCAGAGCCACACGGGGACCGTCTTTAGTGGTAATTAATGCATCAGGCTTTTGCATAATGTTTTCGGCAGTCAAGACATGAGCGCGGTTAACACCGCGAATAAACGCAGCAACATAATCATTGGCCGGGCTGGTAAGAATTCCTTCTGCCGTATCTAACTGGACAATTTCACCGTCTTTCATGACAGCAATCCGGTCACCCAATTTCAAAGCTTCATCAAGATCGTGCGTAATAAAAACAATTGTTTTCTGCAAACGGGCCTGCAAATCCATTAACTCTTCCTGCATGTCACGTCGAATGAGTGGATCCAAAGCACTGAACGGCTCATCCATTAAAAGAATATCAGGTTCAATAGCTAGAGCACGAGATAAACCAACTCTCTGCTGCATCCCTCCACTTAACTGATCAGGATATTTATCTTTCCAGACACCCAGATCAACTGTTTCTAGTACTTCCAACGCTCTTTTCCGGCGTTCGTCAGGAGCAACACCTTGCAGCTTAAGACCATATTCCACATTCTCCAAGACTGTACGATGAGGAAATAGGGCGAAACGCTGAAAAACCATGCCAAATTTTTGACGGCGCAGTTCACGCAATTGGGTGTCGTTCAAACTTGTTAAATCCTGACGATCAACCAACACACTACCCTGTGTAGGTTCAATCAAGCGGTTAAGGCAGCGCAAAAGGGTTGACTTTCCACTACCAGAAAGCCCCATAACCACAAAAAACTCACCTTCATTAACAGTAAAGGAAACATCTCTCAGTGCAACAGTCAATCCCATTTTTTTTTGCACTTCATCTTTTGACAGACCTTGCTCTAAGGCCGAGACCGCCCTTTGTGGGTCAGAGCCAAAAACCTTGTATAAATTCTTTACCTGTAACTTTTCCATCGCGTTTTATCCTCCATTTTGCAGCTAGCAAGATTACCACCGACAGTTTTAAATTTCCCTAAATACCACAAAATAACCACTTGGGAAGTTTAGACTACTGAGTCCACGTAAAAAAAGAAGAGCAAACAAAACTGAATTTGTTCACTCTTCTCGTTCATCTTTATGGGGTCACTCTATTGAGACAATGGTTACTTTTTCCTCCTAACCATGAATATCCCTTGTCTGACAAAACGCTTCCCAGTACCACTTCTAAGCTATTTAAACTTTGCCGCCGTGCCGTACGCCATAACTTCTGCCGCCCCGCTCATAATCGCTGTCGACGCGTAGCGGATGTTGACAACAGCGTCTGCCCCCAATGCTGCCGCATCCTCCATCATTCTTTTCGTAGCCAAAGCCCGAGCCTCATTCATCATTTTATTATATTCTTTTAACTCCCCGCCCACGAGATGTTTAAAAAACTGGGTGATATCACGACCAGCATTTCTGGTTTGGATAGTACTGCCTTTCACCAAGCCCAGCATTTCCAAATCCTTGCCCGCTATGTAATCAGTATTTACTAAGATCATCGTCTTCACCGCTCCTTATTTCTTTAATTCTTTCAATTAACACATAGATACTAACGCTAATTAGCGCCAAGGGAATGGCAATTGCTAAGATCCTCGCCATTAGCGGCAGAGGCTGCAGCAAAGACATACGTGAGATAAATGCAAAATACAGCACCACTATTAGTGTAACAATCACAGGAGCAATGATCTTTTTTGCCTGCTTGCCCATCACCATTTCATCTCCTCTCAACTAACAAAACAATCCTATTATTACAATACTATGCTGCGTAACAGACATATTGCTTTTTACGGCCATTGTCTCTCGCTTTTCACTTTCTCTCACCTCTCGTTTTACTTCACTTTCATTTTAAGCAACTCATCTAAACAATTATAAAACATTTTCTAAACAAGAACAAAAACCTAGGGCAACTGACTAACATCAGCTGCCCCTCTTTTAGGTTACATTTTTTATCTGAATTAACTACTTGATTTTATATCTTTATCAACAGTGGCAGTGGCCCGATCCACAATCTCTGCAGGAAAACCTAAATGCTTTAAAATTCGAATGGCATTCCAAGAAGTTGTTAATCCTTTTTTAAGGAGATAATCAAACTCCAGCCCTTCTTCTCCCACCCGTTCACTAAAGTGATACAAAGAGTAGGTAGCTATACAGGCTTTAGCCACCTCTAAATCATGCGTAGCAATAACACTTAAGGTGTTCTGTTTCGCTAAATAGCGCAAAACTTCAATGGCGGCTGGAATTCTTTCTAAAGAATGAGTGCCGCGAAAGATCTCATCAATAATGCATAAGGAAGCAACGTGATCTGCTCTATTGTTAATCATCGCGAGGATCGCTTCCGCTTCACTTAAAAAGTAACTTTTGCCACCTGGCAAATAATCATCTTTATTGATGGAAGTGACGATAGAGAAATAACTTGCGCGATAACTTTTGGCAAAACAAGTATAGATTGTTTGCGCAAATAAAGCATTGACGCCAATAGTACGCAAGAAAGTTGATTTACCAGACATATTGGAACCAGTCAAGATAGAACCCGGTTTTTGAAGCTGTACAGAGTTCGACACCGGATGCTCGAGTAACGGATGATAAATTTCCTCGGTACTAATAAAACACTGCTCCGTGACTAACTCTGGTTCCACCCACGCTGCCTGTCCAGCACGCAGAGAAGTAACTGCCAGCAGGGCATCCAGTTCTCCCACCAGCGAATATAGCTGTTGTAAGTGCTCTCTTTTACGTGAAATTATCACCATTGAGGCTTCAAATCTACGTAATTCCAACAAAAAGAGATAGTTCACGTAATCGTAGAGACCGAAAGCGTCTAGTAATCTTAAAATGTTATGATGTGTTTTGCGCAGTAACCCTTTACACTGCTGCACTCCAGCTGCTAGCTCTGCAGCATAGTCCGGCAAACTCTCTGCCGTTAACTGTGCCAAGTCACCTGCTGCCAAGATGAAAGAGTTCATATAACGAATTGCTGGCAGACTAATCATCATTCTGGCGGATTTCTTATGTGTATATAAGAAGTTTATAGCAAACATCGGAAAAATCCCGTAAAAGACTCCTTTAAAACCAATGATAAAAGGAGATACCACAGCGACTAATGCCAAGCAGGCCAATACTGTTGGCAGATAACCTAAACTAGCCGGTTGCATCTCTTCATCCCAAATTAAATTAGTAACAGTATCAGCATCCTGTCTATTTAACTGCCGCAGCCGGATACGCAGTTTTTTCCGCAGCGGTGAGTTCGTATCAAACAAACGAATCATCTCGCCACGCTGCGCCAGCCTCTCGGTATCAAAAAGCGGCCTCTGCAGCATATTGTAAAGAACTTGGGCGCCCGGCGTTGTTAAAGTGCGATCAACTAAACTGTAAAGTAAATCAATGTGTAAATCTTCTTTGGTTTGCGGAGAAATGATCGTTTCTGTCTGCGTCTGGACAGGAAATAATGTGGACATTCTCGTTAGATCACGAAAATCCCTGTCCCTTTTGCTAGCTTTACCCCACATCGCTGCCAACTCTTCCACGATGGCGGCATAACGCATTTTGCCTAGCAAATACCAAATCAGAGCACCCCCGGGCAGCAGCAAAACTAGACCATAGTAAAAAACTGTACCCTGCAGATACGCCGCATAGAGTACAGCAAATAAATAGCACGCTAAAACAAAGGATGTAAAATAAATATACCGACGGTAACGTTTACTCATTTATTTAAAGAACTCCTGTCTTCGATGAATCTTTTATTTATTTTGGCTATCTCTAACCTTAACCAGGATAAGTCCAAAAGTCCTTGCCGACTCTGCTGTAACCACAGAGAGTATCAATACAAAAAAGAGAACAAAGTTGTTGTCACCAAAAAATTTTACAATAGGAAAGGCCAACAGGATACCCCCTATCATAATAAAAAAACTTGTTCTGCCCTGTGGTATTTGCAGAGCTTTCTTTAGTATTTCCATTTTAACCAACCCTCTCATCAGATAGTAAAACAGCAAATTTGCAATACTAATGACAATATTAAGTCAATTGTACCACAAATAACTGCAATTGTCCCACCCTCATCACTCTATTTCTTTTACCCGTCCCACAATACCGCCTTCCAGCATTACTTTAATGCCATGGGGATGTGTGGCCGAATTAGTCAAAATCCGTTCAACGACGCCAGCTGTAAGTTTTCCACTACGCTGATCCTGCTTTTGCACGACCTTAACTGCCGCACCAATTTTAATATTACTTCTTTTTGTACCGTCCATTGTTAATCCTCCACTTCACAGCTTATTCTTCTACCCGCTCCAAAATGATACGCTTACTAAAAGCACCACGTGCCGCAGCTTTGTTGTCAGCCAGTTTAACTACTTCCGCCCAGTTAACACCCAAATTAGCAGCAATGCCTTTCAGCACTTCCAAGATATCTGCCAATTCCTCGACCTCCGCCGCAGCAGAAAACTCCCGTACTTCCTCCCACAACTTCTCACGCAGCGCCAGCGTATACTCTTCACCCTCGGCAATATGGCAAACTGCCACCTTACCCTCCTGCTCAATAATTTCCGGTATTCTATCCCGCACTAACTTATGATAGACATGCTCTTCCCTCTCCTCTTCTAAAGGGTAGGGCACCACATTCTTCTTCACTTTTCTAATACCGCCACGCGGATTCTTTACATCACCAACAAAGCGTGGAATCACATGGACATGAAAATGAAAAACAGACTGCCCAGCCGCCTCTCCTACATTAGCACCCACATTATAGCCATCCGGGTGATACTGCTCTTCCAGCAGATCTTTTACCTTAAAAATTAACTCATTAACAGCAGCCAGCTCTGCCGGAGTAACCTCAAAATAGGTGGCCACATGGCGCTTGGGCACCACCAGTGTATGTCCTTCATTAACAGGAAAATTATCATAAAAGGCCTTAGCCAAATCATTCTCGCAAATAATAGCCTTTTCAGCGATCTGACAAAAGATACAACGTTCCATGCAGCTCTTCCTTTCTCACCATCTTTCATAGTTTGCCATATAGGTCGATAAAATATCTTAAACTAAAACATGTCTACCGGTGCTAATTAAACGTTATCTATCCTCTTGTCTAATACTGCTGTAATATCTGCTACTAATAGTGGCACCAGCTGCTCTTGGTAACCAGCCTTTTGTAATGATAAGATGCTATCCTTTACAGCGGTTAAAGATGAACTCGCAATGTTTTTTAGTTTATTAAGCCTTGCCTGAGACAAAGACACTTGCGAAAGGCAAGCTTCATAATTTTCGACCGTATAATGCCACAGTTTGACATGGTGCGGGTGCCGCTTGAGGAGCCGCTCTGCCATTTGCAGACCTTCAGGATCAAAGTCACCTGAATAATACAAAACGGCGCCGCTTTGCACCAATTTATCGATCAGCAGCAGCGCAGCCAGCCTAAATTGACCATGGGTGCAGATAAGTGGCGGCGCTGCTTTATCTTGCAAATGGTCGAGTAGCTCTGAAAATACACCCGAGTTTTCTACAATAAATACCGTCTTAAGCTGATGTGCAGGAATAAAGGCAGCAATTTTTACTAGCTCTCGTAGGGGCAGATTGATAACGGCTTTATCCTGCAGAGCTGCCTGCCACATAGTAATTAATTGTCCGTCCTCTTTTAGGCCCAGCAAGCCAGTACAGCTGACAAAATTCAGCAGGTCATCCCGAATAATTTTAAATTCCCCTAAAATTTCCGTAATCTCTTCCGCAGAAGGTGTAGAAATTAGGCGGTAGCTGGCGTCTTGATGCGCGCGAATAATCTGTAGGGCTAAAACAAATAGACGACCTGTTTCTGTATTTAAATCTAAACCATGGGGGTCCTTCGTTACCCGACTGGCAAAACCGGGTAGTCGTTCATAAGTTGTCGGCAGCATTTTTACAGCTGACAAAACACAATTAAGCCGCTTTTTCAATAGAGTTGGCCGAGTGTCATACAACTGATGAAGGCCCCTTGTACCAGTCCCTTTATTGAGAATGTGCTCAAGTATCAACTGCTGTAGTTCATCGGGATAAGCTTGCTGCAATTCAAGAAAAAAATGTTCCTTCCGTTGCCGATAGAGTTCTTGTTCCTCTGAACGCGTTAGTAATATCTCCCCTATATAGGCCTGAAGCAAATCTTTTAGCTGCAGGCCGGCGAACTTTGTTTTGTCCAGCGCAATTTGAAAATCAGTCAGGGAAATGGTGGCGGAGTTCTGCCGACTGTAATCCTTACCCATGAAGCCGGACAAGGCTTCTTTTTCTTCTTTTGTCATCCTTACCAGTTTAACCGTGCCGCCAATACGGCCTAAACGCCGGTAAGTTCGGATAAAGCCACGCAAAAGCCGGGCAAAGCCTTTTTCTGTCTGAAAAAAAGCTGCCGCTTCAGTAATCAGTTTATTCATTTCCCTCACCCTTTATAAGTCAAAAGCTACCCTGCATATTGCTCCTCAGCAGCCCGTTCCCTTTCACTGGGCAGTACTTCCTGCGGCCTCAGCATCCGCCGCACCTGACCATTCCAATAATAACGAATCACTGAAACATAGGGAGCATTTTGCGGGCGAATTAACTCATGAATGGAAAGTGCAGGAACTGTATCATAATCCCCCCACAGGGCTTGTGAGTTCATAATGTAATTAAAGTTAAGTTTCTCTACCAAGTCAAACATGTCACGGATGTTTCGTTCATCGACGCCGGCAAATGCCTCATCCAGAGATATTATAAATGGGGCATCATCACGCGCCTCAAGGTAGCGCGAGTACGCCGCTGAGAAAAGAGGAATGTACATTGCCATGGCCTTTTCACCACCACTGAAAGTAAAGAAGACATGATTGGTCAGTTCCTTTTTCGCCTCGCCTTCCTTGCGATAGTAAAGAGTAAAGGAAAACCAGCGACGATAATCCAGCATTTCCTTAATGACCTGATGCAGCGTTTCGCCATACCCTTTTTCCACCATCGATTCTTTGGCTCGTTCGATTTGCGAGCGGAAATGCCTGGTTACCTTATCCAAATCATTTTCACTGAGCAGATGGGAGTCCCGCCGCAGGATCTCTACTAAGTCCTGTGTGTCCAGCTCATCTTCTGATTCTGCCGTTCTTGGCTTCCATTTTAAGGAGAAGGTTAAGCCGCTGGATGTATCCCGATCGGCCATTAACTTGTCAATTTGCTTCACCCATTTTTCCGCTCGGTAAATCCGGGAACGAATCAGACGCCCGACACTATGGACAATAATATCCTCATAAAGCTGTCTGTCCTTCTCACTTAAGATGATCTGCTGCAGCTCGATATCCTTATCCATCTCTTTTTGCACAAAATAGGGGCTTACTCTTTTTCCACCGTATTCCAGCATCAGCTGTATTCTGCGGGAGACACGAGCCAACTGCTCTACTTTTATACCTATATGGTCATCCGCTGAGGTAACAAGAAAATGTTCTGACGGAATTTCCAACTCTAAAATAGCATCAAGATTTGGCCTGTATTCCACTAAAACACCTTGTTCCTGGTAAAAAGACTGATTTAAGCTTTCCGTCACTTTCTCCCGCTCAGATTCTGCCAAGAGATGACCTATTTTTTGCTTAATTTTTATCGCTAGCTTCAACGCGTCATTATCCTGCAGCGTCAAAAATTCTTCTTCCGGAGTAAGCTGTAAATGGTATTCGGCTAAGAAAACTTTTTCCCATTGTGCTGCCAGCGCTGCTGCGGCTTGGTACTCTAGCTCTTTTTGCCCAATTTCTTCTGTCAGCCTGACAACAGCATTACCTACATCACGTTCTTTTTTTGTCAACTCCACTCTCTCATCAGGAATTGTCCGCAAGCGTTTTTCTATGCTTTCGATTTCCTGCCGGATCTCCTGCGCGCCGAGCTCCTCAAGCTTTTTAAAAACCTCATTTAGCTGCCTGTTTTCAATAATCAACTGATCGCTAAGGACATTAAGCTCACCTTTAAGCCCGTCCACATCCTCTTCCACGTCCTGCAAATTTGTGCCAATTTGTGCTAGTCGCCTGAGACCGGAAAAGAACTTCTGGTAGGTGATCTCTAGCTTCTGCAGGCAAGTCATATATTCTTTCATACAGCCCACTGCACTCAGATAAATTTCAACATTCGTATCCAGCGGCATCCCCGCTGCTTTGCTGCGCACTATTTCTCTGATTCTCTGCAGCTTATCAATGATAATCCTCAGTTTTTCGTTAACCCGCTCTACCTCTTTGCGCTGGGCGTTTACTTGTATTTTTAGTTCTTTGAAATTCGTATAGGCCTCAGCAACATCGGTGTCCCGGGGAAACGATTCATATTCTTCTACCAACTTCTGCCTGCGGTTTTCTAGTTGCTCCTGTTTTTCATGTAAGGCCTGCAGTTCTGTCATTACCTCGGCCAAATTTTCCGTTAGCCTGGCAATAACTTGTTTCCGATGGTTCACACGAGCCTCTTTGCCGATGAAAACCGCCTGTTTTTCCCTCGGAGCATGACCTGCAAGCAAAGACAGCCGATATCTGCCCTCTGCGTTGACTATCGGTACGGATACATCTTGTTGATTTTCACCGATCAGTATACTTCTTAAAACGTTATCAATATCTCCCGCCGTCAGGCCCTGAGGCTCCTGTGGTGGTGTAGGATAGAGATATTCAGCCAGTGTATGAGCAAGAATATGGGGATCAGGTTTAATGATGCGGTTGCTGTTGATAGCTGCTTGTGCGTATTTTTCCGGTACGATTAGCGCATCTAACAAGCCCATTTGCGTGATTGCACTTTCCAGCCGCTCCCGCACATCTGCGGGCACTTCCGGCCTAAATTCCACCGCAGCAAAAAACGGCAGATAGGGTATACCGGCCTTCTCCAGCTCACACCGCGCCTCTACGGTATCCGGATGTCTTGCGGGCTCCGGCTCTTTCATTTCTTTCCATTCTTTAATTTTTTGCTCAAGCTCTAGCTTTTCTTTTTGCTTCTCTTTACTTTGGTGTGTAAGCGCTACCAAGGCAGATTCAAGCTTGCTCGCACAGCGCTGTCTGGCCTGAAACAAGGGACTGCGGGCTGCTTCATAACTATAGTCTTCATAAAGATGATTGCAGGCGCTTATTAGCTGCTGCACTTCCTCAGCGGTTAAACGAACCTCCTCACTTGCCGTTAACCATTGGTGTATCGCGGTCAGCAGCTTTTCCTTTTCTTCCTCAAAAAGGCTGTACCACTTTTTTTCTTCCAGTCGGCGCTGGTCTAATTCCCTGCGCGCTTCTGACAGCTCAAAATCCGTTTCCCGATGCTTTTCTTTTACTCTGGCCTCTTCCTGCAGTACCGCTAAAACATGCTCAAGTTTGTGCAGATACTCAGCGGCATCACGTCGCCACAGGCCAAAGTGAAATTCTTCTGCCTGGACATATTGTTCTTCAAACTCTGCTGCTGCCAGTGTATGCCCGTCAAATTTGCACTCTTCGGCCGCCAGCGACATCTCGGACAAAAGATCTTTCAGCTCCTTCTGCAGAGAATAATTTTTTTCTTCTTCCAGATTTATTTCATCCTGCAGGAAGCGTTCTTTTTCTTGCTTTTGCCTAAGCAGCGCACTTTTCTGAGCTTCTTGCTCTTTAAGGCCAGCAATCCGTTTTTCTAGATGGTTTTTTTCCTCTTCCATATTAAAAACATCATGTTTTTTCAGCGCCCTGTATTCCTCAGCCAGGGCATCTTGTTCCCGCCGCAGATCAGTTAAGTGCAGGCTATATTGCTGCTGCTTGTGCTTACCAACATCTCTTGCTGCTTTGACAAAACCTGCTGATTTTTCTGCCAGGACAAAGCGATTATAGCGGTCATAATGACGGCACAGTCTTTTTAGGGACTGCCTGTCTCGCTGCAGCTGCTCCATCTGCTGTTTGGTCTGATCCATATTTTCAATTGTTTCAGACAGGGGCCGCAAGTCCTCATCCGATAAGGCTGGCAGCGATTCATTTAAAATTTCGTAAATAACCGTTGGTTTAAAATCTTTGGACAGCTTGGGGCTGCGCAGTTGTATCAAAAGCTTAATTAGTTCCTCATAGGCCTCAACTGATTCAAAACCAAAGATATGTTTATTGACCAACTCCATATATTCCTTTTGTCCCCGCACTACGCGGCCACCCTGCCCCAGCCGATTCTCCAACTCCAGCCGGCTGAGCGGCACTTTTACCTTTTTGCCGTCTTCGCCGCTGTATTCTGTATTGTAAAGAGCCAGATCGTGACCGACCCTACGGTTATCCTGAATAATAAAGCCCCAGAAATCCATGCTGCTGTAACGTTTTGCCCGCAGGCCGATGCCCGTCGTGATATACTGGTTCAACCCCTGCCGTTTATATTCCAGATAGAGGTAGCCCGTCCGCTCATCCCGGTCAACCAGTTCTTTTTCGCCTAATAAATAGTCTTCCATTTTCCTTGACCGGGAACCAAAGGGATCTAAACGGTCAGGACTTTTGCGACCATCTAACAGGATGGGGATCAGGCTCTGCATCGTCACAGATTTCCCGGAACCATTGTCGCCCCGCAGCAGCAGCTTGCCGTCGGAGAAGTAAAACTCTTCTTCATCATAGTACCAGAAGTTTAGTAAGCCGGCTCGATTAATAGTCCATTTCTTGTCCTTGCTCATGCCTTATCACCGCCTGTCTGCTTAAAATCCGCGAAATAATCGCCAACAAGCCTGACCAATAGGGGTCGCAGTGAAATAACACCGGACTCTTCATCCTGCGCCGCCATTTTCCAGCTTTCCAGATATGCCAGTAAGTCGCGGGCTGTTTCAGAAATCAAGGCCTCTCTGTATTGTTTACTCCAGCCTCTGCCGTACTCCTTTTTTAAAGCTTCCAGCCATTTTTCATAATCAACGGGCATTAAGCGCAGCGAACCGTCATACTGCAGCGGAATATCTTGCTCCTGCTGCTGTTTTCGTACGTAAGCAGCAAACTGCAGCGCAATATCAGCAATCGCCCTATTATCGGGGAAAAGATGTAAACGAGCCTTGCGCTCTGTGCGCGTCAGAAAGGCCGTGTTACGATAAAGTTCTAACTGAAAATC
>DASRMS010000111.1:0-1181 GCA_035647835.1 Oscillospiraceae bacterium
TTTTTTGTCTGCCGACAAAGAGTTCAGCGCGGAGGAATTTCGCGCAATAATACTGGCAATTAGAGATTGCCAAGTAAACGGGTCACTTGAGCCGTTGGAAACCTTGCCAATAACCATTAGACGTGCCCTGAGTATGGCGACGATGGGAGAGCAGATACTGCGGATCTTAGAGCGTGCAGAGAATATGAGAGCTCGAGGTTCTGCAGGAGGTCGAAAGACGGCAGCAGGTGCAGCACGTCCAGAACAAATGGCAGCATCCTCCATAAGGGAAGAACTACGCGAGCACGAGAACCAGGCCAAAGAACAGCAGCGCGAGGTTGACAGACGCGCAGCTGTAAAGCCAGCTACGTATGAAGAGATGCTGTCACAAGCAGCTCATGGAAACAGTAACGCACTTAAAGAATTACAATTAACAGAAGAGGAGGCAAAGAAAATATACGCTAAGAAGGGAGGTTTATTATGAATGAAGGTTGTTGTTATAGGTTCTCGAGTTTTATACTAATGGTTTAATAAATTAGCAATCAGTTATAATATATGAATCTAAAGAATACAAGAGGGTATCGTAATAACAATCCAGGTAACCTGCGCCATGGGTCTAAATGGCAAGGCCTGGCCACTACGCAGACAGATGCAGCCTTCTGCCAATTCGTTTCAATGACAATGGGGATGCGTGCTTTATGCAAGTTACTATCAAATTATATCAAGAATGGACACAACACAATTAAAAAGATTATATCAAGGTATGCACCAAGTAGTGAAAACAATACTGCAGCTTATATTGCTACGGTTAGTCAAATGGTTAGTATCCCAGCCGATAGAGTTTTGGATGGCGTTGCTAACGAAGGTGGCATCAAATCTCTTGCAATGGTGGCTGCAGCTATCGTTGCGGTTGAAAATGGTGACCGCGTTCATTTTCATTATTGGTATTGTTACGCTTATCTGGTATTTTATGACTATGTGATATAGTAACGCTGATGGGCGCTTAGTTACTTTTTCTTTATGGCTTTTTGGTTTGTTGGTCCATGGGGGTTTATAGATCTCCATGGACCTATTTTTTTTGTGTCCTGGTCTAATCTGCAGGGTGTCCTGGTCTAATCTGCAGGGTGTCCTGGTCTAATCTGCAGGGTGTCCTGGTCTAATCTGCAGGGTGTCCTGGTCTAATCTGCAGGGTGTCCTGGTCT
>DASRMS010000112.1:0-16034 GCA_035647835.1 Oscillospiraceae bacterium
CCACTCCCATGTTTGACCCTGGGATCCCACAAATGTATAAAGAGCAACCTCATTCTTTTTACTATGAAACTTTTCTTGGCAGTGATAGGAGACAATATCCCATTTTTTGCAGAAATCCCGTTCAAACATGAAAAACCTTCCTTTACTAATTACGGGTAAAACCCTTTATCGTTGACTGTGACAGTCTAAGCTTACTTTTACTACCCCTGTGTCACCAGGGAAAGATTGTCACTAGTTGGTTACGTTCTATATTATGACCGTCAGCAGCTTCTATTAAACAGTTGCTCTGCACATAAGTTTTAATAGAAGCACAAAATTGATTAACATGGGGTGTCACATAGATATTATCTGCTTGCTGGTCGTAATTACCCCAGAAAAATCCTCGCAAAGCAGAGCGATAGAAAATAGGCTGTGTTAATCTGGCTTGTTGCCGTCGTAAGAAATGTTTGTTTCCAGCAAGCCGGGCAATCAGTGGTGCAATTAACAACAGCATCGCCACTGTTGCGCCAGCAGGATTGCCGGACAGTCCAATTAATAACTGCCTGGATCCGGCAGAAACAACAACAGGTGCCCCAGGTCGCATCGCTACTTTATTAAATAATCTGCCGCCAGAAAATTTATCCATGGCGGCCTTAATAACATCATAATCACCAGAAGCAGTGCCACCAGTAGACAGTATCAGCGGCAGATCTCGCTCTTCTGCTTCCGCATAAACTGCCAGCACTTCTTCCTCACTGTCTCCTACCAGACCTAAATTTACCGGTACTCCGCCTGCTTGACGTACCAATTCAGCTAAAACATAAAGATTTGAAGCACGCAGCTGTCCTGGCTGTAGTGAACAGTTGACATCAACTAGCTCATTACCTGTAGAAAAGATACCCACTTCTGGCTGTTTAAAAACGGGCACCGGATCGATGCCTAAGGTGGCGAGGATTGCTAAATCAGCTGGCGCAAGACGTGTGCCACAGCTTAATAAGTGTTCTCCAAGAGCAATGTCTTCACCTTTAAAACTGATACCCTCGCCCTTATCTTCCTCATGTTTTAAAACTATGGCCTCGTCAGTTACTATTACTTTTTCTTCTTTGACAACACAATCCGTACCATCCGGCAGCAGGGCCCCTGTGAAGATTCTCACCGCTGTCTTAGGCAGTAATGCTTTTGCTGCCCTTGCTCCCGCCGCCACTGTTGCCGTCACAGGTAAAGTAATAGGTTGTTCGGCTGTCGCCCCTTCTGTGTCTGCTGCCAATAGCGCAAAACCATCCACCAAAGAACGGTCAAAGGCAGGGACATTATCTGCGGCCACAATGTCTTGTGCTAATACTCTGTCGCCAGCCTGCCATAAGGACAGCTGCTCTACATTATTGGTGTTGGCTAGTAAACGTTCTATCTCTTGGCACAAAATTTTTTGCGCCTGCTCAAAGGCAATCACCTGGTTTCACTCCCACTTTACTGTAAATCACACTGGTCAACGATACTTACAGTTTTATTTTCCTTTAATTCTGACCACAATTTCCCCGTTGCCACGATATCCGTCTAGCTCTTTAGCTACACCGGTGACTGCATTGTAAAGCAGCTTTTGCACAAAAGGCACGATGGAAAGCTCTTGGTCATCAATGGTCAAAGTGACACTGCCATCTGATATTACACAGTCCTCGCGTTTTGCTGTACCTTGTAAGATACTGGCGGATAATTCCGTACAACTAACACCGCAGGCAGCACAACATTCAGGGGCGACGTCGGGCAAGCGTGTAAATACTTTTTCGATTATCAAGTCAACCAGCTTGTCCGTTTCGGTGATAGCATTAATGACCGGCAAACCACGGTACTCCTGCATACTATTAGCCAGCCTGCCAGAAATAGCAAAGACTGTCTCATCCAGACGTGCATCGACTTCCTCTGTGCTGTGAGCAGTGACAATTTTCGGCGCACAGGTGTCGGTCACACCTTCCAGCAACACGTAATCGTGATCGTAGAAACTTAATATTTCGTTCACGGCTAACTGCCGCTGCAGTAGCACATCTGTTTCATACATACCGCGTGCCGTTACCAGCTGCGAGCCGGCTTTTTTATGTCTGTCAGTATTGGTGCCTTCGGTATCAATAGCAAACTTTTCAAAATGAATTTCCTTGACCGAGCCTACACTATAGCGTCTTTTTCTCAATTCAGCAATAATCTTTTCTATCGTTGTAGTTTTCCCCGATTTTGTAATACCAAATACTGAAAAAACTTTCACGCTGTCTACACCTCCTAATTAAAGCCCAAAGCTGCCACAAGCAGCAGTAGAAAAATAAGCATACTTAATGCCATTGCTAAATAGTCAATTCCGCTGAACTGCAATTCCCGCAAACTCGTTCTTTGGGGATATGCCCGAAAAGCGCGCATTTCCATAGCCACAGACAGATCCCTGGATTTCATTAAAACACTTGTCAACAGGGGCATTAACAGATAAGAATAAGTACGCAGCCGCTTTAAAATGGGGATTTGCTTGAGGTTGACGCCCCGCAGCTGCAGAGCAGTAAGCGTATCCGTGGCTTCCTCCTGCAGGAGGGGTAAGAATCTAATGGCGATGGTTACCATAAAGGCCAGTTCGTAAGGCACTTTCCATTGGATAAGTCCTTGAATAATATCACGCGGGTTGGCAGTTGTCATCAGCACAGCCGCGGCAATCACGATGAAAAAACGCAAAATTGTCTGCAGGCCCCGCAGTAATCCCACATCAGTAATCAGCTTAACTTGCATTACTTGCACGATGGCCTGACCCTCGTTAGTAAAAACACTTTGCAGGATAATTACTGCCAAAAAAATAGAAATGAATCTCTTGAGCTTACTGAACACATGCCAGATCTCACCGCCGGTTAACTTCACCGCAGCTAAAGTCAGTACAAGAACCAACAGCAAAATATAGACATTTTTGATCAAGACAGCCAGGCTGGAAAGGCAAAGCACAATCAGCAGTTTTGTTCTCGGATCAAGTGTTGGGGTTTGCCACATCAACGATTTCCCCCTTTGCCACGGTGATCAGCTGTTGGGCATGTCTTTGTACAAAACTCTGGTCATGACTAATAATGGCCATGCCAATCCCCTGCTGCTGCAACCCTTCAATCACGCCGGAAAGGATGGCTTTTCTTTCTTGGTCCAGTCCGGTAGTCGGTTCATCAAGAATAAAAAATTGCGGTTGATTAACCATGATGGCAGCAATCACTAAACGCTGCTTTTCGCCACGGCTTAATTTAAGCGGCGACAGTGCCGCTAAATGAGTTAATTGAAACTGTGCTAGGGCCTGATCAACTTTAGCTTTGCTCTCAGCTGGCGGCACTTCACGTAAGTCCAAAACAAAGCCAATTTCCTCCCGCACTGTATTCGCAAAGATTTGCCGCTCTGGCTCCTGGAAAAGATAGCCCACTTTAGCTCCAAGTTCAGCAAGCGGCACCTCTTTGGTGTTTAAATTATCTATCAGCACCATCCCTGTCTGCGGTTTAAGAATGCCAGCCATCAGCTTACCCAAGGTTGTTTTGCCGCCGCCATTGGGACCGACAATAAAAGTTATGAGATTTCGCCTAATCTCTAAATTCAGCTCTTGAAATACCCATTTACCTCTTTTGTAGTGAAAACTCACATCTTGCAAGCTGATCATTATGCTCATCCTCTCACCTGCCTATGACAGGCTGCCAGTGTAGGGAGACAGCTGGCCTTCCCGCAAGACCAATACCCGATCGGCAATCTGTAGATTATCTAGGTCATGTTCAATCATCACCATGGTTTTACCTTCTTCTTTTAGACGCAGCATCATAGCTTTAAGCATTGCTTTCCCGTCAGCATCAATCTGCGACATGGCTTCATCAAAGATAAGAATCTCGGGCTGCAGCGTTAATACTGCGGCCATGGCAATCAGCTGCCTTTGGCCGCCGGAAAGCTGCTGGGGACTGGCATCGCGGTAATCCTGCATGCCCACCTTTGCCAGTACTTCTTCAATGCGCCTGGCAATTTCAGCTCGGGGCACACAAAGATTTTCCGGGCCGAAGGCCAGTTCATCCTCAACGTTAAAAGAAAAGAGTTGATGATCCGGGTTTTGAAAAACAATACCTAAAGTGGTGGCAATAGCAGCTAAACTTAACTCTTTGGTGTTCTGACCTTGCAGCAGCACTTCGCCCTCCATCATGCCTCCGTAGACATGGGGAATTAGGCCACTCAAACAATAGCAGAGGGTGCTTTTACCAATGCCGCTTAAACCTACTACGGCCACGATCTCACCTTTAGCTACAGCTAAGTTTAAATGACGCAAAATTTGTGTTGCATCATTTTCATACTGAAAGGATAAATCTTTGACTAGAATTGGTAAACTCACTGTAGTTCAATCTCCATTAAGTATTTATTCCATCTTTGTCCAAAGGAATCTTCTCTGATCACCAGCTGATAGGGGCCTGAGCCGCCGTCCTCTTTGGTTCCCAGGTCCTCGCCATCACGCTTGTAGACAATATAAACATTATCATCTGCCAACACTTCCGCTAGAGACAGGGCTACGGTATAACCATCCACAGCTTTAGTAATAATTTGAGTTTTATCGTCTGTGTTAATCTCCAGCTTCGCTAGCAGTGCTTTTAACTCTACGCCGGCATAGGATGTATCTACGGGTGCCTTACCGCTTCTTTTTAAAACAGCAGGAAACTCTACTTCAGGCAATTCTTGCATGGTGGCAAAATCAACCTTTGTTTCGCTGTTATCTGCTTTAAGATACAATAAGGCATTTTCCTGACTGGCCACTTTTTCCCCTAAATCATCACGATTAAGCATTGCTGTAATGGCAACAATGACCACGAGGATAACCAGGACGATCACAACTTTTTTCACTCGGTTACTCCTCCCTCACACACAAGATAGGGCACAAATAAATCTTCATAGCGGAATTCACCATGGCCTCCCCCTTCGTTTGTCGAGTGCATTCCATGATCGGCAGTAATTATTACCTTGCCGCGCCATGCTTTCACCAAGCTCTCTGCATAGCTATCAATTAGCTTAATCTGCTCCATAGTTTTCACATGGAAATCACCATTGGTATGCCCGGCATCATCGATACTGTGCGCATGTACCATCAGTAAATCATAATCATCAGCAGCCAGGTACTGCTGACCAGCAGCGAAGATCTCATCGTCATTACTGCCGTTACCATTAGTATCAAGATTTAAAACAGGCTCAATTTCTGTATTGAGAACTTTTATATGACCTTCAATTAGGGCAGATTTTTTGCCTAACTCTTGTGCTTTAGCAAAAATAGAAGGAGTCTTTAAATCCATTTGCTTCCTCGAATAAACTCCATTTTCTGCTGGTGTTGTCCCTGTAATCATAGCAGCAAATCCAGCATTAGTCACTGGTTGATACACCGATGTGGCTTTCACCGCTGCAGGCAAGCTGGCAAGAAAAGGCGCATAGCCCTCAGCCAGAGCCTTTTCATACTGATGGAAGCCAAGACCATCGAGATAGATTAAGAGCACTTTTTCATCCTGCTGAAGAAAATGCAAGGTATCATGATATAAATCAGTAATGCTGGCTGTGGGTGGATTGATGATCATACCCCTGACATCTTCTATCTCAGCTTTACGATCTAATGTAATGTAGGTAAGCAGATTATTGTTCACTTCCAGAAAACCTGATTCTTCAGTAGTTAAGTACTCTCCGTGGGCACCCATGACGATTAACTTCTCTTCTCCAGTCAGTTCTACCAACTCAGCAAGAGGATATAACTGCCGCCTTGTATAGATGGAGACACTATTTTGCTTACCCTCAGGCGTGACGGTTGAGGTGCCTTCAAAATAAGGAAGATGCCTACTTGCCAGCTGATAAAGCTGGCCTGGCGTAAAATGGGCCAGATTGGCGTCTTGAGTAATCACATTCATGCCATAATTTAAGGGCGCGTCTGCCGCAATAATAATAATTGACTGAATACGCTTAATATTACTGCTGACAGGATGGAAAAGATTAATGGCCTCCCAGCCATGAGCAGAAAACAGGAGATGACAACCTGTTAAATCCTGACTATCTATTACCGCGCTCAAACCGTCATCAGCAATAAATAATATCTTACTATCTTCGGTGATAGGCTCTGCACTTCGTACTATCTCTGCAAGGGGAATGCCTGTAAAACATTCCCCTTTGTAAGTAAAATCAACCTGAGCAAAATCTGTGGGCTCCTTGATCGTCAGCGGCTGATTCACGTCACCGCCAATCCGCAGAGTAGGTACAAAGCTAACAGCAGCCTGGGCAGTCTTTCTGACGAAAGCTTCACGCAAAAGACCACCAAGAAAGACGCCGATCACTAGCAAAAGCATCATTAACAGATACTTTTTCGGCATACTATCCCCTCCTGTTTAGTACACTAGTTATCCCGCTTTTATCTAATTGCCTGAGCAGAGTATAAGCAATAATTCCTCCCAAGCCCCCGGAAAGAGCCGCACTGGAGAGACTTAACAATAGAGGAACCCAGGGCAGGCGAAAAAATACTAGATTTACTAGTAAGGTACCGCTAAGATTAGCCGCAATGCCGCCGGCAAAACAGCAGCCGAGGCAGCAGCCCCGATGGCGGGAGATAATCATAACCAAATCTACTGCCAGGCCTGGCAGTAGATAAGTAAAAATGTTAAATAACCCATGGGTGCCAAAAAAACCAGTAGCAGTAACCATGATCGCCTGCACAATAGCAATCAGTGTAGCGGCGCCGGGCTTCTTAACTAAACCCACTCCCAGGACAATCCACATCATGTAAAAGCCGCCGGCAATCACGCCGCCCGGCACAAAAAGCGGACCGGTAATAATATGTGTCAAGGGAACAATAATCGGTTTTGTGGCAATGCCTAGGCACGCCATTAAAGCCAGCAGTACCATGTCAAAAAGTGTAAATTTCTTTAAAAGCTTACTTAACATGTTTGATCACTTACTGTACAGTAATTTTTGCCAGATTTTTAATATACATATTGCCTGATTCACCGGCTGGTACCATTTGTACCGGACCATCAGCTTCATCTAGCTTCTCGCCGTCACGCACCAAGCCTAAAATAGTTTCTTCACGGTTAATGATCTCTAAAGTATACTCTTGCGCATAACCATCGCTAGCCTCTACTGTTACACTTTGATAGTCAGCTGCACCGACAGCAGCCAAAACTTCTTTTAGTGGTACACCCTGCCAGTTTTCTGTTATTTCTGTGCCGTCTTTTTTCTTTTTCACAGCTTCCACATCTTTTTGGCTTAACTCTGCTGTATCCAAGTCAGTAAAATCAATCGGTTCAGCTTCCACACCGACAATACTAATAGTCCAAGCCGGATCAGCTGTCGGAGTTTCTTCTTCAGGTTGTGAACAACCTATTAACGCAACACTTAACAACAACACAACGAGTAATAAAGATAACTTTTTCATTTTTTCGCCCCCTGATTTTATTTTACTTCTATGGCTAGTAAACTTTTAACAGTAGTATTTTTGGGCAGACCCTCAAATATTACTGTGATTTCACCACTGTCTCGAACATACACCAGCCCTTGGGCCAGATCTGCTTTGCTGATTTCCACTTCATAACCATCGGCTGCCGTTAACAGATACTGCTCACTAGCTGCCAATTGTACTTCAGCTAAAATATCTGTTAAAGCAATTCCTTCTTCTCCATCCTTAACGGTCACAGTAAAATATTTTAGCCCTTGTTCTACAGAAAAGATGCCAACTTCAGCTTTAGCTAGCCAGAGAATCTCTTTGACATGCATCCCCTTAGGCAGATTGGGTGAGAGATAAAGTGGTTTAGCCTCACCGGTAACTTTGATATAACCTTCCTCCAAGAACACTGCCGCTTTCTCATTCTTATCCAGACCATCACTGGCTTTCAAATAGACAGTCTCACCAGCGTCAGGCAGCGGCAGCTCACTGCATAATACGGCCTGATCTGTGCTTTCATAATAAGTATAATCCTGCTGTTCCATGGTACTGGTCACAGTTTCCAAGAACATTAGTTTACTAAGAGGTTCAGCTACTGCTGCCTCAAGAATTTCTATCTTTACCAGATTTCGCACCCAGTACATGGAACGCTCTTCGGGAACAATGGCTCTAAGCGGCTTTGTTTTTTCTTGTAAGGGTTCACCGTCTATTTCATAGGCCAAAATGATATCCCGCGCTGCCAGAACTTCTTGAGGAACCTCCATCATATAACCATCGCCGGCGATAAAACGAATGGCACTTAATTCTTTTTGCTGCAGCCCCAATTCCGCTAAGACGTCCGCAAATAAGGCACCTTTAACACTGTACTCATTTTCCTCACCAGATGAACTGACAGAGACTACCTCTTTTTCTACGGGTGTTAATTCTTTTAACTCAGCCACAGTAATCTTGTGCTCGCCTAGCTCTGAACCAGCAATGACAATGGCTTCTTCCCCCTGCGGCGTGTCTTCCCCACCGCCAGGTGCAGGTTGATTGCTGCCACAAGCCGCAGTAAACAACAGCAGCAAGACTAAAGACAGCAAAAACAAGTTCTTTTTCACCTTAATTCCCCTCCTGATATTTTCTATAAGTGCTAAAAGCCTGATTAACACCATCTATAATCGCCTTGCTGGTAATAGTGGCTCCGGTTACAGCTACTACTTCCTGCGCATTCTGAGCCGCTACTTTTGCCAAGCGTAAATCATGAGCTGTGTCTTTGCCGTTAAAGCGTTCTAAAAACCACTCTTCTGCTGCATATGCACCGTAAGTAGCACTTTCCTCGTGCGCTAAAATCGTGAGGTTTGCAAGTATACTTTTCTTGACATCCAGCTGCACACGAAGTTTAAGAGGACCGTTATAGCCCATAGTTTCCACAATCAGCAGCAGCTCGGCAGGTTGATCGGTTTGGTCTGCAACTAAATAAACTTCTTTAATATTCCTTTCTTCTAAATTTTTTTGCCTAGTGAGAGTCTCGGTATCCTGTAGACCTGCTGTAATGTATGCTGGGATCTTTTGACTTAGGTTAGGCAAAACAGCCCAAACCACAACAACGAACACAACTGTAGCTACAAACCAACGATATTTTGTCTTAATTAGGCACACCCCCGAGGTAGTGAAATCAAAAAACCTCTTCCCAAGGGAAGAGGTAAAAATAGGCAAGTCAAAATAAACTTGATTGTTCTCCTTTCCACTGGGAGGCTGTACCGTTTCCTGTACAACCCTAAACGGTTTATGCTCATAGGTTTCCCCTTAGATGACATAAACTCGGAGTCACTATTCTTTTATTGTAACCTAGCTGCAGGCTGTTAAAAGCACTACATTTCTATACTTTACATTATAGTTTTAGGGCTACTTTGTCAACTATCATTTACCCTTATGACACCAAGCTAGCAGACACGCGCTGGAAATCCTCTACTAAAATGTCTGCTTTAACTGTGCCCCGCAAAACTGCTGCCGGATGATAGGTGGGATAGATCCTATAGCCACTGCCCTCAAACCACTTACCGCGCACATCAGCAAGCCGTACTTTGGGCTCCAGTAAGTTATGCACAGCTACCAGTCCCAAACAGACTACCACTTGAGGGCGGATGATAGCCAATTGTTGTTTGATGATCGGCTGACAAGCAGTTAGTTCTTTTTTATATGGATTACGATTCTTGGGAGGGCGGCATTTACATGATCCCGTAATATAAACATCCTCGCGCTTAATGCCGGCTTGAGCCAACAGTGTTGTTAGCAGTTCTCCGGCACGTCCCACAAATGGTCTGCCAAGCTCGTCTTCTTTGGCTCCCGGAGCTTCGGCCAGAAGAAAAATTTTCGCCTGCGGGTCACCTTCTCCGAAAACAAGTTTGTTACGATCTTTGCCTAGCACACAGGCTCGACAGGTTTCACTTAATGCCAATAAATCCTGCAGCGTTTTTGTTTCTTTGATTTTTGCTTCTTCCACTACTGCTAACTCCTTTGTTTTGGACTTGCTAAGTTATTTCGACATCAGGCTTTATTCTCCTGTTAAAAAAGCAAGCGCTTTTCAATTTTAGCTTGCCTGCTTTTTATACCAATTTCATTAGCCGCTTGCTAAGAGGAAATGAGCTAATTTTGTAGGCAGTAAGACCACAAAGGCAGTGCCTGCTGCACAATAATGGCATCACCGTCGGTGGTCGTATGTCCTGTTAACACCAGCAAATCTTCATTCAGGCTGTATAGTAGGCGTTTATAAACATCTGGGTAAAAGATAGCCTCCGCA
Source organism: Oscillospiraceae bacterium (assembly GCA_035647835.1). Lineage (GTDB taxonomy): Bacteria > Bacillota > Dethiobacteria > Dethiobacterales > Dethiobacteraceae > UBA9865. The sequence continues at coordinate 10,194 of DASRMS010000112.1, forward strand.
AAACCGCTTTCGTCTGACAAAAGGAGTGTTAGCATGACACCGCCTTTTTTCAGACGTCGCCGTGAACGGGCCAGAACAGCCGCCGCTACCGTAACCTCCTGACCAGCCGGTCTAAAAGACAGTTCCTGCAGCTGCAAATAGTGGCCGTGCTTTAATTGGGAGCGATAAGGTTGTAGGGGGTGTTGTGATAAACTTAAACCTAAGGTTTCCGCCTCTGCCGTTATCACCTCAGCGGCACTAAAGTCTGGTAAAGACGGCAGCGTATTCTCCTCTGTCAGCCAAGGCCACAAGCTTAATTGACCCGGTTGACGATCTGTCCACTTCAGCACATGGTCCAGGGCAGCGAGTGCCTGACGACGATTTAACCCTAACCCCGCCAGACCACCGGCTTTAACTAAATTAGCCAGTGCTTTACGGCGTAGAGCTGAACGCCCCACCCGCTGACAGAAATCCTGCAGTGAAGTATACGGCTCATGGGCCCGGGCGTCGATAATAGTCGCTGCACCCCGCGCACCTAAATCTCGAACTAAAGATAGGGCGGCGCGAATAGCGCTGCCTTCCGGTTGAAAAGTTATCTCGCTGTAGTTAACATGAGGTGGTAAAATCTCAATACCGCGGCGACGAGCTTCATGAATATAGACCGCTGAACCGTAGTAACCAAAACCGGCAGAAAGTAGAGCCGCATAATATTCTACTGGATAATGCTGTTTGAGATATGCTGTCCAGTAGGAGAATAAAGCATAGGCTGCAGAATGTGCTTTATTAAAACCATAACCTGCAAAACGGCACAAATGATCAAAGATATCTCCAGCGTCTTTGGTGCTGAAGCCTTTTTGCACCGCCCCAGTAATAAATTTTAGGCGGTGCACTTCCTGTAATGAAGGTGCCCGACGTCCCATTTCCCGCCGCAATTGATCTGCTTCTCCGGCTGTATAGCCGCCTACTGCACAGGCAATCCGCATTACTTGTTCCTGATAAAGTACTACACCATGTGTTTCAGCCAGTATCTCAGCAAGTGCAGGGTGTAAATAAGTGGTTTCTTCCTGACCACGCTGACGCGCCACAAAGGTTTCCACCATTCCGCTTTCCCAAGGGCCAGGACGGTAGAGTGACAGTAGATGAATCAGATCCTCCAAACGTTCTGGCACCAGCAGGCGTAAAACACGACGCATGCCGGCACTTTCCAACTGAAAACAACCCAGGCTTTCACCTCGGCGCAGCATGGCAAAGGTTGCTTGATCATCAGTGACGATCTTTTCCACTGTGGGCGCACCACCATGACGAGCAGCCACTGACGCTAAAGTATCATGAATAATCGTTAGATTACGTGAGCCCAAAACATCAAGCTTGAGAAAACCCATCGCCTCCACATCATCTTTATCCCATTGTGTCAGTACTTCCCCTGCTGGGCCGCGGCAAAGGGGGGCGGCTTCAGCCAAATCTGCCAGGCCCAGAATAACGCCACTGGCATGAGTGGAAAGATGACGGCACAAACCTTCCAGCCGCCGGGCCCCCACTAAAATAGCTTGCGCCGTCTCATCGCGCAAGCGTGCCTGCTGAAATTCCGGAAACTGTCTTAAGGCGGCCTCAATACCGCCTTGATCGGAATAATGGGGCAGCGCTTCAGCCACAGCCGATACTTTGTCACCGCTGGCATCTAGGATCTTCCCCACTTCCCGCACTGCTGCCCGGGCACCCAGGGTACTAAACGTACTCACCTGTGCCACCCTACCCTCGCCGTAACGGCTGCGCAAATAGTCTAAAAGCTCACCGCGACGCCGTTGACATACATCGATATCAATATCAGGAAATTCTACCCGATCTTCACTGATAAAACGTTCAAAATAGAGTCCATGTGCTAAAGGATCGACTTGAGTTATGCCCAGCAAATAGGCTACTAAACTACCACCGGCTGAACCGCGCCCCGGTCCTACTGGAATTCCTGCTCTCCGGGCATAATTGACTAAATCTTGCACAATTAAAAAGTAAGCAGCCAGACCCTTAGGCAAAATCACGGCTAATTCCCGTTCTAAACGCCGCAGCGCCACCTCTGCTCTCAGTCCGGTACGCTGCAGTCCCTCACGGCATAAACGTGGCAAGGCACTTTCCGCCGCTTCATCGTTTGGCAGGTGAAAGGTTGGTAAATGTCTGCCTTCCCGCTGCAAAACAAAGCTGCACTTTTGTGCTAAAAAGAGAGTAGTATCACAGGCTTGAGGAAAGCTGGCAAAGCGGCGCCACATTTCTGCTGGTGTCGCTAAATGATAGTTGGAGCCAGGCAAAAAGGCCTGCCTAGCACCCGCCAGCGGTTTACCAGTGCGAATACAATTTACCATCCAAAAAATACTTTCCTCACCAGATAAAACATAATGCACATTTTGCGAGGCCAGCAAGGAAACACCTTGGGTCTGCGCCAGTGCTGCTAACTGCTGGTTAAAACGGGATGTTCCCGGCAAACCAGTATCTGCAAGGGCCAAATATAATTCTGCAGCAAAAATAGGCTGCAACATTGTCAGTGCTTTTTCTACAGTATTTAAGGAAAAACTTTGATAACTGGGATGTAAAACAAGTGACAGCCCCTCGTAATGATCTGCCAGTTCCTGTGGCTCCAGCCACGCTTTGGCTGGTTGGGATAATTGACAGCCGTTGATGAGACGCAGCAGATTGCCCCAGCCTGTTTTATTACGCACCAGCAGCACTACAGGCAAACCTGAACTAAGATTTAACTCTACGCCCAAAATTGGCTGCAGACCATGTTGTAGTGCTAACTGTGTAAAACGTACTGCACCATGCACAACGCCATAATCAGTTAACGCCACGGCCGGCATGCCCAGCTCCTTTGCACGCAGCACCAATTCTTCCAAACGGCAGGCACTGCGCAGAAAACTATACTCACTATGCACTCGCAAATGCACAAAGGACATTTTATCACCCCAGTAGTCCAAACATATGTTCGTAATGCTATTATAACCGGTGGTGACGAATTTTACAACTGGGGCCTGACTAATGCAATCAGCGCCTCGCCAAACAAACTTCTATTAAAAAAGCAGCCCCAAGTCCTTACCCACAGGGACTTTAAGCTGCTTTTGTCTAAATAACACTCAAGGATAAGATTTTTACAATCCGGCAAAAAATCAATGTTGATTATACGGCCTGCCAGAGCATTTTACCGTCCACAAAGCTGTAAGCTACTTGGTTAGTTTGATGAAGATGGGAAAGACAAGCGGTGATGGTACTAAAGTTAAGGACATACTGGATAGCATCAAATCTTCGTTTAGTAGTTGTAATATAGTAAGCTAAAATTTCTTCCCGCGTTAGGGGCTCTTTTTGAATAAAAGTAAGGATTTGGGCCAGTGTTTTCTCTATGGCGGCGATGTTTTTAGTAATGATTTCTGAGGTGTCGCTTGTTACCTCGCCATGGGCAGGTACATAATACTGAAAGCTGCTGTGCTGTAATTTTATTAGTGTCTGTAAGGCCGCAGAAACGTCAGCAGTGTAGGACATGTTAAACTTGTCCAAGATCAGCTCGCCAACATAAGCATCACCGCAAAAGCAAACCCCATCTGCTGTCAGGACGCCAATTTGACCGGGGCTATGTCCTGCCAGATCAAGGATTTCTAGATCAATACCGAGCATAGTACAAGGCCCTGTTTCTAGTACCTGCTCGACAGGAGAGGCGGGAGCCATCAGAAAATGAGATTTTAATTCATTTACAGGTGCAGCAGAAAAAAGGTAAAAGGGCTCCAGCTTTGTGTTTTCAATTAATGCTTTTTCCAGTTGTGAAGCACATACTATGGCACCGGCTTCACGCAACGGGGCGTTGCCACCACAATGATCAGCATGAGAATGGGTATTGATAATAGCCTTAACCCGTAGTCCGGCCTGCTGCAGACAGTGAAGGATTTGCTGGCCAACCCCTTTGTCCAAACCAGTATCAATCACGATACAATCATTTGCCTTGATTAACACACCAATATTAACCGGACTAGGTATATAGTAGGTCTTACCGCTTACTTGTTTTAAGGTTAAGCTCATCGTCTTCCCTCACTTTAAGTCGCCTGCTCTACTATTAAGGCTATTTAGGTTACTATGTACAACAATTTCTTTTAGATCGAGCTGCTTAATACTCCACGCCCGGTTGTGCTTTGATACCCGCTTGATAATGATGCTTGATTTCCTTGACCTCACTGACTAGATCAGCCGCTTCAATAATGGACTCACAAGCATAACGCCCAGTTAGGACGACATTAGCATGCCGGGGACGAGCTTTAAGCATGGCTAAAACATCATCAAGTTCAAGCAAATCGTTATAGAGGGCGAAATTTATTTCATCAAAAATAACCAGGTCGTATTCACCCGACAGTAGTGCTTCCTTACCTTGAGTAAAGACATTGGCGGCATCAGTATAATCAGCTTGTTCAAAATCACCATGTTTACGAAAACGGCTGCGTTCTGACTGCAAAACTGTCATATTGGGTAAAAACTTACGAATCCCTTGTATTTCACCGTAAGTAGGATCACTTTTACGAAACTGCACCATAAATATTTTTTCACCATGACCGCTAGCGCGTAAAGCTAAACCAAGTGCTGAGGTTGTTTTCCCTTTCCCATTGCCAGTATACACCATCACAATGCCTTGTCTGTCTTTCATTTGCTTCACCTCATTATTAATAATAAGCATTAACTTTGATTACTGGATCGTACTATCCACTTTAGTGTGAGCTGAATCGTTTTAATTATTAATAGGCTAATCCTCTCCCTAAAATAAATTACACCTATCCTACGTTCAGATAAGTGTAAATAGGGGATCTCAAATCTAGTACCCTGGAAATTTTCCCTATCTGCCGTAAGGAATGTGCTTTGTAAACCCCAAAGTTGTATCCTGACTTAAGCATCACAGCACTATACAGCCTTCCCAGTCTCCCAGTGGCATCATTGTATGTGCTCCGCTATTACAGTTGCGGGACAGTGTGGGATTTTCACCCAGCTTCCTAACTTACATATTATTGGTGTAACAAGCTCATTATATCTGATATATTTAGCGAATACAAGCGATTTCACGTTGACTGCTGTACTGCAATGTCGTTCAGCATAGAAGCAAGTAAGAGGGAATCAAAAAATTGGGCCACTTATATGCTAAGTAGCCCAATTTATGTTTTAAGTATAAGTTATTAGCTAGCTAATTCTTTAACTTTAATAGCTGCGCCACCAGCATCGCGAGCATAAGCATCTGCACCGATTTCAGCAGCAAACTCCTGAGTTATGGGAGCGCCGCCCACGATTGTTTTGAAGCCGGTAAAGCCACTTTCTTTAATAGCAGCTACGGTGTCTCTCATAGAGGGCATAGTGGTGGAAAGGAGAGCGGATAGAGCAACAACTTTAACGTCAGGATTCGCTTTGATTGTATCCACAAACGTTTCTTTAGAAACGTCAACACCGAGGTCAATCATCTCAAAGCCAGCGCTTTCAATCATCAGGCAAACAAGGTTTTTGCCGATATCATGTAAATCACCTTGTACGGTACCAATAATACATTTACCTAAGGAGATCGAGCTGTCCCCTGCCAGAGCGGGTTTCAGAATTTCGACACCTTTTTGCATTGCTTTACCAGCGATCAGCATTTCAGGTACGAATATTTCGCCAGCTGAGAATTTGTCGCCAACAACGCCCATAGCGTCAACCATAGCAGCCAAAATATCTTTTGCTGCTAATCCTTCATCTAGAGCTTCCTGTACCAAACCGGGAACTATTTTTGTCTTTCCGGCTTCAACTTGAGCCTTAACTTCTGCTAGTTTAGACATTTATCTTCCTCCTCATTAATAAATAGTTTAAGCAAAATAACTA
>DASRMS010000113.1:0-3632 GCA_035647835.1 Oscillospiraceae bacterium
TCAAAAGACCACACCAGAGAATTTAGTCTCCAATGTGGTCTTAATCTTGCTAACCCTTAAAGCTGTTCACTTAAGTTTTTATCCAATCCCTATGTGAAAGCTTCTAAGGTGTAGCCGTTATGAAAAAGAAAAATGCAAAGCTTATTAAAAATATAACGGCCATACTGATCGCTGCCGGAATATATGCCCTGATTGCCTATGGAATGAGTACCAACGTCCTTCCCCGTGCCACCCAAAGTCTGCTTATAAAGGCTTGCTACAATGTTATATTGGCACTTTCTTTGAATTTGGTGGTGGGCTTTTTAGGGGAGCTTTCTTTGGGCCACGCAGGGTTTTATGCTTTGGGCGCCTATGCGGGCTGTATTGTTTCCATTAATGTGAACCTGCCGGTGGAACTGCGGTTTTTACTGGGCGTGTTGGTGGGTGGGGCGGTTGCTGCTCTGGGCGGCTTTTTAATCAGCTCCTCTATCCTGCGGCTTCGGGGTGACTATCTGGCCATTGTTACCCTGGCCTTTGGCGAAACCATTCGTTCCTTCTTTAAAATATTGCCCATCACAGGGGGCACCTCTGGGCTGACCAGTATTCCCTCCCTTGGCAGCAGGCTGCACTCTTTTCATACTTCTCCACTCCTTTGGCGACATACCGTTTTTGCGAAAAAACAGCCTGTAAAAATGAGAATAATGGTTAAACCCACTTTGGTAGGCAATCCATTCTGTTGAGTTTGAGGTTACCACCAGCAAGTACTCCGCTTTTTCAATCTTTAAATGATTCCTGTATTCAATAGGAGTCATTTTATACTGCTCTTTGAAAATGCTGATAATATAGTTTTTGCTAAACGAAAACTCTTTGCATAGCATTTCAAGAGAGCAATCTTTTTGGCCCTGATCGGCTATATAATGGGCAATTTTGTCGGCCAAAGTATCCTTGGACTGGTTGGTATATAGTGCATATAATAGTTGGTAAAAATGCATTGTTTTCTCGGTCAGCGAACACTCACTGTGGCCAACTCTATCAAGCTGGGCAATCATGGGCTTGTATGCCGGATAGTCAAATGTTCCGCGAAAGGGAAGAGCCGCGCTAGAGTCTGACCACTGGGAAAGGAAATGCACATACAAATATTGAGGGGATTGGCTGGGCACATCGCCTCTTTGCATGGAATTTTTCCTTTGAATAAAGTACTCACCGGGGTTAATTTGGTAAGGAATGCCGTTTTCCGAAAACCGTAAGCACCCTGCAAACACCAGCAGCAAAACATCCTCTTTGCAAAAGCGTGTGATGTGGTGCTCGTTTTCTTTGAAAAACCTTAGGGAAGAGCCCCTGTATTCCATTGGCTTGTTCAGATCAATTCCAATCATAAAATCACCCTTTTCATCATAGCGGCATTCTGTGATATTGTCAATGTTTTATGTGCTTTACGCAATTCCTATAGTTGCAAGTCAATGGTATACTTTATAAAAAAGAGAGGTGTGCCTATGAAAAAGTGGAGCTTTTATAGTACCAAAGAAATTGCCCCCGCAGGCTGGCTGAAAAGGCAACTAGAGCTGCAAGCAGAGGGCTTAAGCGGAAACCTAGATAAAATTTGGCCCGATATCAAAGACAGTGGGTGGATAGGGGGAGCGCGCGAGGGGTGGGAAAGAGTGCCCTACTGGCTGGACGGCTTTATTCCTTTGGCCTACCTGCTTGAAAATAAAGATATGATGCAAAGGGCAGAAAAGTATATACGGGCAATCATTACCCACCAGCAGCCCGACGGCTGGATTTGTCCATGCAGCCAGGAGGAGAGAAAAACATACGACACATGGGCGGTTCTGCTCATGACCAAGGTGCTTACCGTTTATTATGAATGCACCGGGGATGAAAGTGTTTTAACAGTGGTGTATGCCACCCTAAAAAACTTTTATCAGTTGCTCAAAGACAATGCAATACAGCTTATACGGTGGGGGAAATACCGCTGGTTTGAAGGGTTTGTTGCAATCAATCTTTTGCACCGGAAATACAGTGAGCCATGGATTGTTGACCTGGCAAAAATCCTGAAAAAGCAGGGCTTTGACTATCATCAGGCAATGCCTCTATGGAAAACACCCTTGAACCATTGGAAGTTGGAAACCCATGTTGTAAACATTGCCATGATGCTAAAAAGTCAGGCACTATCAAATGATATTCTAAAGGAAGAGGATACCCAAAGCGCAGAGCAATGGTACCAGGCACTGTACCAATATAACGGCACGCCTGTGGGGCTGTTTACGGGGGATGAATGCCTTTCTGGGCAAAGCCCCATACAGGGAACCGAGCTTTGTGCCGTGGTGGAGCAAATGTATTCCTACGAGCATCTATATGCGTATACCGGCCAAGATAAATGGATGGAACGGCTGGAATTGGCCGCATTCAATGCCTTGCCCGCCACACTGAGCGACGATATGTGGGCGCACCAGTATGTTCAAATGACCAATCAAATGGCCTGTCAGGAGTTTCCCGGGAAGGCCGTTTTTAGAACCAACGGAAAAGACGCGCATTTGTTTGGGCTGGAGCCTCACTATGGTTGCTGCACTGCAAACTTCAGCCAGGGGTGGCCCAAGTTTGCCCTCAGCACCTTTATGCATAGGGACGACACCATAGTGAATGCTATTCCCGTTCCCAGCGTGCTGGAAACAGAGGATATTTACATTTCTTTGGAAACAAACTATCCTTTCCAAACCAGCTTTCAATACACCATTGCATCAAAAAAGGACTTTCATTTTGAAGTGCGCATTCCCTCTTTTGCCCAAAACCTTACGGTCAATGGGGAAAAGCAAGCTGCCAAGCATCAGAAATTTACCATTAAAGCAAATACCAAAACGCAAATATCCATAAACTATACTGTAACCCCGGCCCTTGAAAAAAGGCCCCATGACTTAAATGTAGTGAAATACGGCTCCCTTATCTTTGCTGTTCCCATCGCCTATGAAAAGCAAATGCATGAATATGTAAAGGACGGGGTAACCAGAAAATTCCCCTACTGCGATTACCAGTATATTCCCAAATCCCATTGGAGCTACGCCTATTGCCAGGGGGAGTTGGCAGTGGAAAACCACCCCATCGGCGAAACGCCCTTTTCCTCTCAAAACCCGCCCATCACAATAGCTGCAAAAGTAAAGAAAATCCAATGGGGGCTGGAGGATGGCTATGAAACCGTTTGCGCCAAAACGCCCTTATCCAGAGAACCCATTGGCCAAATGGAAGAGATACAGCTTTACCCTTACGGATGTGCAAAGCTGCGCATGACCGAGCTGCCATTGCTTGAATGAATTAGGGCCAATTTTGCCTGGTAAAAAGAATAGCGCATAGGGGAGTGGGGCGGATTGCGTGAAAAAGCATCGGCTTTTACAGGGTGTGCTCTTGGGCAAAGTGCCTTTAGATTTAACTTTTCCATGAGAAAATCGTAAAAATTGCTTTTTAAATAAGGAACCAACCGCAAAAGAAGAAAAGGCTGCATGCAGCATACACAGCAGTGCAGTACGCACAAGAAGCGGAACGGCTCAAGTTACTTTTAGTTGCAAAAGGTGCTAAAGATATTGATGAATTCATTAAATATCTAGAAAAGCTGATGAAGGAAAAAAAGAGTAACCGGTCAGACGGAACCGATTACTTTGGGA
>DASRMS010000114.1:0-13355 GCA_035647835.1 Oscillospiraceae bacterium
TTAACAGGCAGTTGCTGCAGCAGCTCTATCACTTGACTATTTGTTTCCTTCTTGATCGTCATCAACTCTGGTTGTGAAGACACCGGTGCCGCTAGCATTTGCATTTTCTGCTCTTCCCAGGTTGTGATGCGACGCAGCCAAAAACTGCGCGAACTATTTTTTGCTAAATTAATAGTGATGCGATAGAGCCAAGTAGCCAGTGCCGCTTTCTCCGCAAAACTATCAATCTTCCGACAGGCCTGCAGCATAGTGTCCTGTACCACTTCTTCCGCTCTTTGCAGATCACCGCAGATACCTAAAGCGAGATGCAACAGTTTGTCACTATAGCGCTCTACTAATACGGCCACTGCCTGTTCATTGCCCTTCTTCAATTCCTGTACAAGTTCAGCTTCTGTATACATCTAATCCTCCAGGCCTGATTCTACTTATTAGACACACCGTCGTTTAATTTGGTTGCACTTAACTAACTTCCCACTGTAAAATTAATTTCCTTCGTCCTTCTATAATTGCTAATACTGTGGGGATACTAAAAAAGCATGCTCATGCAAAAATAAAAATGTAAATTGTTGTCACTCAGGAGGCTGAATATGCAGCAACTGGAACGAAATCATGACTTTCTGTATGGACTAAAAGCCGGTGTAGCTGGAGCGGTTGTCAAATATGGCTTCAACGAATTAATGCAGTTAAGCGGCATTGCTAAATACGACAACAACGCTACATCTCTTACAGTAGTCTTTTCTGCCTATCAACACTCACCCTTTTATTGGATCTTAGGTTTTCTACATGCTATCATGATTGGTGCTTTCTTTGGCGTCTGTATTGCTTTTGTTTTTGACTATATTCTCACCCCAGAAGATTATCTTCTAAAATGTTTAGGTATTGGGGTATTTATCTACTTCTTTAATTTTGGTGTAATGTCCAGAGCCTTTCATTATCCTGCCGATATCACAACATTACCGGGTGATGTTATCTCCATGTTTTTAAGCTTATTAATTTATGCAGCTGTAACTGGCTGGACATTAAAGCTGCAAGGCTTCTTCCAAGAAATCAAGTAACTCACCACTATGCAGAGACTTGCTCACAATCTGCTCTTTTACAGATGATGTGCTAACTAATTACAGCTAGTGGCCGCCATGACTAAAAAAAATTTTCTCATCATCTGTTTTAGGCTTGGCTTTAAAGCCCACGAAGCATATAATAGTATCGTACACTCTGTTAGGTGAGGTTACTATACAAACATATGCTGCTGCCCTGAAACATCGAGAGATGCCAAAGGGTGAGCAGGTAATATCGGTTTAAGGTATTACTTAACGCAGCTGGGTTGCCCCTACGTTGTATAGTGCTAAAGCTTTGACAAGGGAGTTTATAACTTCGCTTTGTTAACAGCCTCAACTAATTAGAGTGGGGCTGTTTATTTTTGCGCAAAGTTAATTATTTGGAGGTGATTTGTATGGACGCTGACCCTGGGAGTCCTGCTCGATTATATAGGCAACATCAGGCTTTCCTGCAAGTCATCCTTAATATTAATTATTGATCTTGCTAGCAGGGGAGCCTCAAATTTAATTAAGGAGGCTTAACTCACTATGGAGTTTGCACATGTCAATGAACTGCTGGCCCAAAAAAAGTTTCATCAATTAAAACAGTATCTGGCTAACAGTCAATTAGCGGATATTGCAGAATTAATTGACCAACTAGAATTAAAAACTGCGCTGCTAGTTTTTCGTCTCCTGCCTAAAGATGAAGCGGCAGCTGTGTTTGCTTACATCTCTCCTCTCCGCCAGACTGAGTTATCACAACTAGTAAATGAAGACGAACTACAACAGATCATTAATGATTTATACTTTGACGACAAATTAGATTTTTTAGAAGAAATGCCCGCCACCGTAGTCAAAAGAATTATTGCCAATACCAGTGAGAAAGAAAGAACACTAATTAATCAGTTTTTGCATTACCCGGAAGACTCCGCCGGCAGCTTGATGACGATTGAATATGTGGATCTCAAAAAGGAAATGTCAGTGCAAGCCGCACTGGAGAGAATTCGTCAGACCGCACCCGACAAGGAGACTATCTACGTTTGCTACATCACCGATGCTAGCCGTCACCTGGAAGGGACCCTTTCCCTGCGTGATTTAGTGGTTGCTACGCCAGAGCAAAAAATTAGTGATATTATGCATACTGAAATCATTTATGCTAAGACCAATGATGATAAAGAGTATATGGCCGATTTAGTAAAAAAATATGATTTATTAGCCATACCAATCACAGATAACGAAGAACGCCTCATCGGCATTGTTACAGTAGACGATGTTCTAGATGTAATCGAAGATGAAAATACGGAAGACTTTCATAGAATGGCGGCAATGCAACCAACCAATGAAGAATATTTAGATAGCGGTGTGCTCAAAATGGCACGCCAACGTATCACCTGGCTGCTTTTTCTCATGATTTCTGCTACCTTTACCGGCTATATTATTCGCACTTATCAGGCGACATTAGAGACAGTGGTCGCCTTAACTGTCTTTATCCCCATGCTCATGGACACAGGCGGCAATGCAGGGTCACAATCCTCCACGCTGATTATTCGCAGTTTAGCGTTAAACGAAGTTAGTATTCACGATCTGGTCAAGATTCTCTGGAAAGAATTCCGAGTTAGTATTGTAGTTGGCTTCACTTTGGCTTTTGTCAACTTCTTTAGGATTCTACTAATCGAGCGCTACTCAGTAGCCGTGGCCGCTACCGTCTCCTTAACTTTAGTTTTTACCGTGATCACGGCCAAAATCGTGGGCGCAAGTCTCCCTATTATAGCTAAACAGCTCAAGATAGATCCGGCAATTATGGCTAGTCCCATCATTACCACCGTTGTCGACACAATCTCGCTGATAATTTATTTTGGGCTGGCTACCAGAATTATGATGTTAGGATAATCCAAAATAAGAACTAAAAATAAGGCCATTGATTAGTTTTCATAATCAACGGCCTTTCCTTTTCTCGCCTACTCTGCTGCAAAACATGCTAGGATATTGCAGAGTTTAAGTTACTGGGTGAAAGAGCGATCTATATGGTCTGCTTGTCGAGCGGAAAAGAACAGCTGGATACATAACGCTAAGATTATTACCAGTATAAATTCAACGGCGATAATCACCCAGGGGTTATAAAGCTTACTTAAAAGATTCAATCCCCCGCCGGCAGTCAATGTCACTGCAAACATTATAGCAACTGCTTTAGCCGTATCCTTGAGGCCAAGTTCTTTTAATAAGACAGTAAAAGTGGCGATACAGGGAAAATAGAGTGTTAGTACAACCACAGCTGTCACCATTTGTACACCTGCTAGGCCAAGGGGTTCCAGCAAAGCGACTGCCGCATCCTTTCTAACAATACCAATAATGAGGGCAGCTACAGTTTGTTCCGGCAAACCAAAAACACCTTTAACCAGCGGAGAAAACAGGTGCCCCAACCAACTGATTACACCTGAGACATGTAAAAGATTGATCAGCGCAATGCCTCCTAAAACATAAGGAATGGCTTCCTTTAAAAAACATTTAACCCGCAGCCAAAGTTTCTTTATTTGAATGGTTAAGTTTGGCATCCTGTATGGTGGTACTTCCATCAAGAGAGTCGGCGTTGTTCCTTCCACCAGTTGTTTAAGCAACATCCCCATACTAATCCAGACAGTAAATAAGGTCACAAAAAGCAGCAGCACAAATATTCCTCCCTGCGCCCCTACTGCCTTAACAATTAACGAAGTCTGCGCCATACAAGGAATAGTGGTACAGGTCATGACCGCCGTAATAAAACGTTCCCTTCTTGATTCTAGATTTCTAATAGCCAAGACCCCCGGTACGTTACAACCACAGGCTAAAAACATGGGGATCACCGAATAGCCGTGCAAACCCACTTTATGCAGTAATCGATCCAAAATAATAGCTACACGGGGTAAATACCCAAGGTCTTCCAAAAAGCCAAAGACTAAATAGAAAAGAACAATATAAGGCAAAACAATCCCCAAAGTAACAAACACGCCTGTTGTCAATACACCCATGGCTCCTTCATAATCAATTGAAGTACCATTTATATCCCCTAGCAAGAGAGCATGAAGCAACCCCTCTCCGCCTAATATTTTACTTAATGCCAGTATAAAAGGAGCATACACTCGGTCAAATAGATTTGTCGTAAAGTTGGTTAACATCTCACCGCTACTTATCACTATCTTAAAGGCCCAATAGAGAATAAATAGAGCAAGGGGGGGACCAAACCAAGGATGGATTGAAAAATCCTGAAGCCTCTCGGCAAAAGTATGCTGACGATGAGAAAGATTTTGCACAGAACTGATAATACTGCCAATTTTACTCCATCTTTGTTGCGGCAACAGCTTGGGTACAGACACAGGTTGGGCACTTAAACATACAGACGGCAGTTGGTTTAAACCTTCACCTGTCAACCCGTTTGTTGTCAGGACAGGTATCTCGAGTAACGCGGCAAGCAACTCTTGGTCTATCTCAATACCCTTATGTTGAGCATCATCCCACATATTTAGGACTAGCACCATTGGCTTACCAAACTCCATCAGCTGCAATGTCAGGTTAAGGTTTCTTTCCAAATTTGTGGCATCAACAACATTAACAAGAATATCACCCTCGCTGATCATCGACGCCGCAACCTTTTCTGCCTCAGCCTCGGGGGTCAGCTGGTATGTACCAGGAATATCAATTACTTCATATTCCTGGCCCTGATAAGTCAAGCTGCCTTTTGTAAATTGTACAGTAGTTCCTGGATAATTGGACGTAGTAACACTCACACCCGTTAAGTGGCTAAAGATCGCGCTCTTACCAACGTTGGGATTACCAATCAGTAAAATATTCATTTCCTGTCGACCTCAACAAAAATTCTTGTTACCATTCCATAACCTACCGCAATTTCCGCGTTACCAACCGACACAATGACCGGTCCTAAACCAAAAAGTTTACTTTTCTTTTTTATTTTAGCTCCTAACCGGATCCCTAAAGCCTCCAGCCGGCGTCGCATACTTTCGCCCCCCTGGACAAACACCACCACACCAGTTTCTTCTTTTTTCAATGCGGAGAGTGGTAATTTACTTTTTTGCATACCTCTACTACACCCCTTTGCTAATGATAATCATTTTCAATTAACAGAGAAAAAAAATATACCCTGAAGTTCACCTGCATTGCTGGCAGTAACCATAAATCTTCATCGGCTTCTCTGCAACTTCGAACCCTGTTTCCCGCAGTATTTGGCACTTAAAATCATGTATCTTGTGATCATTAATCTCCTGCACTGCTCCACATCGTAAACAGATTAAATGATGATGCCCATTCTTATTCTGCATAATCAACTCATACCGTGCCGGCGCTTTACCAAAAGATAATTTAGAAGCCAGACCTATTCTCGCAAATAATTCCAGTGTCCTATATACCGTAGATAAGCCAATTTTCCTCGCTGTTACTCCTTTTTGTGCCAATAGCTCATAAATATTCTCCGTCTCTAGATGACGGTCACGGTTTTCGTATAAAACTTGTAAAATAGCTCTCCGTTGCTGCGTGACCCGCAAATTATGTTCATTTAAATAAAGGTACAGTTGTTGTAACAATTGCCTCCCCCTTGCTAGCCAGAGGAATCTGGTTTATGAGCTAATGCTCATAACCATCTTACCATGAATATTTGCAATAATCAAGCAATAATTAGTCTAAAATTATTCCTGCGCTACTAGCAAACGATAGATAAAAAAAGTCAACCCGGTCACATTCTTACCTATCATACATACTGTAACAAGGGGAAGACTTTGTTGCATTCTTTTATCTGCACATTGAGTATTCCTTAATATTTCTAGATCGTAGAAAGGAGCAGTTTGGATGTCGGATTTAGAAATTCAACACAAGAACAGGCAAAGACATGTGCATGAAATGATCGGTAGTGTTGAACTTGCAGAATATGAAGAAGATCCGCACGGGCACCGCTTTGCCACAGTCACTGATGAAGCTATTCTCACCAAGCCGGGTGATCATATTCACAAAGTCAAGTTTAGAACAGATTTCTATGAAGATCATTATCATGAGTTTCACGGTAAAACTTCTGGTGCAATTGCAGTTGGTGACAGGCATATTCATTATCTGGAATCTGTAACAACAGTAGATGATGGACACAAACACCACTTCCGTGTTGCTGCACTGATAGAAAATCCCACTGGCGAATAAATACGAAAAGACCACCTGCATAGGTGGTCTTTAAAAATGGCATACAGCCTGTAATTCAAGTGGTGCCGGAGACCGGAATCGAACCGGTACGGTCTTTTGGACCGAGGGATTTTAAGTCCCTTGCGTCTGCCTGTTCCGCCACTCCGGCAGGATTAATAAATGGAGGCGACACCCGGATTTGAACCGGGGGTAAAGGATTTGCAGTCCTCTGCCTTACCACTTGGCTATGTCGCCCCATTAGCCTGCTTAAGCATTCATATTAAGCATTCATAATAATAGCATATAGGTGACCGGGCGTCAAGACCGGTCGTTATTGGATTAAGGAAGGCGCACCTAGTGCGCCGTCGTGTTTTTTTGAATGGAGCGGAAGACGGGATTCGAACCCGCGACCCTCGCCTTGGCAAGGCGATGCTCTACCACTGAGCTACTTCCGCATCATGGTGCCGAGACCCAGAATTGAACTGGGGACACGCGGATTTTCAGTCCGCTGCTCTACCTACTGAGCTATCTCGGCATAAAATGGCGGAGCTGACGGGATTTGAACCCGCGGTCTCCTGCGTGACAGGCAGGCATGTTAGGCCTCTACACCACAGCTCCGCATATGCGATACTTTTCTAGTATACACAAGGGTAAACTAAAAGTCAATAACAAGTCATGAGGAAAATTATTCCCCCCGCTGATGCATCTCATCCTCTAATGAGTAGTAGATTAAAGTCTGTAATTCGATCGTTAAATCCGTATTATGAACATAAACATTTTCGGGGGCATTGATATTTGTGGGTGCAAAATTTAGGACAGCTGTGATGCCATTTTCCACCAGCAAGTCCACCACTTCCTGCGCTACCTCAGCTGGCACCGTCAAGATAGTCACTTTTACGTCTTCAGCTCGGATAACCTCGGGCAGCATATCCATGCCCAGCACACGCAAACCCTCAAGTTCTGTTTTTTGCTCCTTAGGATCGATGTCAAAGGCAGCTACTATCTCTACATAGGGATTTTTCCCGGCATTATAACGAGTTAGTGCTTTACCTAGATGACCATATCCCACGACAATGATTTTTGTTGTCCGATGTAAGCCAATAATGCGTAGTAATTTATCCCTCAGGTAATTAGTATTATAGCCCGTACCACGCGTACCAAAAGCACCGAAATGGGCAAGGTCTTTCCTGATCTGCTCCGCGGTAAAACCTGTTTCATCACTAAGGATACGTGAGGAAACCACCTCGACATCACGACGAATGAGGTTATCCAAGATCCTTAAGTAAACAGGTAGACGCTTCACAACTGATTTAGGCGCATCTCGTCTAGGCATGTTATCTTTCCCTTCTTATCCATCTAATTTTGCTGGCCTGTAAAGTTTTACATGTTTAGTAATTGTATCATAATTTATAAAAGAAAAAAGGTCGCAAGCATTTTCTTTTTTTAAAACAGATGTACTACTTAAAACAGATATGCTAGTTAATATTCACGCTGCAGCTGGAATTCCCTGCCTGACGTTGGTAACCTTTTCACATTCTTTGATAATTTCTATGGCAAGCGGCTGATAGCCAAGAGTAAAGGAGGTTGATGCTGTTGATTAATAAACTGATATTCTAATACTGCATAGTTTTGCTGAGGTAAGAATTGGCAATAATTCAGTAACGCCTGATATTCTTGCTCCCCTCCGGGATGTCCCCTATAAACCATCAGGGTGATGACGCCATCTTCTTTTAGACGTGCAACTGCAATTTGCAGTGCTCTAACAGTAGTCTCCGCTCGTGTCACCAGTGCATGATCACCGCCTGGCAAATATCCTAAATTAAACATCACTGCTGCCAGCGGAGCTTGAGGCCAAAAAGCAATATCAGCATGATCTGCTTCCCATAGTTTCACTTGAGCCTGCAGCTGACTGTCCAGCAACTTTTTTTTTGTAGCAGCAAGCGCCTGTGGCTGAATATCAAAAGCATAAACTTGACCTGCCGTGCCGACTAAAGCAGCCAAAAAGACTGTGTCATGGCCATTGCCACAGGTAGCATCGACAACAACATCACCTGCGCTTACCACCGTTTGTACTAATTCCTGTGCATATTTTAGTGGTTTTTTCATGCTATCCCTCCACCAGAAAGTATGGTGAAAGCCTGCCCAGTTATCCGGCAGGCTTTTTCTTCGTCGCTCGTTCCTTTTCACTGACGTACAGATTACCATCAGTGTCCAAACTTCCATACAAGACATCTTCAATGCGCTCAAGACCGTACTTGCGCACTTCTGCCAATAACCAACTCTCATCCAAATGTAAATTACGTAAATTATTATAATGAATATGCCCATCAAAAATCAAGGGCGTCGGTATGCCTTCATATTTTGCCGGCAAGCCTAAATCTTCCGGTGTCACCGGTCTCTTATTGCCTTTAAGCACCACACTTAACTCACCAGATGTTTCCAAGACGGCGTACTGGACATCAGCAATATTAGGAACATCTTTTTCCCGCAGCTGGCCAATCAGGTCAGAAACATTATAGCGCAGCTTACGCAGTTCTTTCTCTATAATTTTACCATTAGCAATCACAATACTCGGAGCACCATCAATTAGACCGCGGATAGCATGACTTTTTAAGCTCAAGTATGATAAGAACACTTCTAAAACCACTAAAGTAAAAATAGGTACTAATCCTTCATGAAGCGGCATATCAATCCGCTCCATCGACATCGCTGCTAATTCAGCAATCATAATTGCTACTACCAAGTCAAAAGCTGATAATTCTCCTACTTCACGCTTTCCCATAATGCGGATCGCCACTAACACAGCTAGGTACAAAAAGACAGTCCGACAAAGTAAAGGCCAATGCAAGCTGCAGCACTCTCCAGTATCTTTATTCTATCTACTAGCTTTACCCAGCTGGCAAGCATTATGTAACATGCTGTGATTCTATAATCAGAACTTTATCGCTATCTGCATCTACTTCGCTTAGCACCACAGCGATATTCTCCAAGTGACTTGTGGGCACATTCTTACCAACATAATCAGCCCGAATCGGTAATTCGCGGTGACCGCGATCAACTAATACTGCCAGTTGAATCGACTGGGGCCGGCCTAAGTCCATCAAGGCGTCCATCGCCGCACGAATAGTACGACCAGTGAACAGCACATCATCGACTAACACGATTTTGCTGTCCGTAACCGGCACATTAACAATTGTTTCCCTGCTTTGCTGTTGTGCCGGTAAGCGGGATAGATCATCCCTATATTGTGTGATATCCATCAAGCCTACTTGAGGTTCTACCCCCTCAATGATGCCAATATTATGCGCAATGCGCTCGGCTAAGGGCACACCCCGTGTGCGAATACCGACCAAGACTAGCCCGGCCATGCCTTTATTGTGTTCCACAATTTCATGGGAAATGCGCATGAGGGCACGACGCATGGCCTCGGCATCCATAATTTGTTTCTTTATTTGCATTTACATACCCCCCTCTACCTTTCAAGCTCTTGGATACTAGCCAATACTTCTTTAAACTCCTGGGGCGGTTCACTGCTAAACTCCAGATAGCTTCCGCTGCTAGGATGTTTAAAACCTAAAAGGCGAGCGTGCAAAGCCTGACCATGTAATTTAAAGCGTTGTTTTTTATAGCCGTAAACCGGATCACCAACCACAGGGTGTCCCAGGGAAGCTAAATGCACTCGAATTTGGTGTGTACGACCCGTTTCCAAACGCAAAGCTACATATGTGTAGTCCTTAAAGCTCTCCAGCACTTCAAAGTGTGTCACCGCACGGCGACCTTTATCCCGTTTTGTCACCGCCATTTTCTTTCGCTCTTGTGGATGACGGGCAATGGCGGCATCGATGGTCCCGTGTGCCGCCGTCAGCTGGCCATGGACAATAGCCACATATTCCCTAGTTACAGTATGAGCTTTAAATTGGCGTGATAACTTAAGATGCGCCTGATCATTCTTGGCAATCACCAGCACTCCCGAAGTATCTTTATCTAAACGATGTACGATACCTGGTCTGGCTTCCCCGCCGATGCCTGAAAGATCCTGACAATGATAGAGAAGTGCATTAACCAACGTACCGGTGGCATGCCCTGCCGCCGGATGTACCACTATGCCCTTCGGCTTATTTAATACTAAAATATCCGCATCCTCATAGAGAATCTTTAAGGGAATCTCTTCGGCCTGCAGATCAGAAGGTTTGACATCAGGAATAGTAACTGTAATCACTTCTTCTTCGCGCAGCCGATGATTCGCTTTACGCGCAGTATCATTAACTGTCACTAATTTTTCGGTAATTAATTTTTGCACACGAGCCCTTGTTAGTTCAGGTATTAGTTTCGTGACAGCCACATCTAAACGCTCTCCCACTAACTCGCCTGCCACTTGATAGGTAAAAGTTTTCATCTACGCTCACCCCGTCCTAGCGGCCAGATGCGAATAGCCACAAAAGCAGCAACCGCTCCCACGATACTAACAGCTTGTCCCAAAGTGAGAAAACCCACAAAAGAACTCACTTCACGAAAGAATTCCACAATAAAACGATAAATACTATAAAGAAGTACAAACTCCAAAAACAACTGTCCAACAAAGCGGGTATGCTTTTTGCGCCAGCGTAAAATAAAAAAGATTAGGCAAGCGGCAGCGGCAGCATAGAGCTGCGTAGGGTGTCTTAACACACCATCGTGGTAAGCAGCAGGCAAAGCCCAGGGTAAATCCGTCGGCCGCCCATAGCAGCAGCCATTCAGTAGGCAGCCAATCCGTACTATTCCATACCCTAAAGCCAGATACGGTGCAGCTAAATCTGCTACTTGACCCTGCGGTAAGCCGTGGCGATGCGTATACCATAATCCCACTGCCACCCCGGCCGCTAAACCTCCGTGAAAAGAGAGCCCCCCACTACGCAGCTTAAAGATACCCCAGGGATTAGCAAGGTAGACAGGTAGTTCCAGTAAAACATAAAGTAGGCGGGAACCAATAATGGCCGCCACCATAATCCTAATGGTCAGATCCAATAGTTTTTCTTCTGGCAGGCCAACTTGACGTCCTGCCCGGGTTAAACCAATGGTACCGACACCAAAAGCTAAAGCCAGCATCACACCATAAGCATAAACCTCAAAGCTGCCAATTCGCAATAATACGGGAAACATTAAATTCCTTTCCCTCCCGGTGTACGCGCTAAATCAAGCACCAGCAAACCAATCGCCATAAAAATAGCGATATCCGCCACATTAAAGATTGGCCAGACCCGAAAATCTAAAAAGTCCACAACATATCCCAGCCGCAGTCGGTCAATTAAATTACCCAATGCTCCAGCAATAGCAAACGTCAAGGCGAGGCGCAGCAGTTTTTGCTCCACAGGTACACTGTAGAAAAAAACGACCAGACCAATAGTCACCACTGTGGCAATGACAATCAGTAAAGCGGGACGGTGAGACAAAATTGAAAAAGCGGCCCCGGGGTTACGGATATAGGTAATGTGAAAGACATTTTTAATCACAGGAATACTTTGTCGTACGCTTAGTTTCTGTGTCACATACCACTTGGTACCCTGGTCCAAAAGCAGCAAGACAGCCATCAGTAGTAAGGTTGGCAATGCATAACACCCCAGCATTCATTTCCTGATTTCCTTTATTCTACCATAAGTGCTGCTCTGCCGACAACTGATAAGTAGGCTGCACTGCTTAATCTAGCGAAGCCTTAACCTGACCCTACTGTTTATGCAGCAAACAGCTTTAACTTTTTTCACTGCTTAATCCGGGAGTTGCTTACGGTACTCCTCATTAGAGATTCTATCTGTATCCTCTACAGCACCGATAGTATCGTCACTTTCATCTACAGTTTCCCGGTAAAAAACGTGAGGAAGTTTATTATATTGATCGACATCCTGCCAGGCATCTTCACCATCATAGCCGGTATAATCCTTTTCATCCATATAAGTACGGGCAAAGGGTGACATGAGGTTTAACTCCTCGATAGGACGGGGGAAATCATGGAGCGGCCCTTCCGCACGCTTTTTACAGTCCAGACAGAATTCAGCATAGGGCATAGCATCCAGACGCTCTGCGGCAATTAACTGTCCACAATTTTCACATACGCCATATGTGCCTACAGCCAGTTTTTCTAGCGCTTCTTCCACCAGCTTTAACACCAGCTGATTTTTTTCGTGCAGCGAGATATCTTTGGCCCGCTCATAATTTTCACTGGCTACATCAGCAGGATGGTTATCAACGACAGATAATTCTTGCGTAGAATCACGTAATCCTTCGTGTTCTTGCAACCCTTCCGTAAATTCCGTTTGCTCTAACAAATCATTTTTCAGCTGCTCCAGCTGTTGTCGATGGCGAAAGCTTTCTGAATCCATAATAACCTCCTACAAATGGTTTTGTACAATCTGTACTAATTCTACGATATAATCGCCAATGATGGGCAAGTTTAAAACAACTAAACGTCGCAGAAGAGAGATCACAACGGCTGCGACGACGGTAGCCCCAATGGCTGCCCCAACACCACGCCCCACGCCGCCCAGAAAGTTAACCCAAAAAAAACGACGGGGGTTATTTAAAAGGTTCAGATACTCGGCAATGTTGAATTTATCAATTTCCTGCAGCAGACGAGCGACACGGTGGTTAAGTCTTTTTAATAAAAACTCATCCGGCTTTGACGGCCCTTCCACAACGCTTCCCTCCTCTTTAGATTTTTCCTCATTCCCTCATCGCTTACAGTTTCCCCAAACTGCATGATCTCAAGCAAAAAAATCGTTAAAAAACGGGCGAATTGTCTTCGCCCGCAGTTTAATGACTACGCAGTCAAGTTGCTTATGATTGAGCTATAACACTTTCTGTGCAACGAGGGCACAAGGTAGGATGAGTGGCGTCAATGCCAAGCTGAGGATGAATCATCCAACAACGTTCGCATTTTTCCCCGGCAGCTGTTTTAACTGCAACGCCTAAACCTTGTTCAACTACTGTTTCTGCCGCTCCTGCATCCGGTTCGTGGAGTGTACAGGCCGAAACAATGAATATTTCCGCCAAACGTTCCTTAAATGGCAGTAAAGCATCATAGGCTGTTTGGTCGGGATACAGCTCCAGGGCTGCCGTTAGGGATGATCCCAGCCGTTTTTCTTGACGTGCTTCTTCCAGGCGACGCGTGACCACGTCACGGTAGGTTAATAAAGC
>DASRMS010000115.1:0-1725 GCA_035647835.1 Oscillospiraceae bacterium
CCCGCAAGCGTTAAAACACCTTGTCCGCCTACACCCGCTAGAATAACATTTTTATGCATTTTTTGATCTCCTTCTATTTCGTTTTAATGTTTGCACACACTCACGTGATGCCAAAATTACTGATACACCATTATAATCCATTTCATCTTTCAGAATATGAATATTCTCCTCCAGATTTCTCTTTAGCGGAACAATTGTTTTGATATGCTCTTTCGACACACCCACACCCACACATATATCATACAAACTACCACTACCCGCCGAATCCTGTCCCCCAGTCATAGCTGTAGTATCGTTATCAGAAATTATTATCGTTATAGGCAATCCAAAATTCACAGCATCCAACAGTCCCGTTATACCAGAGTGCGTAAAAGTAGAGTCGCCAATTACCGCCACAGCCGGATTCAAGCCAGCCTGAGCAGCACCCACAGCCATCGTTATCGATGCACCCATATTCACACACGTGTTTATGGCATTAAACGGTGGCAAAGCACCCAACGTGTAGCACCCAATATCCGAAAACACATGCTGCTGACTATAATTCAACAACGTTTTGTTCAGCGCCTCATACAAATCTCTATGTCCACAACCATCACACAACCTTGGTGGACGACCCGGCACACTTAAAGCATCCTGCTGCTCACCAGCTGCCTGTTTCACACCCAAAGCCTCGGCAATAGCATCAGGCGTAAGCTCCCCTTTACGAGGCAAAGCATTATCCAACCTACCCGCTATTTTTGGATTATCAAGATAACCCCTCAGCAACTCCTCATACACCGGATAACCCTCTTCAGCCACCAATATAGAGTCGTATTTATTAAAAAACTCCTTTATCATCTTTTCAGGAAGCGGATATTGAGATATCTTCAACACCGGAATATCCAACTCATACTCCCTCAAAGTCTCCATCACATAATTAAAAGCAAGTCCAAAAGCAATCACCCCCTTTGTGCCACTCCCCTCCACCAACCTATTATAAGGCGATGCTTCAGAGTAGTTTACCAAATCCTTTTGCATCTCCAGCAAAGCCGCATAACTATTGCGTGCAATGGCAGGAAGCAAAATCCATTTCTTTTTGTCCGTTTCAGGGTTCAACTCATTTTGAGCCACCGCCTCCATCCGCTCCACTATAGCCCTTGAATGAGCCAATCGAGTAGTAATTCTCAGTATCACAGGCAGTTTCACCTTTTCCGACAATTTAAAAGCATCACGCACACAGTTGTATGCCTCCTGCTGATTGGAAGGTTCGAGCAGCGGTAAAAAAGAGAACTTACCATACACCCGCGAGTCCTGCTCGTTTTGAGACGAGTGCATCGATGGATCGTCAGCCACCACCAGCACCAATCCGCCATGAATACCCGTTATAGACGAGTTCATAAAAGCATCAGCAGCCACATTCAAGCCCACATGTTTCATGCAAACTATACTACGCTTGCCAGCATACGACATTCCCAAAGCACTCTCGTAAGCAGTTTTTTCATTTACCGACCACCTAGAGTGTATCTTCTCTTTCTGTGCATAAGCATCGTTTTGTATGTATTCGGCAATCTCTGTAGAGGGTGTGCCCGGATAGGCAAACACCGCAGAAATACCTTCATCAAGAGCAGCCATTGCAATAGCCTCAGCGCCCAGAACCAATTGTTTTTTCATAAATTAAATTTCTTACAAGTTATTATTGTTTCACATGTTTTAGTTCGATGTCAACAAGGCTTTATACCCTAATAC
>DASRMS010000116.1:0-1059 GCA_035647835.1 Oscillospiraceae bacterium
TAATTAGAGCTGCTATAACGAAAAATCAGCAGTGTTTTGTACCACAAATAAACAATGAAAATAATGGCAGGGTTAGTCATGAGGCGATTCGTGCGGCAACTTCCGAAATGACAAAGAGCAAAGAGCTGCGGCTTAAAGAAGACTCTTACGAGCATGACTGGGAATACATACTGCGCTGAGTCATAACAAAACCATTAACGGGCTTTAACAAAGGAGCAACAAAAATGAACAAACCAACAGTAAAGCAAATACTAGATAAGGCATTCAAAGAGTGCTATGAAATACACGGCTTTAAAATAGGCATGGTGTTAAACACATGGCAAGACAGCACAACCGCAGATGGTCGAGACTCAGCACACCTAACAGAGTCGCATGTCGAAGGTATTTTTTACGATGTAACGGAGAAACAAAAATGAACACAATCAAAGCAATGCAACTAATGAGCAGCAAGAAGAAAACGAGCCATATAGTACACTTGATAATATGCTTACTAACTATGGGTTTCTGGCTGCCTGTTTGGGTGCTAGTAGGCGTGTCTAATTCGCTACACAATAGCAGCGTAGACCGTAAGCTTAATAAGCTAGCTAAACAGTGATATACTAACACCACGCCCGTCATGTGCGGGTTTTAATTTTTTAGGGGCGGCTTATGGAAGAAGTTAAAAACCCAGTGGGTAGGCCACGCACTACGGTCGATGACTTACCAAGCGACTGGAAAAACATTCTAATTGATTGCGGACAAGAGGGTGGCAGTGCTGTAGAAATGCGCTGCTTACTGGGCATTGGTGAGTCTGCATGGGGCACTTTACTAGAGGACTCAGTAGATTTTCAACGAACCGTAAAAGAAGCACGTGATTTATGCGAGGTCTGGTGGGAGCGGACAGGTCGAAAAATGGCGACCGGTGCAGATGGTAACGCAACCGTTTGGATTTTCAATATGAAGAACCGATTTAACTGGCGTGATAAAATCGAACAAGAACACACCTCTCCTGACGGTAGCATGTCACCAACAACAATCTCGCTAGTAGGCCCGAGTGAAGGTTGAGGTACAAATACCGCC
>DASRMS010000117.1:0-1311 GCA_035647835.1 Oscillospiraceae bacterium
AGGTGCTGGCGCTTGTCGATAATGAAGGCATACACAAGCATATTGTCATGGATGCATACGATCAGTACGCTATGCGGACTCCGGAGAACGCTGCAAATCAGCGTGCAGAGTTTGGTGTAAAGTGGGCGTTGTTCTGCATTAAAAACAGATAGTCGTATTGTGGTATAATCAACCCGTCGTAAATGGCGGGTTTTTCATGGTGGTAGCTATGGCAGACTGGGGAGGCGCAATAAATGCAAGAAGAACTGCTGGAAGCTAGCGAATACGAAGCTTGGTTAAAAAAGTTCGAAACCAAAAAAACAACCGATAGCTGTTTCACACCTGCTGCTATTTATTCGGCAGTATTGGATTGGGCAGCGAATGAGTACGGATTAAAAGGACGCCGGATTTTGCGCCCGTTTCACCCCGAGGGTGACTACGAGAACGTAGACTATCAGGTTGGAGATGTTGTTATTGATAACCCGCCTTTTTCGATACTAACCAAAATCGTTAGGTTTTACGAAAGTAAAGGCGTTGATTTTTTCTTGTTTGCGCCATCGTTAACTCTGTTTAGCTCTAACGCTAAATGCTCGATAGTCACAAACTCAACTATCGAATACGCCAATGGCGCAAAAATTAACACGTCATTTTTGACTAGCTTAGATGGTGCAAAAGTACGCACTGCACCAGAATTAAAAAAAGTGATAGCAGACGCGGAAGCGGCTAGCAAAGCCGAAAAGCCAAAGCTGCCAAAGTACATTTACCCGAGCAACGCTATAACAGCAGCTTTGCTAGGAAAAATTGCAAGTGTAGATTTTAAGGTTTATCCCAACGAAATAAGCGAAAAGCTATCGCGCCTAGACTCGCAGAAAGAAGCAAAAAAGACCTTTTTCGGCAGCGGCTTTTTAATCTCAGACAGAAAAGCAGCTGAGCTAAAAGCAGCTGAGCTAAAAGCAGCTGAGCTAAAAGCAGCAGAAATTAAAGCCACCGTTGGCGCTATCGAATGGCCTCTGTCCGAGAGAGAGCGAAAACTAATTAAGGGGCTAGCATGATTAACGATGGTTTTTAATGGTGGTAAAATGGAATTAGACAGTTTTGAGTTAGATGAGAGCGCACTAGCAGAAGCTGAGAAGCGCAGAGAACAGAAACTCACAGACGATGAGCAGCCGGTTGCTGCTGCTGATGACTGTGAAGCTTGTAAAATTTGAGGTGGTGGTATGGATGACCAAGTGAAAAGACCTATAGGCAGGCCAACAAAGTATAACGATGAGCTACAGGCTCTAGCAGACACCTATATCTTTAACTACAAAGAGCAAGGCGATGTGATTCCTA
>DASRMS010000118.1:0-1081 GCA_035647835.1 Oscillospiraceae bacterium
AAACGCCAGAAATGATTGTGGTGGACACGTTGCACCGTTTTATGCACGGTGATGAAAACAGCGCTCAAGACACAAAGACAATGCTAGACGCTTGCGCGGGTCTTATGTCTGAGTTTGGTTGCAGTGTCGTGCTTGTACACCATACGGGCGTAAGCGATGAGGCTCAACATAGAGCGCGGGGTTCGAGCGCTTGGCGTGGAGCACTAGATATTGAAATAAGCGTTAGACCAGGCAAAGACAATCAGCCCATAGAGGTTAGCCAAAAGAAAAGTAAAGATGCTGAGATGGCGGATCCGCTTTATTTTGATTTAACCAGCATCAATATAGAAGGTTGGTTTGATGAAGAGGGTGAGCCTGTCACCACCGCTGTGCTGCAGCCAGCCGATGCCCCAGTAGCACCAAAAAGAGAAAGCGCATCTGATCGTCGTATGAAAAGACTAGAAGCTGCGTGGGTCGATTCTGGTGCGGAATTAGATGAAAATGGTAGGCCAAATATAAGCAGATCAGCACTATTAAACTACCTAACTAATACGTGCGAACTTTCAGAAAGTAGTGCTCGCCAGGAGCTGGTTCCAAGTTCAGGAAGATTGATTGGAAACCTGCTAGACAATCAAGTAATTGAGCCGACAGAACATGGCTGGTCAGTCATCAATTCGGTGGTGGCAAGTGCATGGATTTTGAGCAAAAAAGCATGAATACATACACCATACAAACATACATAAACATACAATGTATTAATATGTATACATGTATGAAAAGGGGGCAAATAGCTACTAAAACAGCATACATACACATACACCCCTCTTTAGAGGGTGTATGTATGTATGCTTAGTATGCTGCGTCAGTATGTAGGTTTAGAAAAAGTAGGTTAGATGAATTTTACGAAAAAGGAAAAAGAAAAAATGAATGAAATAAAAATTGTTTTACCGTGGCCAGATTCGGCACTGATGCCAAACCGAAGAGGGGGCAAACATTGGGCTAGTTTTCAAAAGAAAAAAGAAGGGGCAAGGGCTGATGGAGCAGATGCGACTAGAAATGCTTTAGAGGGATTGCGTGGTGTTTCAATGGCTGAAGGTGAGGT
>DASRMS010000119.1:0-10329 GCA_035647835.1 Oscillospiraceae bacterium
TATGTCGGCAGAGGATTATGATACTTTGATTGAAGATTTTCCTGCTTTCCGCAAAACAATGTTTTTGAGAAAGTATCCAGTTTTTAATGAATCTAATGCAGTCGCATATGAGGCATTAAAAGAAGCAGCGATGGAATATAAAACTTATTTCCTTGCTAATTCATTGATTAATGAAACTCTTTTTGGGGATAAACAGATTGTCTCCCTGCACGGGCCGGAATCACTTAGATATTCCTCCGCCTTTAACTCACTTTTTGATTACTATAGAGGGATTCCCAAGTCCTTATCCGACTTAAGAAGGAGACCAGCTGTAGTCAGAGAAGCTTGCAAGGTCATCAGAGATCGGGCATTAAGCCAGCTTAGCGCTAAACCTGAAGATTATCAGGGCAAAGGTTTTCCGCTAGGCATGACTGTTTATCATAGTGAATGTTTCCTTTCGCCCAAACAATTTGATGAGTTGTTCTTCAAGGACTTCAAGGAATTTTATGGCCCCTTTATGGAGGCAGGCGCAAAATTCTTCCTCAAGGGTGAAGGTAAATTCCTTAATACTATTGACCGCTATCGGCAGCTGCCCAAAGGGGCAATCGTGATGATGCTAGATGAAGACGATCCCTTTGAAGTATATAAGGCAATTGGTGATTGGGCAACCGTGGCCACCGGTATTCGTAGTGATCTGCTGAAATACGGCACAAAACAACAATGTATAGATTACGTTAAAAAATCGTTTGATACTTTCGCCCCTGGCGGTGGCTTCATGTTCCTGCAAAACAAACCTTTCCTATATGCTCAAGACGTAAAGCCGGAAAATGTAGTGGCGGCCTATGAATTTGCCAATGAATACGGGAAGAAATAGGAGGCATGAAGAATGAGTGAACAAACCTTCGGCATAGAAGAATTATTGGCGCAATTAAAGCAGGATGATTCCTGGGAAAGCGATCCCAAATTAAGAGAACAGATTGTCGACGCGCTGTATGGTTCACTAACTAGAGGCGTCTAGCAATTGGCAGTAATTACAGCCCAAGCCGGTTTAGGCTTGGGCTGTTCAGTCACTTGTTTTACAAAAAATACAAGTAGTACCTTCATTTGTGTAAAGGGGTTTAAGTTGACAAAGAGAAGTATTTTTTAATAGCAACTGGAGGGATGTATATGAAACCAACAATCGCCATTATGAGCTACCGCTGGTTGACTTCACTTATACGTAAGATCGAAGGTAAATTTATTGAGCATGTAAATTTAACAATTATTGATGCTTTACTGGAAGATGCCTTAGCTGAAGCACAAAAAATGGAGGAAAAGCAACATGTTGATGTTTTTGTTTCAGCTGGGGGTAATGCCCGTTTGTTGGCACAGTACCTTAATAGTCCCTTCTTAGAAATTCAAGTTACTGGTTTTGATATCTTATTAGCTTTAAAAAAAGCAGGTCAATACGGAGATAGAATTGGTGTGTTAACCTACCGGCACAAACTGCCTTACCTGGCAGAAGTAACTGATATGCTGAATTATGATGTGAGAGAGTTAACCTATAATGCTTTGTCCAATATCGATATAGTTTTAGAACAACTGCAGAATGAAGGTATAAACACCGTTGTGGGTGCCAGTCTGGTGCTGGAAAGAGCACAGGAACGAGGCATGAATGGTGTGTTTATATATTCAGTTGAGGGCATTGAGAGAACATTAGAGTCTGCTGTAAAAATTGCTTACTCCAAAAAGATAGAATCTGAAAAGGCAGAACGTTTGCGCGTTATTTTGGATTTTGCCTATAGCGGTATTATCGCCACGGATAAATATGGCAAAATTACTGCCTTTAACCCCAGTGCCGCAAAAATAATGGGTATCACCAGGCGAAATGTGATGGGGCGTTCCGTTAGTAAAGCTATTCCTAATACCAGATTAATGGAGGTGCTGACTAGCGCCCAGTCGGAATTAAATCAAATACAATCTATTGGGGAAATAAAAATCCTCACCAATCGCGTTCCAATCATGGTTAACGGTGAGGTGACGGGTGCCGTCGCCACATTCCAAGATATTAGTGCTATTCAAAAAGCTGAAGAAACTATTAGGGCGAGATTATATAAGAAGGGTTTTCTGGCTAAAGCCACTGTTGAAGATGTTTTAGGTGACAGTGTCGTGATGCGGCAAGTAAAGCGCAAGGCGTGTCTTTATGCTAAAACTGATTCTACTGTGTTAATATTTGGTGAATCAGGTACAGGTAAAGAATTGTTTGCGCAGGGAATTCATAATGCTAGCACGCGCTCTAAACGGCCATTTATTGCTGTTAACTGTGCTGCTCTGCCAGAAAACTTGTTGGAAAGTGAACTTTTTGGCTACGAGGACGGCGCTTTTACTGGTGCCAGAAAAGGCGGTAAAGCTGGCTATTTTGAATTAGCTCATGGAGGAACAATATTTCTTGACGAGATTGGTGAGATCTCTGAAAAATTACAAGCTCGTTTACTGCGCGTACTGGAAGAACGCGAAGTTATGCGGATTGGCGGGGATCGTATCATACCTGTTAATATCCGCGTCGTGGCAGCGACAAATAGAAAGTTGTGGCAGCTGGTGGAAAAGGGTAAATTTAGGCAAGATCTATACTATCGCATTAATGTCTTAGAATTGGAGATTCCACCGCTACGCCACAGAAAAGAAGATATTCAACTTTTAGGTGGCTACTTTTTAGCTAACTTCCGCCGCGAACTTGAGCGGGGTGAAATTGCAGAGATAATGTCCTATCCTCAGTTTCAGTCTTATCATTGGCCGGGTAATGTACGTGAGTTAAAGAATGTTATGGAAAGACTCGCTGTACTTTATGAAAATGGTACGGACTATAAAGAACTGCTAGCAACCTTTTTTAATAAGCAGAATGCAGTAACTTTGCTAAATAGCGAGGAAGAAGAAATAGAAAAAGTATTACAAGAGGTGGGCGGAAACAAATCAGAAGCTGCCAAAAGATTAGGTATCAGCCGCACCAGTCTCTGGCGCAAATTAAAGAAGTATGAAACACATAGAAACAACTGAAACACTATACTGTAACACTGAAACGTTTTTACTACATGCGCTTTACTCTTGTTTAGAGGAAAAGCGCATTTTTATTAACCAATATTTACTATCTTTGCAGGTTACCAGTGGCGAAAAGCGCTGGATGAAGGAAGGCAAGGGGCATGCATTTCTTGTTGGCAAGGGAAATATTAACTTCTTCATGCCTTTTCTCTTCTATAACGGAGGTAATTAAATGGGGACTTTATTTATTTTGCGGTGTGGAAAGTGTCGTAAAGTCGTTGCCGGCACAGCAGCAGATTCCTTGTTTTGACTGTGAGATCGGACGTGCTTTAGGGAGTTTAAAAGTTAGATATTTATGCTTGTTGTTTAATCTTGGCATGACTTTTGCACTGATATTAGGTAATTAAGTACCAATTGTCTGAGGAAGAGGGGTGTTGCATATGGGTATGACAATTACGGAAAAAATTTTAGCCCATAATAGCGGGCAGGAGCAAATTGAGGCTGGAGAGATAGTCAATGCTAAATTAGACGGTGTTTTGGCCAATGATATCACAGCAGCGCTAGCTATTCCACAATTACAGGAAATGGGTTATGAGAAAGTATTTGATGCAGAGAGAGTGTTTTTCGTGATGGATCATTTTGTACCGAATAGCAATGTTAATGCAGCCATGCAGTGTAAGGTCTGCCGCGATTTTGCCCGTGCCAGCGATCTGAAATATTTTTATGATGTAGGTGAGATGGGTATCGAGCATGTTCTTTTGCCAGAAAAAGGCCATGTTTTACCGGGTGATGTATTAATCGGTGGAGATTCCCATACATGCACTTATGGTGCACTGGGCGCCTTTGCCACTGGCGTGGGCAGTACTGATTTAGCAGCAGGTTTAGCAAAAGGTGAATTGTGGTTTAAAGTACCTCCCAGTCTCAAATTTATTTATGAAGGAAAATTACCAAGATATGTGTCTGGTAAGGATCTAATTCTTTATACAATTGGTCAGATCGGTGTCGACGGTGCTTTGTATAAAGCAATGGAGTTTGCAGGTGCGGCCATTACAGAGCTACCTATGGACGGACGCTTCACCATGTGCAATATGGCGATTGAGGCAGGAGCAAAGAATGGAATTATTGCCCCTGATGAAATAACAGAAAAATATGTTAGAATGCGGGCGCGACGACCTTGTCAAATTTACACAAGCGATGCGGATGCCAATTACGAGAAAGTTTATACTTTTGACGTCTCCGCATTGGAGCCTCAAGTTGCTGTGCCTCATCTTCCCTCTAATGCAAGAAATATCAGTGAAGTTAAGAGCATAACACTGGACCAAGTCATCATTGGGTCGTGCACTAATGGTCGACTAAGCGATCTTCGTGCAGCAGCAGCTCTCCTCACAGGCCAGAAAGTGCACCCCTATGTGCGCACGATTATAATCCCTGGTTCTCAGGAAGTTTATTTGCAAGCCTTAAAGGAAGGGTTAATAGAAATATTTATTTCAGCCGGGGCTGCTGTTTCTACGCCAACTT
This sequence comes from Oscillospiraceae bacterium, assembly GCA_035647835.1. Taxonomy (GTDB): domain Bacteria; phylum Bacillota; class Dethiobacteria; order Dethiobacterales; family Dethiobacteraceae; genus UBA9865. Next base: position 4,513 of record DASRMS010000119.1, read on the forward strand.
GTGGTCCCTGTTTTGGTGGGCATGTGGGAGTTTTAGCAGCAGGTGAAGTTTGTCTATCCACTACTAACCGTAATTTTGTAGGTCGCATGGGGCATCCACAATCAGCCGTTTATTTAGCCAGCCCCGTTGTAGCTGCTGCATCAGCAATTAAGGGTAGAGTCGCCAGCCCATGGGAGGTAGTGTAATGGGAAAAGCTTTTGTTTTTGGAGACAATATTGACACAGATTTAATTGTGCCAGGCAAATATTTGACACTTTCTACTCCCGCGGAGTTGGCGACAGTCTGTATGGCGGGTCTGGCAGAGGATTTTGTCTTACGGATTAGTGAGGGAGATATCTTTGTGGCGGGGAGAAACTTCGGCTGTGGCAGCTCTAGAGAACATGCGCCAGTAAGCATCAAAGCAGCCGGAGTCAGCTGCGTTATTGCTACAAGTTTTGCCAGGATATTTTACCGTAATGCTATTAATATTGGTTTGCCGGTTTTAGAATCTGCGGGGGCGGCTGCAGGAATCAGGGAAGGAGATGAGGTGTTAGTCAGCATGGAAAAGGGTTTGATTATTAATCAAAGCACAGACGAAAGTTATACTTTTACCGCCTTTCCTAAGTTTATCCTAGAAATTTTTCAGGCAGGAGGTCTAGTGGATTTTATTAAAATGCAGCATAAATAGAGGAGGAAGAGTTAGTGGAAAAAACTACATTACGTGATTTGTTGAACAAACCAGGAATAATTCGTGCCCCAGGAGCATTTGATGCTTGGTCGGCAAGGCTTGTGCAGATGGCAGGGTTTCCCGCAATTTATATGACAGGTTATGGTGTGTCGGCAAGCGCTTTAGGATCTCCGGATATTGGCTTAATTACCATGAACGAAATGGTAAATCAGGCGAAAAACATGTCTGCAGCTGGCATCCCACTTATAGCTGATGCCGATACAGGCTATGGTGGTGTTTTAAATGTAATGCGCACTGTTAAGGAGTATGAGCGGGCAGGAGTAGCAGCGATCCAATTGGAGGATCAGGTGCTGCCAAAACGATGCGGTCATATGGAAGGAAAAGAGCTTGTTACACAGGAGGAAATGGTGTCCAAAGTTAGGGCAGCTGTAGCTGCAAGAGCATCGGAAGATACCTTAATTATTGCTCGAACGGATGCCAGAGCAGTTCATGGATTTGAAGACGCACTAAAGCGTGCGGCAGCTTACCAGGCAGCAGGTGCTGATATAATCTTCTTTGAGGCACCACAATCAGTTGAAGAAATGAAAACAGTAGCTGCTACATTGCATGTGCCCTTATTAGCGAATATGGTGGAAGGCGGCAAAACTCCATTCCTGACAGCAACAGAACTGGAAGAGATGGGTTATAAATTAGTAATTTATCCTGCCTCAACGCTATATGCTGCTACAAAATCAATGATCAGTGTCTTGCAGAGCCTTAAAGAGCATGATACCTCAGCGCAATACCGTGAACAGATGGTGGGCTTTCCCGAATTTTATCGTTTAATAGGTGTAGAAGCTGCTCGTCAATTAGAAAAATCATTTTCCTAGGTAAAAATACCAATTAGGAGGAGAGAAGTATGAAGAGAAAAGCTTTAATCATTTTTCTATGTCTGACACTGGTACTCGTCACCTTGACCGGTTGTGGTTCAACTGATACAACGCCTGGTACTAATGAGGGGAATGACAAAGAAACATTTCATGTCAGTATAGCTGCTGGCCGCCCTGGGGATATGTGGTATGTCCTTTCACACGCTTTAGCCACCTTCATTAATGAACGTTCAGACTGGGTGACAGCAGAAGTTGTGGCTACGGCCGGTGTAACTGATAATACCCGTTTGGTAATGGGTGAAAAAGAGTTACGGGGTACACACCTTAATGTCACCATGCTGCCGGGAGCAACTGTCTGGGGTGAAGGTGAGTATCTGCCCCTACAAATTGGTATGTTGGTAATGTTAAACGAAACCTTTGTTACTCTAGATCCTAATATTGAAACTTTAGCTGATTTTAGTAATAAAACAGTAGTGCTGCCGCGAGATGCGCCAGATGCATACGGCTGGATTTTCCGCAATATGCTGGACTTGGCTGGCGCTAAAAACTATACACTGATGCATGGCGGTATTGATGCTCGTCTGACGGCTCTACGCGATGGTGCAGCAGAAGTTGGTGTGCTTCCCTTTGATTTCTATTATCCGAATGAGTTTGCGCTAAGTTCTGGTTTGATGGAACTAGGTGCACGTGGCACTCTATATTTCCCAAACCAAGGGAACGTGCGTCAGAATCTAGATGTTGTTACTAACGCCTGTGTTGCAGATCCCTTTACTGGTGAAAAAGAACTTCCTCCACTAGGTATGGTTGCTCCCGCTGGGTCCATGGGTGAAACTCAAACAGAAGAGATGGTGTATGTGAGTACACCGGTTTATTGGTCAGCAGGTGAAGAAATGCCGGAAGAAGTGGTTTATGAAATAACACGGATTCTTTATGAAGCAGCAGAAAACGGCGACTTTGAGCCATATCATGCGATGGGTAAAGGTATAACCACAGAATTTTTAGCGATGTCCTTCTGGTCTGATGAACAGCGCGAAGCAATGTTCCATCCCGGTGCCTTAAAGCTCTATCAAGAAAAAGGTGTAGCCTTAAAATCTTTCCTTGATTAAAACGTTACTACTGAGGCGGGCAAGGAAATGCAGGCAATACTTGCCCGCCTAAACTTTAGGTTACTAACAGTGCACTAATACAGGAGGGATTAACAGTGGAAGAACAGGTAAAACAAAATACCACGCCATCAAAATGGCTTGACTATATATTTTATGCTTTAGTGGTATTATTTATTGGTTACCAATTGTACTACATCAGAACACTTCCCTTTGAACCAACAGTGCACGCGATTCTTCACCTTGGTTTTGCGTTGGCCTTAAGTGCCTGGGGTAAATTACGTCAAGGTGCCAGTAAACCGATAACGCGTGCCTTTATTGCTTTGGTTTTTTTTGCTTCCATTGCCGTAACACTATATTTTTATTTTAGCTATAAATCTATTCTTGCCAATCCTAGCTATCCACCGATGATTGCTTTAATCTTTGGTGTAATTGCCTCTTTGGTGGTAATTATTGTGGTAAGTTGGAATTATGGTTGGTTGTTTCCCATCTTTGCTGTTCTTGCCGCTATATATGTACAGTATGGTAAGTTTATACCGGGGATGTTTAGAGCACCTAGCACCACCTGGCAGCGTACTATCACCCTTTTAGCTACGGATGTAACTTCGCCGTGGGGGCTTTATGGGAACTTGGTGGGGTTATCAGCTAACTATCTATTTCTGTTTATAATCTTTGGTTCAGTTTTACATGCCTTCGGCGGTTTACGCTTTATTGTGCAACTAGGTAATCTCGTGGCTTCCAAACTGCGTAGTGGCCCTGCAGCATTGGCTGTCGTTAGCAGTGCTCTGTTAGGTTCAATTACTGGTAGTACAGCGGCAAATGTGACGATTACAGGCTCCTTTACTATTCCCCTCATGAAGCAAGCAGGTTATACACCAGATCAGGCAGCTGCTGTAGAAGCAGCGGCATCTAATGGCGGACAGTTTTTACCTCCCGTCATGGGGGCTACTGTTTTTGTTTTGTCAGCCTATACGGGAATACCATATCTTGAAATTGCCAAAGCAGCTGTTGTGCCCGCCTTAATCTACTTTTTTATGTTACTGTTATATGCAGAGCTGAATGCACGCAAACTAAATATCACTACTGTACCCAGCCAGCTTGATTGGCGGCAGCTTCTATTAGATGCTCCCCTCTTTATCATGCCTTTAGCAACACTTGTAGTAATGTTGGCAAAGGGATATTCCTTAATGATGGTGGTCTTTTGGAGTACAGTTTGTGTAGTCGTCTTGGGTCTTGTATCTGGTTTACGTCAAGATGCCCGTATTGACTGGGCAGATGTAAGAGAAAAGTTTGCTGAAGGAGCTATGACAGGAGCCAATGTAGCAACAATTCTGGCTGTTATTGGTATTGCGGTCGCGGCTCTGGAAGTGACGGGGCTGACACTAAAATTAAGTGTTGTCTTAGGTAACCTTGCAGGGAATAACATTTTCCTACTGCTGTTCTTTACCATGCTGGCCAGTCTGATATTAGGTACTGGTGTGCCTACGCCTGCGGCGTATATGATTGTAGCAACAGTATTATCCCCTCTTTTAATCAGGCAGGGCTTGCCGGTAATGCAAGCACATTTATTTCCCATGTTTTATGCCTTTCTATCTCACCTCACACCACCAGTGGGTATAGGTTTACTAATTGCTACTAAACTGGCTGGCAGTGAATACTGGCGTGGCGCCAGGGAGGTTTTTAAAGCTGCCTATCCCTCTTTATTTTTACCGTACCTCTTTGTTTATGTACCGGAGCTATTGCTGCAATATAACGACATAGGCACGTGGACATTAAAAGTATTGGCAGTTACTCTATTTTTCTTTACAACAGCAATACTTCTGAACAAACAATGGAAAAATAAAGTGTTAGTAGGAGAGCAAGTTTTACTATTGCTATCTAGTGTATTGATAGTCGTTTATCTTTTCATTAGTACCCATCCCCTGTCCCTTTTCTTAGCAGTTCTTTTCGCTTTGATCCCCCTAATTATAAATAGTAGGCGCAGTACTGTAGCGATTATTCAAACAAAATAAAAATTATTTGACTAGATAGAGCGTAATAACTAATTAAACAACAAAAAGAGCGGTACAGAACCGCTCTTTTTGTTTTGCCAACCTTGCAGTATGGTCTAGGGAACATTTTTTTAGGCAGATCATAAGATATATAAACTGAAAGAAATAAGTACAGTAAGTAGGTTACCCAAACTTATAGGGAAAGAGGAGAAAAAATGAGTTGTCAAGATAAAAGTATAAAAGGTCTGCCAGCAGATTGTATGCCTCAGCAAGAGTGTCTTGACGCTATGCAGATTTATAGACTTACCTTGGAAACCATACTAAAAGCGATGCATAAAATGCTAGCATCTCTACCTCAGGCAGAAGTGCCTGGGGCAACGTGCCGCATACCCACATCTTGTCCGGCAGGTTTTACAGGCAGGTATACAGTGCAGCCCGGGGATTCCATGTTCTTAATTGCCCAGCGCTGCGGGGTCTCCTTGCAGTCGTTAATTAATGCCAACCCGCAGATTACAGACCCCAGTCAAATATTCCCGTGTGATGTATTGTGTGTACCCTTGCAGTGCGCTAATCAGGATAGTCTGCCAGGCTCAACAACTTGCCGCATACCTGGAGCTTGTCCGGTAGGTTTTACAGGCAGGTATACAGTGCAGCCCGGAGATTCCATGTTTTTAATTGCCCAGCGCTGCGGCATCTCCTTGCAGTCATTAATTAATGCTAACCCCCAGATTACGGATCCGGGTCAACTTGTCCCTTGTGACGTACTGTGTGTACCCCTCCAGTGTGCGAATCAAGGAACATGTCGCATGCCCACATCTTGTCCGGCAGGCTTTCCAGGCAGATATACAGTGCAGCCCGGAGATTCCATGTTCTTAATTGCCCAGCGCTGCGGCATCTCCTTGCAGTCATTAATTAATGCTAACCCGCAGATTACGGATCCGGGTCAGCTTGTCCCCTGTGACGTTCTGTGTGTGCCACCCCAGTGTGCTAATTAATTACAGATACTACTCATTTAAGGTGGCCTCTCCTTATGCTGGAAAGGCCACCTTTTTGGTGTGCCCGGCATGGGCGGTAGCTTGGCGGTGAAAGTCCGCTATGGGCTTTGCAGTGGGAACCATTAGCCAAAGGCAAGGGTGTCCATCGTGAGGTGGAATCTGAAGGAAGCCAGAGGCAAAGTCCCGACCCGA
>DASRMS010000120.1:0-7540 GCA_035647835.1 Oscillospiraceae bacterium
GCTCAAATATTAACACTTTTAAGTAAAAAGCGAATAACATTAAATATATTTCACTTTTCAAGTGAGAAAGAGTATGTTAAAATGAGGATTATAACTATGGTTGCAGCTAGTTCACCCCAGGGAGGTGCCAGCGAAAGCGAACGCTTATAGGCACTTTTATCGAGTGTGATGGGTATTGTCACCAGAATGATGTAGATGCGAGGAGGTTGATGAGTTCTTGTTAGATAAATTACTGTATGGTCTGGAAATCTCACTGATCGGGTTTACTGGTGTGATGCTGATCCTTTATCTTCTTTACCTAATACTCCTGGCTTTTAGCAAATATTTTTCCAGGGGAGATAGTAAACAAAAAAAAGCAACCTGTCCTACGGTTCAGCTTTCACTCGACAAAGTTAAAGAGTCAAATAATAATACTGCTCCGGAAGTTGTGGCTGCTATTACTGCGGCTATAGCGATGTATTTGAATTCATCTGCAGAGCAGTTTAATATTGTTTCTATTAAGCCGGAAAAAGGCAGCTCAAGTTGGGTTCTGTCAGGAAGACAAATAATAATGGCTAACAGACAGAATTTAGCGCTGTCTCGAAGGGAGAAAACATCGTGAAAGAATTTCGTATTACCGTCAATGGACAAGTTTATCAAGTTAGCGTCGAAGAAGTGGCAGGAACCAACTCTCCTGCTGCAAAAATAGTTACCACCCTCGCTACAGCCCCAGCAGCAACTCCGCCAACAACAACTGTGCCTCAAGCGCAGGCGGCAGCAGGAAATAGTATTACAGCACCAATGCCCGGGGCCGTTCTCGAAATAGTTGTTAGCGAAGGACAGGATGTGCAAGCAGGAGAGGTAGTGCTGATTTTAGAGGCCATGAAAATGGAAAATGAAATTACTGCACCTGCAGCAGGAAAAATAAAAAAAATAGTAACTAGTAAAGGTGCAGCTGTAAATACCGGTGATCTTTTACTTGTCATCGAGTAGGGGGATAACTATGTTGGATAAAGTATTCTCCTTCGTGCAAGAAACTGGTTTTTATGCGATGTCGTTAGAGCAGCTGGTGATGATTTTTATCGCCTGTGCCCTGCTTTATGCCGGAATAGTTAAGAAATATGAACCACTCTTAATGATTCCTATTAGTTTTGGTATCCTTTTAGCTAACCTGCCGCTGGGCGGGGTGATGGATCTGCCCAGCTATGATCAAGCTGGTAATTTAGTAACTGCTGGTGGTCTGATCCATTATTTTTACCAGGGCATAAAATTAGGCATATTTCCACCGTTAATCTTTCTCGGTATTGGCGCAATGACCGATTTCGGACCTTTGATTGCCAATCCTTTGACTTTGCTCTTAGGTGCGGCAGCGCAATTTGGCATCTTTACTACCTTTATGGGTGCAATTTTGTTAGGCTTTCCGGCAGTTCAAGCGGCAGCAATCGCCATTATTGGCGGTGCAGATGGCCCCACAGCCATCTATTTAGCGTCACGCTTGGCTCCCGAATTATTGCCGTCGATTGCCATAGCGGCTTATTCCTATATGGCCTTAGTTCCTTTGATTCAACCGCCGATTATGCGTGCCCTGACCACCCAAAAGGAAAGAGAGGTGGTGATGGAGCAGTTACGACCCGTCTCTAAAACGGAAAAGATCATCTTTCCCATTGTTGTGGTAATTATCACCGGCTTGCTGTTACCCTCCAGTATTCCTCTGTTGGGGATGCTGATGTTTGGTAATCTACTCCGTGAATCCGGCCTCACTGACCGGCTTAGTCAAACTGCCCAAAATGATTTAAATAATATTATTGTTATTCTCTTGGGCACAGCAGTAGGTGCTTCGGCCAAGGCAGAAACTTTCCTTTCCTCACAAACCTTGTTGATCCTTGTACTAGGCTTGGTCGCCTTTGCTGTGGGGACAGCGGCGGGCGTCCTGATGGGTAAACTACTGTATAAACTGACCGGAGGCAAGGTTAACCCTTTAATTGGGTCGGCAGGAGTCTCAGCGGTGCCCATGGCTGCTCGTGTTTCACAGTCTGAAGGACGCAAAGCCAACCCTAATAATTATTTATTAATGCATGCCATGGGGCCTAATGTAGCGGGAGTTATTGGTTCTGCCATAGCGGCCGGGATCTTACTGCTGCTTTTAGGTTAAGAGCGCCGCTCACGAAGTCAGCGCCAGATGAGACAATAAAGAACCTCACAGTAAGCGTTTGTTGGTCTAAAATGTAAAGATAATCTTTACATTAGACTTTCGGCGACTGTGAGGTTCATTTACATGTTGCCCTGCTGCGCTGTAAATATACATCTTATATCTATAGAATAAACATAATTCTTGTCCTATCTCAATACAATAAAAAGAAAAGCAGTACAAGGCAGGGATGAGAAGATGTCGCTAGTAAAAAAACGTGTGCCACGCTGGACAATCATTATTATTAGCCTTTTAAGCTTATTGTTTAGCTGTTCTTTCATTGATTATCTTTATCACCGTGAGCGCATTTATGCTGGTGTGTTTGTTGCGCAACAGGATTTGGGAGGTAAGACAACAGAGGAAGCGGGGCAGCTATTGGCAGAAATAATAGATGTTGGTGAGCAAAGTGTGGAATTCATCTACGACGAGCTTGCACAAACAAAAAAATTTAATGAGTTGGGCATTGCACTAGATCTAGATAGTACCATTAATGTAGCTTTGCGTACCGGAAGGCAGAACTTGCATATTTTCCGCTATCCAGAACGAATTCGCTTGGCCAGCAAATCTCTACAGCTGGTACCGCAATTCAAAATTGATCAAACTTCATTTGAAACAAGTCTGCAGGAAATTTTTACTGCTATTCAACTGGAACCAGTTGATGCACGTTTGAAACTGTCTGCGGACCGCAAGAGTGTTAACATTGAACCTGATGAGCCAGGCCGTATGCTCGATGTTTTAGCTGCCTATCGGGCTTTAGAAACAGCTTTGCAATCCACTTACATTGATCTGCAGCTTAATTTGCCTATTGAGCCGGTAGAGGCGGAGATTACAAGTGCCAGCCTAGAGGCATTACAAGTGACTGAGCCAGTAGCTTCTTTCTCTACAGCAATTTCCGGTAATGCCAATCGGCTGCATAATATTCGTCAAGCAGCCGCAGCCATTGATCAAACGCTAATCCCGCCAGGTGCAGTATTTTCCTTTAACGAAATAGTCGGTCAAACAACTGCGGCCACAGGTTACCGGGCGGCACCAATCATTATGAATGGTAAGATTGTTGATGGTATCGGCGGCGGCATCTGTCAAGTTTCCTCGACTTTATATAATGCAGTGCTGTTGTCGGATTTGCAGCTTGTAGAACGACGCAATCACGGACTGCGTGTAAAATATTTGCCGCCGGGGTTAGATGCTACTGTTGCTTACGGCAGCATAGACCTGAAATTTAAGAACACCCGCGCTCATGCGTTATGGCTGCGTATCTTTCTTGATGGTAATAAGTTAACCACCACTATCTATGGTACGCAGATTCCCGGTCAGGAAGTAAAAGTCTACACTACCGATGTACAGGTTATCCCTGCTGGTGAAAAAATAATTAAAACGGCAGAATTACCCAAAGGTAAACGAGAGTTAGTAACAGTAGGGCAGCCTGGTTATCGAGCGACAGTTTGGCGCAGTGTTTATTTAAATGGTCAGGAAGAGAAAACAGAAAAAATATCTCAAGATAGCTATAAGGCTATGCCTAATGAATATCGTGTAGGTACAAAAGAACTGCCTGTTTCTGGTGAACCGTCAGAGCAAAGTGAGACAGAGAACGAGTAAGTAAAAAGCTTGGCTTTCGCCAAGCTTTTTGGTATACTGGATGTAATAAAATGCGAACATAGATTCGGGGTGGGTTTGATGATGCGCGCCATTATTCATGTGGATATGAATGCTTTTTTCGCCTCCTGCCACCAAGCTGAAAATCCTGCTTGGCGCGGCAAGCCGCTGCTTGTTGCCGGTGACCCCAAAAAACGTCATGGTATTATCTTAACTGCTTCCTATGAGGCAAGGCAATGTGGTATCAAAACAGCTATGACCGTCTGGCAGGCAAAAAAGTTATGCCCACAGGGCATTTTTATTCCCCCTGATCACCATTTATATTTAGCTTACTCGGAAAAGATTTTGACTATTTTTAGAAGTTATACGCCTCTGGTAGAACCATTCTCCATCGATGAGGCTTGGTTAGACGTCACTGGTTCCGAACGTTTGTTTGGTTCACCAGAAGAGATTGGTCAGCAGCTGCAGCAGCGAATTCTTGCTGAATTGGAAATCTCCTGTTCCGTGGGCATAGCGCCCAATAAATTTCTGGCTAAAATGGCCTCTGAAAGGCAAAAACCACGTGGCTTTACGATCATTGGCCCCCAAGATATTCGTACCGTACTCTGGCCGCTGCCGGTCGAGAAGATGGTAGGCGTGGGCAGAAAAATAGCTCCTGCACTTAAGGAAATGGGTGTAGAAACTATTGGACAATTAGCAAAGATGCCTGAGCGGTTATTGGTAAGCCGCTTTGGTGTTATGGGAGAAATATTGCGGGGGCTGGCCAATGGAGATGATGACTCCCCCGTCGATCCACAAGCCCTAGATACGGCTAAGTCGATAGGTCATTCCATTACTTTGCCACGTGATATTAACGATCCCGAGGATGTCGCTCGCATTCTGTTAGAATTAAGCGAGCGGGTCGGCCGTCGCCTACGCCAAGGCGGCTATAGCGGTCGTACCATTACCCTGACCGTGAAAGATCAAAACTTTGTTACCATTACCCGGGCATCTACGTTACAGACACCTGCCTATCTCACGGAAACTATCTACCAAACGGCACAAGAAATATATCACAGTCGTTTTGAGCCATGGCGTAAAGTGCGTTTATTAGGCATTGCTATTTCTAATCTTCAGGCACGAGGGGAGGGGCTGCAGCTGACATTATGGGATCAGACTGGTGAACGCTTAACAAGCTTAACTGAAACAGCTGATAAAATAAAAGATCGTTTTGGTGATTATGCTTTACAACGGGCCAGTCTTTATAAAAATAAGGATTAGTTTAGATAGCACGATGACCTAACCCAATGGCTACTTCGTTTAAATGAAGCAGGCCAATGGCAAAAAAGATAGCGACTGCTACATGGTCACCCTTGCGCGCAATGCCCACTTTACCGCCCACATTAAGGCCCATCGCTTTGGGCATAATTTGAGCAATAGCTTCTCGTGCGGCACCAGCGACGCCGCCTTCTTCATGGTGTGTACTTTCGATGACTCCTTCACGTTTAGCAGCAACAACAGCTCGCTCTAAAACTTTTTGTATTGCTGTTAGGTATTCACCGCCGTAATCTACTGCGGTGGAACGAATTCCTTCGGCGTAAAGCTCCTTTTTTAACTCTTTTTCCGCCTCACGATCTGCCGATAAAGCTAACCGAATAGCCGCACTGGCAATTAATTTACTGTCAAGTTGATTCATGGTCACACCTCTTTTCCCAACGCATCTTCTTCCAATTATAATATAAAAAGGCTTGTGCTGCCAGTTTGAGATAAAAAGCCAGGGGAGAGGAAAAAACAAGCGAACAGATCTGTTCGCTTGTTTTATAGATTTTACAGTATTTGTTTCAGTTGTGAGCAGCTAATATTTTTAGAATCGCAGTAAAGTACTAATAACTAAATTACGTACAATGCCTAATACAAGATAAGCAAGAATGGGTGATAAATCAATAGGTAAAGCAGTACGTGGAATTAAACGCCGGAATGGTGCAAGCAGTGGTTCTGTACCCTCATATAGTAAGCGAATCAGGGGCTGCTGGGGATTATGTGGTAACCACGATAAAATTACACGCACAAACAACATGCCATTTAAGATCTTAAAAAACCAATCTGCAACATAAACTGCCTGCAGCACATTACCAACTCCTTGTTTATTATCTTATTTATTCTACCATAAGAAGTTAGTTTTGTGTAGGGAGGGCTTGTCATAAAATCTCAAGATCACTAATTTCGTTCATCCACCCAAATACGCTCTGCTTGTGTAGTTTTCCCCAGTTGGGTAAATAGATAAACCTCCTCGGCGTTAGCTGCCTCTGAAGAAAGCAGCTGAGCAATTGCAGGCCAGACAGCATCCTCAATCCGGGCAGCTAAACCACAGGAAGAGGAAATAACACGTGGTACAGGGATCATTCTGACTGCCAGCTCTTGCTTGAGCACCGTTTTTTCAAAGCGTAGCGCCTGTGATGTTGAATAAAAGGTTGCTACATAGTAATTATCCACAGTACACCTCTATTTTGTGATAGTGATAGTAAATTCGCCATGTTCTTCTTCCGTCGTAATTTGGTAAGCTAAGGAAGAAACAAGTCGCCGGATATTTTCAGCAGCAACAAAACTATCAGCTACGACCACAACAGTACCATCGTGTTCTGCAAGTGCACGTTTGGTATTGATGACAGGTTCAGGGCAGGAAAGACCACGGACATCAAGTTTATAGACCAAGAGTGTTACCTCCTTTTTTACTTACTGGCAGCGGTAAAGAAAACGCAAAGCCGATAATCACCAGAAAAGATGCTGCCACCAGTACACCTATTTTCCCAGCTACTGGAACACCAGTGCCGCTGGCTGCTAAACCAAAATTGTGCGCTACAGCCGCACCAGCCAGCAGTCCGAGAAAGACCATTGCGGCATCTGTATCCCCTTCTCCGGCTAGGATAACCTGCCGAAGTGGGCAGCCGCCAAGCAGCGTAGCTCCTAGTCCTACCACAGCTAAACCTATGAAGTTCCAAAGGGCTTCAGTATGGGCAACAGGTTGCTCTAGAAAACCTAGTTTGAAATAGCCAAAAGCAATATTCAGCACTAAAGCGGCTACAAAGATAGCAATAGTACCATACAGTAAGTGCGGGTCGCGGATCAACATCAGATCACGAAAACAACCGGCCTGACAAAGCCTGGTACGCTGCACTAAAACACCGACCAGTAAACCCGCGCCCAAAGCAAGCAAAATGGGAGCATGGGCTGCGCCTGGTCCACTTTCACTAAAGTAAATAAAACCTGGTGCTAAAACTAGTAATATTAATAAGATCAAAGCGAAGGCCGGTATGACAAGACCATTAGTTGTCGGCAGCTTCTGACTGCGCCCTAAAGAGAAACCTTTTTTCAAAAATTGCACACCAATAAAAATGCCAAAAATAAAACCACCCAAGCCAACTAAAGCATTTAAGTCACCAGCGGCCAGTCGTAAAACCATCCGCAAGGGACATCCTAAAAAGACCAGAGCGCCAATCATCATGGCAACACCCATAAAAAATCGAATCAGCGGCGAAGAACCGCCGCGAGCACGAAACTCCCCATTTTTCAAAGCAATAAGAAACGCTCCCAGAATAAAACCAATAATTTCAGGACGTATGTACTGCACAGGAGCCGCTCGATGTAAACCAAGCCCACCGGCTATATCACGAATAAAGCAGGCGACGCAAATTCCCATGTTTACCGGGTTACCAAAGTAAGCTAGGAGCACCCCTAAACCGCCCAATACACCACCGGCTACAATTATTTTTCTTCTCTCCAAATAATTACCTCCCTTAAATA
>DASRMS010000121.1:0-23010 GCA_035647835.1 Oscillospiraceae bacterium
AAATCTCATGGCTTATGAGAGGGACTTTTATCTTCTCATAAAATCGATCTTTGACAAGTTCATATAGGAGAACCGGATACTTTTGGTGCACGAGCCGGAAGGACAAGCCAGGCAGCAGGTACGCCATGACCTTCGTTTAAGAAGAGAGCGAGACATACCCATGCTGCAGGTCGATCTTGGCAGATCGGCTGGCCATGACCTTGTGCATCAGATAATGATACTTCCGTATAGTCACAGTCCGAGCGTGATCAAACCGTCGCAGGCAATGAGTACGGCCCGCCATCAGAATGGAGGGAGGTGAAAGTCCTATGAAAGCGTAAGCCAGCGCATGTCCGGTCCGTCCAAAGAACCAGAATCAAATATAGCAGCCGCACTGCATTCAAGCATTCTTAATGATGCTTCATCCTACGCGGTGCGGCTGCTTTGATTTTCATGTCAATTTTATTGATGGTTATATTCCACTGCATCGACAACATTGCATGAAACCGAAACGTGATACCCTCACCTTAAGTTCATCATCCCTGCAGAATTAAATAAAACCCCTGCATTCATCCTGGACATACCAAACCGCCGGGGCGCTTTTACCGACGGCTTGGTATATTCAGGAGATCCATCCTGAGAAAGAAAGGAGAAAACGAAAATGACAACCGAAAGAAAATTCACCATCGAACCATCAAGATTTATTCATGCTGAAGAAGTCGCAGAGATTTTAGGTGTGTCGGTATCCTCTGCGTACCGGATCATCAAGCGTCTTAACAATTCTCTTAAGGACCAGGATAAAATCACCGTGGCCGGTAAGATCAGCAGACGCTATTTCGAAGAGAAAGTGATGCTGTAAATACTAAACACGTAAAGCCACATGACACGAGATTTCATGGTTCAGTGCTTTGCGGCCAGAGAGGGTGATGCTATGCCAACCTATAAAAATGAAGCCACCGGCAGCTGGTATTGTGCCTTTTACTATACCGACTGGTTAGGCAACCGAAAAAAGAAAAAGAAGGAAGGCTTTAAAACCCAAAGAGAAGCCAAGACTTTCGAACGACAATTCATTGAGAAGGCGGAAGCCAGTCCCGACATGTCCTTTGGCACCCTGGTGTCCATCTACATGGAGGATTGTAAGACACGGCTCAAGCCAACCACCTACAGTGGCAAGGAATGCCTCATCAACACAAAGCTGCTGCCTTTTTTCGAAGAGATGCCCATCAACAAAATTGAACCCGCAACGATTCGCAAATGGCAAAATACCTTGATGGAGGATGAGAGCGACTATTCACAAACTTATTTGAAAACCATCCACAACCAGATCTCCGCCATTTTTAACTTTGCCTCCAAGTATTATAAGCTTCAAACCAACCCTGCCAGAGTGTGCGGCAGCATGGGTAAGAAAAATGCAGAGTCCATGTTGTTCTGGACTGTAGAGGAATTCAGAAAATTTCTCCCCTTTGTCTCGGATAAGCCAGTTTCAAAGCTGGCCTTTGAAATCCTGTTTTGGACGGGTATCCGATCGGGTGAATTGTTGGCATTGACCTTGAACGATTTTGACTTTGATGCCAAAACATTGTCTATCACAAAAAACTACGCTCGCCATGAGGGCGAAGATCTGATCATGGAACCCAAGACACCCAAGAGTCGCCGCCTGATCGCAGTGCCAACCTTTCTCTGTGCTCTGGTCCAGAAATACGCCGAGCAGCTTTATGACTACGAACCAAACGAAAGACTTTTCCCGGTAACCAAATCCTATTTGCACAGTGAGATGACACGAGGGACGAAGAAATCTGGCATCAAACGCATTCGCGTACATGATCTGAGACATTCCCATGCCTCCATGCTGATTGAGGAAGGTTTTTCAGCCCTCCTGATCTCAGAAAGACTGGGACACGAAAGCATCGAAACGACGCTTCAGACCTATTCCCACCTTTATCCCAATAAGCAGATCGAGGTCGCCAATCGCTTGGATCAAATGAATAAACCAGATAGTCCAATTGAATAATTACAAAAGGACCTGTAGTACGCTTTTAGTACGGTCACCAAAAAGCAAACCCTGAAACCACGTTAAATCAATGGTCTCAGGGTTTTTGACTGCTATTCCCACTCAATGGTCGAAGGCGGTTTGGAAGTAATATCATAGACCATACGATTAACATGGGGGACTTCGTTGACAATGCGGTTAGAAATACGTGCCAGCACTTCGTGGGGGAAACGGTACCAGTCAGCTGTCATGCCGTCATGACTGGTTACAGCACGCAGGGCAATGGTGTAGGCATAGGTGCGCTTATCGCCCATCACACCAACCGAGCGTATATTCGGCAAGACACAAAAAGCCTGCCAGATCTCCCGATATAAGCCTGCATTTTTTATTTCCTCAACCATAATCGCATCTGCTGCCCGTAAGATTTCTAGTTTTTCTTTAGTTATTTCACCTAACACCCGAATGGCTAAACCGGGACCGGGGAAGGGATGCCGCCAGACAATCTCCTCAGGAATATTTAAGGCTTCACCAACACGACGCACCTCATCCTTAAACAAGTGGCTTAAAGGTTCTATTAACTTAAACTTCAGATCTTCCGGCAGACCACCGACATTGTGATGGGATTTAATCACAGCCGCAGCGGCAGTGCCGCTTTCAATAATATCTGGATAAACGGTGCCCTGTACTAAATAATCTATTTTGCCAATTTTGGCGGCTTCTCGTTCAAAGACACGAATAAATTCCGCCCCAATAATTTTACGCTTTTGTTCCGGATCGGTAACCCCTGCTAGTTTGCCTAGAAATTCAGTCGCGGCATCTACATGAATTACTTTCATTTTTAACGTCCTAGTGAAGGTCTCCATCACTTGCTGTGCTTCGTTTTTCCGCAGGAGCCCATGATCAACAAAGACACATGTTAAGCGATCACCAATAGCTTTATGTACCAGCACAGCGGCCACGGAACTGTCCACACCGCCGGAAAGGCCGCAGACTACCTGCTGATGCTCCCCGACAGCTTCCCGGATTTCCTGCACAGTATCATCGATAAAAGAACCTGTTGTCCAATCTCCTGTAAAACCTGCTACGCTAAACAAAAAGTTCTTTAACATCTCGCTGCCCCACGAAGTATGATTGACTTCAGGATGAAACTGGACCGCGTAAAAATGTTGTTCAGAATTGGTCATGGCTGCGATCGGTGTATTGGAAGTTGTTGCAGTTACCGTAAAACCCGGTGGCGCTTGTTTCACAAAATCGCCATGACTCATCCAAACAGAGATTTCTTTCTCCAGGCCAGCAAAAAGATCTCTGTCCTCCTGGACAGTTAAAAGTGTTTGCCCGTACTCACGTCGTGCAGCAGCCTCTACCACCCCGCCTAAATCCTTGGCCATGAGCTGCATGCCGTAGCAAATACCTAAAATCGGTAAACCCAATTGATAAACCTCTGAATCCACGGCGGGTGCTTCTGGACCATAAACGCTCTTAGCTCCGCCAGAAAAAATTAGGGCACGTGGTTGTAAGTCTTTAATTTGTGCCACAGCTGCTGTGTAAGGCAGTATTTCACAATAAACATTAAGGTCCCTAATTCTGCGAGCAATAAGTTGGGTATATTGTCCACCAAAATCTAAAATGACTGCTAATTCCTTTGTCACTAACTCCACCTCACTACTTATAAATTACAGCTGACTTGCTTAACAGCGCTGACTACGTTAAACATACTGCTATGCTAGTCTCCCCTCCCACGGGCCAGAATACTTTACAGCTGCAGCAAGCCCTTGGCTTCGACAAAATTGCCAGCATGAACATTATACATGGAGTGAGGGTTCTTGGACAACTATTTGTCAAGTTTTTCTTAGTGGCGTTTACTTGAAATGATAATTGCTACCGGGTTAAATGGTGAAGGGCTGCTGCAATTAATTCGTACCGGCGAAAATAAGATTTTTTTCTGTTAGCGGCTCCATTACTGCTGCAAAAACAGGATGTTTATACTCCTCGATCTTGCCGCTATCGGCAAGTTCCACCAGCAGTGGGTCGATAGGCACGGCACCTAAAAAGGGCAAGCCAAATTCTTCTGCGACCTGCCCACCGGCACTGGGGCCAAAAATATAGTTCTTTTCCCCACAACTGCCGCATCCCACATAACTCATATTCTCCACTAAACCAAGCACTGGCACCCCCATCCTCTCAGCCATCTTAATGGCTTTTCTGACAACACCCACAGCAATCTTTTGTGGTGTTGCCACCATCATCACACCCGCCAAAGGTAGGGACTGCATCACTGTCAGCGGTACATCGCCTGTTCCCGGTGGTAGATCTACCAGCAAACAATCTAATTCTCCCCACATGACATCCGTCCAAAATCTTTTAATGGTACCATTCAGCATCGGGGCTCGCCAGATGGCCGGTGCATCTTCATCATCCATCAACAATTGTAAAGACATAATTTTAATGCCGAGCTTACTTTGTGGCGGTGTCATCCCCTGCTCGCCGCCTTGCGGCATTTCATTGACGCCAAACATTTGGGGAATAGTTGGACCAGTAATATCGGCATCAAGGATGCCCACTTTTAAGCCAGCTCGTGTTAACGTTACAGCAAGCAGTGCAGTTACAGAAGATTTGCCCACGCCACCCTTGCCACTGATGACAGCTACTACTCGTTTGATCTTAGTCGCTGGAGGATTAGTCCATTTGGCGAATTCAGGTTTTATTTTTTTTTCAGCCATTAAGTTTTCCGCTCCTTTACTTAAACTCACTAGTAGCATCAAACAAAAGGCCGCTTTTAATGCAAGCTTTAAGCGAAAGAAAAAGTACCCGCCTGTGCGGGTACTTTTAGTAGTTAGTTTTTACATCATGGGCATTTGGGGCATACCGCCGCCAGCGGGGCCGCCTTTGTCTTCCTCTGGCTGATCAACAACAACTGCTTCGGTGGTCAAGAACATCGCGGAAATGCTAGCTGCATGCTGCAGAGCATAGCGCGTTACTTTAGCCGGATCAGGAATACCAGCATCAATCATGTCCACATAGGTATTTGCAGCAGCATTATAGCCAACACCAGGTGCGGCAGCTTTAACTTTTTCTACCACAATGGAACCTTCCATGCCGGCGTTAAGAGCGATCTGCCGCACAGGTTCTTCCAGCGCACGACGAATAATATTTACACCGGTCAGCTCATCACCCTCAGCTGCGATGTTATCAAGAGCAGGAAGTGCGTCGATGTAAGAAGTGCCGCCGCCGGGAACAATACCTTCTTCTACTGCAGCACGCGTTGCAGAAAGAGCATCCTCAATGCGTAATTTCTTTTCTTTCATTTCGACTTCTGTTGCAGCACCAACTTCGATCACTGCAACACCGCCGGCCAATTTGGCTAAACGTTCTTGAAGTTTTTCTTTATCATACTCAGAGGTAGTATCTTCAATTTGGTTGCGGATTTGTACAATTCGCCCTTGAATTGCAGATGCTTCCCCGGCACCGTCAACGATAACTGTTTCTTCTTTAGTGACGCGAACTTGACGAGCGCGACCAAGCATGTCGAGATCCACACTCTTAATATCGATACCAAGTTCATCAGAAATAACTTGTCCACCGGTTAAAATAGTCATGTCTTCCAACATTGCTTTACGACGATCACCAAAACCGGGAGCTTTGACAGCCACACAGTTAAAGGTGCCACGTAATTTATTGAGAATTAAAGTAGCGACTGCTTCACCTTCTACATCTTCAGCCACGAGCAATAAGGGTTTACCTGACTGTACCACTTTTTCCAAAATCGGCAGGATATCTTGTACATTGCTGATTTTGCGGTTAGTAGCTAAAATGTAAGGCTCGTCCAGGACAGCTTCCATTTTCTCTGTATCTGTGACCATATAGTGAGAAATATAACCGCGGTCAAACATCATACCTTCAACAACTTTAAGTTCAGTGTTGAAGCCTCTGGATTCTTCTGTGGTAATGACGCCATCTTTACCTACCTTTTCCATCGCCTCGGCAATCAGCTCACCAATGTTATGGTCATCAGCAGAAATTGCTGCTACCTGAGAGATAGCTTCTTTTGTTTCGATGGGACGGGATTGGGCTTTAATTTCAGCCACAATGGCGTTGGTTGCTTTTTCAATACCACGTTTAATGGACATGGGGTTAGCACCCGCTGTGACATTCTTAATACCTTCGCGAATAATAGCTTGTGCCAATAAAGTTGCAGTCGTTGTGCCATCGCCGGCTACATCTTGTGTTTTAACAGCAACTTCTTTCACCAGTTGAGCCCCTAAATTTTCAAAGGGTTCCTCTAATTCAATATCTTTAGCAATGGTAACACCGTCGTTAGTAATGAGGGGTGCACCAAATTTCTTGTCAAGCACCACATTGCGGCCTTTCGGGCCGAGGGTAACTTTGACAGTATCAGCCAGTTTATTAACGCCTCTTTCTAGAGCACGGCGTGCATCTTCACGAAATAATAGATCTTTGGCCATTGTTTGTCTCTGCCTCCTTTATTTTCAGTTGATATGTGCGTGTTAAGTTACACAAGTTTGCCCAAGATATCATCTTGGCGCATAATTAAGTATTCGACACCGTCTAATTTTACTTCAGTGCCAGCGAATTTAGAGAACAGTACGCGGTCGCCGACGGCAACATCCATCTCTACACGGGTACCATTATCCAAGATGCGACCATTGCCAGCAGCGGCAACTTCACCTTCCTGGGGTTTTTCTTTGGCTTTGTCAGGCAGGACAATGCCACTAGCCGTTTTCTCTTCGGCCTCAAGTACTTTGATGACCACACGATCACCTAGGGGTTTGATTTTCATTTGAAGACCTCCTTTATTAAGTCGGTTTATTGTTGTTAGCACTCTCTGGTTGTGAGTGCTAATTATCACACTTGTTATGGTATAAAAAAAGTGGTCTGAAAGCAAATGCCCCGAGGGCGTCATTTAGGCAAATATACGCATTTATACACAATTAGCACAATATATCAGCCTTTTTCTTTATTTATCTATATTTTCCTTTATTCACTTTTTTAGAGGCTGTAAATTCTTCACCAAGTGTTTAAATTCATACCAAAGCAGCTGCTATAGACACTGGTACTAGCTAGAGGGGGAGCCTCGACCAGGAACGGACAGCTACAGCTCTTAACTTCAATAGTGGATAGTATACACGTTGCTCTTCTTTTTATGCATTTTGCAGTCCTAGATCTGAGCCGCCTTATGCTGCTGACGACAGCTTGACATCACCAATCCTTACCAGCATAATGGAAGTACGGAGGTGGCCAAGTCATGCCCAAATACCGTCATTTTAAGCGTTACAGAGAAATTGCCAATAACGTAGTCCGTCACGGCTTTGGTCATTTGTTGACTCAACTTGGCATGGCACAATTCCTCCCGTCCGTGCGCCGGGCACAAGAATCTGATGCGGATATCTTACGCTACTCCCGTGCCCAGCGCTTACGCATGCTGCTGGAAGAACTAGGCCCTACCTTTGTAAAACTTGGGCAATTACTATCAACACGGTCAGACCTAATACCACGTGATTTTTTAGTTGAATTAGCGAGCCTACAGGATCGCGTCCCATCTTTTCCCTACGAAAATGTCACTCAGATCATAGCTCAAGAATTAGGTCAAAGCATCGAGGAAGTATTTGCTGATTTCAAAGAAGAACCCCTGGCAGCAGCCTCCATTGGCCAAGTGCACCGTGCTCAACTACATAGCGGGGAGTACGTGGTAGTAAAAGTTCGTCGACCACAGATCATTGAACAAATGCAGATGGATTTAGAAATATTAATCGACATCGCCACCATTGCTGACAAAAGAACGGCTTGGGGCCAAATGTACCATTTAGCGGATATCGCTTTAGAGTTGCAAAGTTCTATTGTCGAAGAATTAGACTATTTAAACGAAGCGGAAAACGCTGACCAGATCCGCCGTAACTTTAGGCATAGAGATGACGTAATTATTCCCAAGATCTACTGGCAGCAAACTACTTCAGCTGTCCTCACCATGGAATATGTACAGGGTGTCAAGCTCAACACTCCGGATGCACTGCGCAGCGCAGGACATGAACCTGCCAAAGTAGTTAACCGCCTAGTTGATTTAATGTATACACAAATATTTGAGCATGGTTGGTTTCATGCTGATCCCCACCCTGGCAATCTAGCAGTGGCAGCAGATGGGCGGCTTATTTTTATGGATTTTGGCATTGTTGGCCGCCTCAAAGGCGAAAGAAAAAGCCAGTTTGTCCTCTTTTTATTAGGAATCGTCACCAAAAATCCTCGGCAGCTTGTGCGCTCCTTACAGAACATGGGAGTACTTTCACACCGTGTAGACCGCAAAGCCCTGCGACGTGATGTGGAGCGCTTGCTGGATAAGTACCTGGATGCCGCACTGCGGAAAATTAATCTCGGTAAGGCTGTAGCAGAAATTTTTTCTCTTACCTATCAATACCATATTCGCATTCCCGCAGAGTTTACCTTGCTAGGAAAAACGATCATGACTTTAGAAGGTGTTATTGAGGACCTTGATGCAGATCTAAAATTAGTTGAACTTTTACAGCCTTACGCCGGTCGTCTGGCTCGTGACCGTTTTTCCTATGAATCACTTAAAGATACCGCTACGGAGCACTTTTTTGAAACTAGCGACTTTCTTATTTCCTTACCACGTCGCCTTAATGATCTGTTAGATCGTTTGGATACAGAAGGTCTCCCCTTTCAAATAAACTACCCCGACATCGATAAAGCTTTTCTGCATCTTGACCGCTTAGCAAATCGCTTAACGTTTAGTATTGTGTTATTATCCTTTAGTATCATTATGGCAGCGCTGATTATCGGTGCCGGCTTTATTACCGCCATCGCCGGTGAAACAGCCTTACTTTGGCGCTTGCCGATTATGGAGATTGGTTTTGTCGTCGCGACAGGTATGGCAACCTGGTTGATTGCCGCCATCTACCGCAGCGGTAAACTATAAGTGCTTAAGCTTTTTTGCCTCAACCTGCTAAAATGATGAATATTTGTCTGTCTTTTTCCCTGTTCTAAATAATTGTCAGGCTTAATAATATTATCTAGGTGGTTAGCTGTTGCCGGGATTTAGGGTCAACATTTGCTGATAGCAAACCGAAATGTCTAATTTTTCTGATTATTTATTGACAAAGAAGCTGCTTAATTATAATATGGAGATAAAGTAATATTTTCCAGCTAGCAGTCTGGCAGCTTATCCCACACTCACCTAACTTACCTTAGGAAATGCAACAGCGCCTTTAGTCCCTCTATACTAGGTCGCTGTTATTATTGTGCAAGAAAAGCGTGCTCGTTCAGGTTCCTTAACGCGCGCTTTTCAGTATTGGCTGCCTCTGCAGCCTCGCTGTACACAGTATCCTATCCAGTGCATAAATAATCTTGGAGGTGTATAAGGTGAAAAAACCGTTAAGTCCAGCTCTAAAAACATTTTATGGTATTGGTGATTTAGGTTTCTCCCTGATGACGTCTGTAGGCATGTATTTTCAAACGTATTTTTTAACGGATGTTGCTGGTTTTAATTTAGCCTTGGTTGGTCTTATTATCACGATCCCTGGAATTTTTGATGCCGTGTTTGCTCCGATTTATGGCGCAATCATTGATGCTGTCAAACCTATGAAGTGGGGTAAATATCGTTCCTGGCTGATTCTTACGCCCCCCCTTGTGGTTGTGCTGATGACGATGACCTACACTAAAATCGGCACTGATGCCATGGCTGCTACAATCATCATTGCTTGCACCCTACTGGCTCGACCTTTGTTTAATATCCCCTGGGTTGCCAACGTGGCCCTGATTTCAGTGCTGGCCAATAATCCGAGTGAAAGAGTTTTACTTTCTTCCCGCAGAGCTTTTTGGACCAGCTTGTCACGGGTGTTTTTCTCATATATTGGGCCTCCCCTGGCCGCATACTTTGGTGGCAGAACAAATCCTGTTGCTGGCTACTCCATCTTACAATTTCTGATGGCGACAATGATGATGATTGGTTATTTTATTCAATTTAAAATGACTGACGGCTACGAAGAAACGACCAGCAAAACTGCGCAATCGGCTAAACAAACGGCACAAAAACCAAAAGAGAAGACTTCACTTAAAGATTTGTTAAGCAACCTTTTCCAAAACCCTCCCTTAATGGCTTTAATGTTTGCTGACTTTGGCCGTTACCTCGGTATGTTTACCATGACCGCCTGTATCGCCTACTATTTTACCTATGTCGCCGAAAATATGGATTTGATGCCACCTTTCATGCTGATTACAGCTTTGGCTGGCGTGGCAGGCTCACTGGCCACACCCACCTTAAATAAGAAGCTTAAAACACGTGGCACATCCATCGTTGGTTTATTGCTGGCAGGCGGCTTAATGTTGTTTTCCAAAATCGTAGGTTTACAAACCTATATATTTATGGCTATCTGCACTTTAGCGCAATTTTTCATGGGTATGTTGGCTTCTACTCTGGTGGCGCTTTACAGTGATACAGTGGTCTATGGTGAATGGAAAACAGGAAAAAATACAGCCGGTTTTATTATGGGCTTAATGAACCTGCCCCTAAAAATAGGTTCATTAGCACGTGGTGTTGTCATGACAGCAGCCTTGGCTGGCATTGGCTTTATTGCCGGCATGGAACCGACTCTGGCACTAAAAGATGGCATTCTAAATATTTACGTAGTCATGCCCGGTATTGGCCTGATGTTAGCTGGCGTGATGTTACTGTTCGGCTTTAGACTCACTGATGACAAACTACAAGAAATGACCGAGGAAATTGAGTCTCGCAAAGGTAAAGTTATTGTGGAACAGTAGCGGCAGCCGACTCTTTTCAAACGAAGACTCGCACATAAAGACTGCACCGAAGGATAAAACCTTTAGTGCAGTCTTGCTTATCTATGACCTGCGTTTTTTATATACTACAATTTCTGCATCTACACCGCGGTCACCATACTCACAAACTAAAAGATAGTTTTCACTCCCCCCCCCAAAAAAATAGACACCAAGTCACACCGTATTTGTCTTGCTCATTACCTGAAAAAAGCTAAGCGGAGGGATTATTTTTATTCTGCTAATGCTGCTTTGGCTTTCTGCAGCTGCTGTGCTACAGCCACAGCGGCTGTACCGCCACGGGAAGTACGGGCAGCCACACATGCTTCTGGTGACAAAAGTTCTAAAGCCTTATCAGTAAATAGGGGGCTGTGC
Organism: Oscillospiraceae bacterium; assembly: GCA_035647835.1. Lineage (GTDB taxonomy): Bacteria > Bacillota > Dethiobacteria > Dethiobacterales > Dethiobacteraceae > UBA9865. Next base: position 11,147 of record DASRMS010000121.1, read on the forward strand.
GCCTGCAGCTCTGTCGCTGTTAAGTCACTAAAGGGGCGCTTTTCGGCAATACACCAAGCAATCAGTCTGCCTACGACCGCATGGGCTTCCCTAAAGGGTAATCCCCTCCGGACAAGGTAATCGGCTAAATCAGTCGCGCTGGCGAAATCACCGGCTACCGCTGCATACATTCTTTCTTGATTAACACGCAGCGTCCGCAGCATGGCCGCATAAAGAGTTAAGCACATTTTAATAGTATCTACTGTATCAAAGAGCCCCTCCTTATCTTCCTGCAAATCTTTATTGTAGGTCAGGGGCAAACCCTTCAGCACCGTTAACATCGCCAGCAGGTGACCATAAACACGACCGGTCTTACCACGCACCAGCTCCGCCACATCGGGGTTTTTTTTCTGCGGCATAATACTTGACCCTGTAGTAAAAGCATCATCAAGCTCCACAAAACCAAATTCTTGTGAATTCCATAAAATAAGGTCCTCACTGAGACGACTTAAATGCGTCATTAAGAGCGACGCATGAGCGAGAAACTCTACCACGAAATCGCGATCGCTAACTGCGTCCATACTATTTTCATACAGTTGGCCAAAACCTAAGTCCTCTGCGACCATCTCTCGGTTGATGGGAAAGGTGGTTCCTGCTAAGGCCCCAGAACCTAGGGGCATCCAGTCAGCACGTTGATAAGTCTCTAGAAAGCGCTCCTGGTCCCGCTGCAGCTTCCAAAAGTAAGCTAGCAGATGATGGGCAAACAAAATGGGCTGGGCCCGCTGCAGGTGGGTATAACCAGGCATAATCACATCCTGATACGCCGCCGCTGTTTGTAGTAATACCTCTTGTAAGTTTTTTATTAAAGCCACCGTCTCCAGGCATTCTTTTTTGACATAAAGATGCAAATCTAGTGCTACCTGATCATTACGGGAACGAGCAGTATGCAGTTTTCCCCCCACCGGACCAATAAGCTCGATTAATCGCTTTTCCACATGCATATGAATATCTTCCAGTGCCACTGTAAATTCGAATTCACCACGTTCAATTTCTGCTTGAATATCTTGAAGACCGTTGATAATTAAGTCTGCTTCTGCTTGGGTAATAATCCCACAAGCTGCCAGCATGCGGCAGTGAGCGGTACTACCACCAATATCTTCCGCATAAAGACGCTGGTCAAAACCGATGGAGGCATTAAAAGCCTCCATCAGAGCATCTGTTTCTTTATTAAAGCGTCCACCCCAAAGTTTCATTTTTCCACCTACTTTTTCTGGCTTTTAGCTAAGAGTCCTTGTACCTTTAGTGGCAGACCAAATAAATTTATAAACCCTTCTGCATCTTGCTGATTGTATACAACATCTTCACCAAATGTTGCCAGGTCTTCCCGGTAAAGCGAGAATGGTGAGGTACGTCCTGCTACTGTGATATTCCCTTTGTATAATTTTATCCGTACAGTACCGGTTACAGTGCGCTGCGTGCTATCAAAGAAAGCATCTAAGGCTTCCCGCAGCGGTGAATACCAGAGGCCATAATATACAAGCTCACCATATTTGATGGCTGCCGTTTCTTTATAGTGAGCAGTCTCCCGATCCAGAGTTAAAGCTTCTAATTCACGGTGAGCAAAGCAAAGTAGTGTGCCGCCTGGTGTCTCATAAATGCCGCGCGACTTCATCCCTACCAAACGATTCTCCACCATATCCACACGGCCCACCCCATGGCGCCCGGCAATGGTGTTCAATGTCGTCAACAGTTCCACCGGCTCTAAAATTTGACCATTAACACTTAAGGGAATCCCTTGCTCGAAACCAATTTCCACATACTCTGGCGTCTCAGGTGCTTGGCTGGGGTCAGTAGTAAGCATAAACATCTCTTGATCTGGTTCATTATCCGGATCCTCCAGAATACCGCCTTCATAACTCAAATGCCATAGGTTACGATCCATACTATAAGGTTTAGCCTTCGTGACGGGTACAGGAATGCCATGTTTGGCCGCATAATCCATCGCGTCATCACGCGATTTAATCTCCCATTCCCGCCAAGGTGCAACAATTTTGAGATGTGGTGCCAGTGCTTTTACAGTTAATTCAAAGCGAACTTGATCATTGCCCTTACCCGTAGCGCCATGGGCAATGGCATCTGCGCCTTCTTTTTCTGCAATTTCTACTAAACGCTTGGCAATTACCGGACGCGCAATGGCAGTGCCCAATAAATACTTTTGTTCATAAATCGCCCCCGATTTAATGTAGGGGAAAACAAAATCACGCATAAATTCTTCTCTAATATCTTCAATATAGAGCTTGCTGGCACCGGAATTGATCGCTTTTTCCTGCAGCGGCTCTAATTCTTCACCCTGCCCGACATCGGCAGCCATGGCAACAACCTCAACATTATATTTTTCTTTCAGCCAGGTAATGGCAACTGAAGTATCTAATCCCCCAGAATACGCTAAAACAATTTTTTTCATTTTAATCCCTCCATTTTCTCATAAGCACTAGTATAAAGCTTTTGCAGTAATTGTCGGGCTGACTCTCCACCACTGGTTAACAGCTCCACCTTACTGCTAACTTGCTCTTCTTCACGTAACAAATCCAAATTAGCCAAAACCCGTGTCAACTGTCTGACGGTACCTAGATTGCCATCGATAAAGCTTACGCCAAGCGGAAAGATACGAGTTAAAGCTTCTTTAAGAAATAAATAATGGGTACAGCCTAAGACAACAGTGGCTACGGAACTGGTATCAATAGCAGCAAAGATTTTTACTAACTCTTGCTCCACTTGTCTGCCTGCTATGCAGCCCTGCTCCACCAATTCTACCAGGGTTGGGCACGGCACAAGCAGCACTTTGGCCAAATCAACTTCACAGCGCTGACAAAGATCATGAAACTTTTCTTCTTGCAGCGTTAACGGCGTAGCCATTACCAGAACCTTGCCCTGGTCACCATGTTCTAAAGCAGGCTTTACCGCCGGCTCCATGCCAATCACAGGAATCGGCAGCTGCTCACGTAATAAATGCACAGCCGCACTGGTAGCAGTATTGCAGGCTACCACCAAAGCTTTACAACCACGCGCCATTAAAATTTCTGCCACCTGCAGACTTAAGGCCTGCACTTCTGCTTTACTTTTGCGACCATACGGTGCATGGGCTGTATCCCCATAATAGATAAAATCTTCATGCGGTAAGCAGTGAACCGCTACAGCTAAAACCGAGAGCCCACCTACACCGGAATCAAAAAAGGCGATTGGTTTTTCTTTTTTCTCTGCTAGTTTTTGCATTATCCACCATCACACTCTCTGCTATGATAATAGTTTAGCCATTATGGCCTTCTGTACATGCAGACGATTTTCTGCTTGATCAAACACTACCGCTTGCGGACCTTCCAGCACTTCTTCACTGATTTCTTCACCGCGGTGTGCCGGCAAGCAGTGCATCACGATAGCCTCGCTTTTAGCTTGTGCCAGTAACTGGTTATTTAATTGGTATGATTTAAAGATCTTTGCTCGGCTCATTTGCTCTGCTTCTTGCCCCATACTCGCCCAAACGTCTGTATATAGCACATCAGCATCAGCAGCGGCAGCTGCTGGTTCTGTCGTCACAGTTACTGTGGAACCATGCTTTTGAGCATTGGCCTGCGCGTCTGCAACAATAGCGGCTGACGGTTGATAACCGAGGGGGCTAGCCACGGCAACGTTTATGCCGAGTTTGCTGCAGGCTAGCAGTAGAGAATGCGCCATATTGTTACCATCACCCAGATAAGCCAGTTTCAAACCGCTAAGTGTCCCTTGCTGCTCGAGAATCGTTAGTAGATCCGCCATAGCCTGACAGGGATGTAATAAATCTGTTAAGCCATTAATCACGGGTATCTCGGCATAAGCTGCTAACTCTTCGACATCCCGGTGGGCGTAGGTGCGAATCATAATACCGTCTAGATAGCGGGAGAGTACACGGGCAGTATCTTTAATTTCTTCTCCCCGGCCAATTTGCATGTCTGCTGCACTCAAGTATAAAGCATAACCGCCTAACTGGAACATCCCCGCTTCAAAAGAAACACGGGTACGAGTGGAGGCTTTCTGAAAAATCATCCCTAATGTTTTGCCTGGCAGTAAGGCGGCAGCTTGACCTGTCCTTTGTTTTATTTTTAGCTCCTGTGCAAAAGTAAGTATTTCCAGCAATTCATCTGGGGTAAAATCATTAACGCTTAAAAAATCACGTCCCTGTAAACTACTCATTCGGCCACATCCTTTCTCCCGTGCCTTTGACCCCTTTGTGCCAGATAATCCTGTAAAGCAACCACTGTCGGCTGCAGTTGACCAGCTGTTTTGCGTGTTAAAACCTCAAAGAAAGCCCTTGCAGTATCCGTAGAGGTAAGACAGGGGATTTGGTATTCCACACAAGCACGCCGCACCTGATAACCGGTAGAAGTAATTTTTTTACCATAGGTAGGAGTATTCACTGCTAAATCAATTTTACCTTCACGAATTAAATCTAGCACATTGGGCAGACCTTCACCCACTTTATTTACTGTCTCCACGTTGGCCGCACCTGCTTTCTGCAAAGCTTGTGCCGTCTCAGCCGTGGCATAAATCTTAAAACCGCCAGCATGGGCTTGCTGCAGTAAAGGAATAAGTTCTTGCTTATCTTTGTCCGCGACACTGGCGAGAATGTTCCCTCTCTGAGGAAAGGAAAACCCACTGGCCAGCATACTTTTGTACAGAGCGGTGGCAAAGTCGTCCGCCATACCCAACACTTCGCCGGTAGACTTCATCTCTGGTCCCAGCGAGATGTCCAGTTGCTGGAGCTTGGCAAAGGAAAATACAGGCGCCTTGACTGTAACATATGGTGGTGCAGGCACTAAACCATGCCCATAACCCATTTCCTGCAGTGTTTCCCCCAACATGATCCTCGTTGCCAAAGCCACCAGGGGCATACCTGTGACTTTGCTAATAATCGGTACTGTCCGACTGGCGCGAGGATTAACTTCCAAGACGTAAACTCGCTCCCGCCAAACCACATACTGAATATTCACCAAACCACGGATCCCCAAGGCTAAAGCAATGCGTACTGTATATTCAGTAAGGGTCTCCATTAACTCGGGCGTGAGTGATTGCGGCGGAAAAACAGCCATGGAATCACCGGAATGGACACCTGCTCGCTCTATATGTTCAAAGATGCCGGGAATTAACACCGTGGTGCCATCACAAACTGCATCCACTTCCACTTCAGTCCCCAACAAATAACGATCTAATAAAACCGGATGCTCCGGAGTTACATTGGCCGCAAGCTGTAAATAAGTATAAAGCTGTTCTTCATTATAAACAATCTGCATGGCCCGGCCGCCAATCACGTAAGAGGGACGCACCAGTAAAGGGAAACCTATTTTATGTGCTGCTCCCAGTGCTTCATGTGGTGAGGAGACTGCCACCCCTTCTGGCTGCGGTATCCCTAACAAGCGAAGTAACTGATTAAACTTCTGGCGGTCTTCCGCCAAGTCAATCGTCTCTAGCGGCGTGCCCAGCAGTTTGACGCCAGCTTGCTGCAGGGGCCCGGCCAAATTAATTGCTGTTTGTCCCCCAAATTGCACAACCACGCCTAGTGGTTTTTCTTTTTCCACGACCGCTAAAACATCTTCCACCGTCAGAGGATCAAAGTAAAGTTTATCCGCACAATCAAAATCGGTAGAGACAGTTTCTGGATTATTATTAAGAATTATTGCTTCTCGTCCACTCTCCTTAAGTGCCCAGACACTGTGTACAGAACAATAATCAAACTCGATCCCCTGGCCAATACGAATAGGTCCGGAGCCCAGCACTAACACTTTTTCCTGCTTACTACAGTTCACCTCATCTTCTGCCTGATAGGTAGAGTAGTAATAGGGCATCAGCGTATCAAATTCGGCCGCACAGGTGTCCACAGTTTTGTAAGCTGGTGCCAGGGCCAAGCTTTTCCGCTGGGCACGCACGGCCTCGCTGCTAACCCCCAGGATTTTAGCCACCTCCGCATCGGCAAAACCCAATTCTTTATAGTGTCGCAGTTGCTTAGCCGTCAGTGCAGTTAAGTTAAGCTTGCCTAGTGCTAGCTCGGCAGCAACAATCTTCTTGATCTTGTCAATAAAATAGGGAGCAATACTACTAATTTCTGCGGCCTCCGCCACACTACCACCCCGACGCAGCATTTCTGCCAGCACAAACAAGCGTTCATCAGTAGGGGCAGCCAATTCAGCAGCAAGCTGGCGGTCACTTCGCGTTTTTAACTCTGCCATTTGTAAACCAGTCACACCGATTTCCAGAGAGCGGACAGCTTTAAGCAATGCTTCTTCCAACGTCTGCCCAATGGCCATTACTTCACCTGTGGCCTTCATTTGTGTGCCTAGTTGTCGATTGGCAGCTTGAAACTTATCAAAAGGCCAACGGGGTATTTTACAGACCACATAATCAATAGTTGGCTCAAAACAAGCAGCGGCTTTGCCGGATCCAGAGCTTAATATTTCCTCAAGCTGTAAACCAACCGCTATTTTCGTAGCAACTTTAGCAATGGGATAACCGGTGGCTTTTGAGGCCAAGGCACTAGAACGACTAACACGCGGGTTAACCTCAATTACTATATATTTTTTATCTGTAGGGTGGAGGGCGAATTGAATGTTACAGCCACCTTCAATTTTTAATGCCCGGATAATCTTTAGTGCCGCATTGCGCAGCATGTGCTCCTCCGTATCTTCTAAGGTCAGGGCCGGTGCAAAGACAATGGAATCACCGGTATGCACACCCACAGGATCAAAATTTTCCATAGAGCAGATGGTGATACAGTTATCCTGAGCATCACGCATTACTTCAAACTCAATTTCCTTCCAGCCGGCGACACTGGTTTCCAAAAGCACCTGCCCAATTAAACTATGTTTTAGGCCGCGAGAAACTATATCGCGCAAAGATTGGTCATCAGTGGCAAAACCGCTGCCAGACCCTCCCATAGTATAGGCCGGACGAACAATGAGTGGATAGCCCACTGCTTGGGCAAAGTCAAAGGCTTCCTGCAAGCTGGAGGAGATGATACTCGGAGCAGTTGGTTCTCCAATCTCCTGCATAGTTTCTTTAAATAGTTCCCGGTCTTCGGCATGTTTTATAGTTTCCAAAGACGTGCCCAGCAGGCGAACATGATATTTTGCCAGCACACCAGCTTCTGCTAACTCCTTGGCTAAATTCAAGGCCGTCTGGCCGCCTAATGTTGGCAGCAAGCCGTCTGGACGCTCCCGAGCAATGACTTGTGAGACAAACTCCAGGGAGAGCGGTTCAAGATAAACCCGCTCCGCCAGATCCGGATCGGTCATAATGGTAGCCGGATTGCTGTTAACCAGGATTACCTGGCAGCCTTCCTCACGCAAGGCTTTGCAGGCTTGGGTCCCGGCATAATCAAATTCTGCGGCTTGCCCGATGATAATAGGACCAGAACCAATTACTAATACTCGTTTTAATGCTTCATCTCTCGGCACAGCCGGGCCCCCTTCTTAGTCAATTGCTGTTAACGTTTGTTCTAAAATAGTTACAGCAGCATCAATTTCTTTTTCTGTTACAATGAGCGGCGGCAAGAAACGTAATGTTTTACCACCAATACAGTTAACCAATAAACCTTTCTCCTGACAGAGCGGGACCACCCTGGCAGCATCTCCGGCAATTTCCAAACCAATCATTAAGCCCAGGCCGCGCACCTCAACTAGGTGAGGGTAAGCTAGGGCTTGTAGCTTTTGCTGAAAATATGCCCCCAGTTCTGCTACCCGGTTCAGAAAATCAGCTTCTGCCAGGATGCTCACAGCTACATTTGCTGCGGCACAAACAACCGGATTTCCCCCAAAAGTGGAGGCGTGTTCACCGGGCACTAACGTTGTCGCTGCTTCTCCTTTGGCTGCCATTACCCCAATCGGCAGTCCGCCGCCTAGTGCTTTCGCCAGGGTAAAGACGTCTGGTTCTACACCGTAATGCTGATAAGCAAACAACTTTCCTGTACGTCCCATCCCGCATTGGACCTCATCAAAGATGAGCAGCAGCTGATGTTTATCACATAACTGTCGCAGTCCCTGCAGAAACTCCAATGTTGCGGGATAGACACCACCCTCACCTTGAACCGGCTCAATTAAAATGGCGCAAGTTTGTGCCGTGACTGCATCCTTAAATGATTGCAAGTTATTAAACTCGGCATAGCGAAAACCTGCAACTAGCGGTTCAAAGCCCTTATGATATTTGGGTTGACCGGTAGCAGTCACGGTAGCTAGCGTCCGGCCATGAAAAGAACGCTTGGCGGTAATAATTTCAAAGGCTGCCTCACCCTTCTTAAGCTTGCCATATTTACGTGCCAGTTTGAATGCCGCTTCATTAGCTTCGGCACCGCTGTTGCAGAAAAATACTTTATCAGCACAAGAGTGCTGCACCAATTGTTCTGCTAAACGAATCTGGGGTTCCGTGTAGTAAAGATTAGAAGTATGCATCAACTGTTGGGCCTGTTTATAAATGGCCTCGACAATTTGTGGATGACAGTGCCCCAGATTGTTAACCGCCAAACCACTGACAAAATCTAAATAACGCTTGCCGGCATCATCCCAAACATAAGCACCTTCACCACGCTGCAGCAATAAAGTAGCTTCAGGCTGCCGGTTATAGGTATTAATAATCGTCTTTTTTTCTAATGCTTTAAGTTCCATGGTCTGCCTCCTAACTCGTAACCATGGTACCAATACCATGATCCGTAAAGATTTCCAACAGTAAAGAATGAGGAACACGCCCGTCAATAATATGTGTACGATTTACTTCATGTTCAAGCGCCATGATACAAGCTTCAACTTTAGGAATCATACCCTTATTAATTTTACCTTCAGCAATCATGGCCAAGGCTTTGGCTTTAGGGAGGGCAGAAATCAGTGAAGAGGGCACACCAGCCTCGACAAAAATACCTTCCACATCAGTAAGTAAAATCAATTTATCAGCCGCCAGTGCTGCTGCCAATTCACCGGCCACGTGATCAGCATTAATGTTCAGGCTTTCTCCTTCCAGACCCACAGCAATCGAGGAAATGACCGGTATGTAGCCTTCTTTACTTAAAGTATGAATAACCTCAGGGTTAACCTTCGTGATTTCACCAACATAGCCTAGGTCTACCACTTCCTCACTTCCGCTCAGCTGCTCCGGAGCACGGCGGCGCGCCACCAGCAAATTAGCGTCTTTACCTGATAAACCTACAGCTTTGCCGCCATACTGGTTAATTAAAGCAACGATTTGTTTGTTAACTTTACCCGTCAGCACCATTTCTACTACTTCGATGGCTTCTTTGTCGGTTACACGTAAACCATTAACAAACTGTGACTCCTGACCTAAACGCTGCAGCATTTTTGTGACCTCTGCTCCCCCACCATGCACGACAATGGGGTTAATCCCAATATACTTAAGTAGGATAATATCCATCATCACTGATTTTTTTAATTCCTCTGAGACCATGGCATGACCGCCATATTTGATGACAAAAGTTTTATCAGCAAAAGAACGCAAATAAGGCAGCGATTCAATTAGTACATCCGCTTTGGCAATTAGCTGCTGAACATCATTGTTCACCGATCTTCACTCCTTACACAAATTTTAGTCACCAAGTTAAGACAACACTAGGAGCGATAACTGGCGTTAATTTTGATATAATCGTAACTTAAATCAGCTCCCCAGGCAGTTACTTTTTCTTCGCCCATCTGCAAGTCAACTGTAATGCGAATATCTTGCTGGGCTAAGATTGCTTTGGCTTGTGCCTCATCAAAAAGTAAACCCTGACCAAACTGAGTGACCTGCAAATCCCCCAGGAAGACATCAACCCGCTCTGGGAAAAACTCTACTTCCGTTTGCCCCATGGCGGAAATAATGCGTCCCCAATTAGCATCCTCACCAAAAAAGGCTGTTTTCACCAGATTAGAGTTGAGAATACCGCGGGCTAAAGTTTTCGCATCCTCATAGGTGGCAGCATGCTTGACTGTTACTGCCAAAAACTTGGTGGCACCCTCACCATCGCGCACAATACTCTGTGCCAGTTCCGTGTTGACCCGCTGCAGGAGCATCAGAAAACGATGATAATCTTCATTCTCCTCACTAATTACTAAGTTAGCGGCTGCCCCATTAGCTAAGACCACCACCGTATCATTGGTGCTCGTATCACCATCTACGGTAATCAGGTTATAAGAACGTTCAACCGAATACTGCAAAGCCTTCTGCAGCAGCGCAGGAGCAATGGCGCAATCAGTAGTGATAAAAGCCAACATCGTAGCCATATTGGGGTGAATCATGCCTGAACCTTTAGCAATACCACCCACGGTAACTATTTCTCCGCCAATATCCAGTTGAAAAGCTGTGATTTTGGCAGTAAGATCTGTCGTCATAATGGCCTCGGCGGCCAGTGGACCGCCCTCAGCTTGTAGCTGCTCTACCGCGTCATGAATACCCGTTTCCAGCCGCGCCATGGGCAGGTACTGTCCAATCACACCGGTGGAGGCCACAACGATGTCTTGCGTCTGTAGGCCCAACAGTTCACCCGTCAGCGCTGCCATACGCTGGGCATCCTTAAGCCCCTGCTCGCCGGTACAAGCATTGGCATTGCCGCTGTTCACAATAATCGCCTGTGCTTTGTTATCAGCTAGATGTTCACGGCTGACAAGTACAGGAGCACCTTGGAAACGGTTCTTGGTAAACATCCCAGCGGCTACTGCCGGAACTTGAGAATAAATCAGCGCGATATCTTTTTTGTCCTTTTTCTTAATGCCAGCAGCGATGCCTGCCGCCTTAAAACCACGCGCGGCCGTCACGCCACCCTCAACTTTACGAAATTTCATTACTGCTACCTCCTACTTAAGCCCTGCTTCTTCGGGCCAATTCTGCATAATATTCATATTTTGTACCGCCTGACCCGCAGCGCCTTTGACCAGATTATCAATGGCAGAAACAACTATTAAGCGTCCCGTGCGGGGATCCAGTCGAAAAGCTAAATCGCAAAAATTGGTGCCGCTGACATACTTCGTTTCCGGAAGCTCCTGGGCGGGGAGCAGACGAATAAAGGGCTCCTGGGCATAATGTTTTTGGTAAGCAGCGCTCACGGTTGCTTCATCTACCCCAGCCGCACTACGAACGTAAATGGTGGAAAGTATCCCACGAATCATCGGTACTAAATGTGGTGTAAAAATTAAGGTGACAGGCTTACCGGCCAGGTTACTCAACTCCTGCTCAATTTCCGGTGTATGCTGATGAGCAGCGATTTTATAGGCCTTAAAATTTTCTGTACACTCTGGGAAATGGAATGCTTGTTTGGGAGAACGACCAGCTCCAGAAACACCCGATTTGGCATCAACAATAATATCTTCTGCCTCAATTAAACCCTCGGCAAGCAGCGGTTTAAGTGCCAGTAAAACACTAGTGGGGTAACAGCCCGGGTTAGCAATCAGTTCTGCATCCCGGATCATTGCACGGTTGTATTCCGGCAAGCCATAAACGCTAAGTGCTAGGTTCTCCTGACTACTATGTTCATAGCCATACCAGGTCGGATACAGTGAAGCATCCTTTAAACGGAAATCGCCGCTAAAATCCACTACCTTGATGCCTGTGTTTAAAAGTTTAGGGACCTCTTTAACTGATAACCCATGGGGCAAGGCAGCAAAAATAAAATCACAGGCCGCCACTTTTGTTAACTCCAGCTTCTCGAGCGGCAACTCACACACCGCACGAAACTCGGGATAGATCTGAGCAAAACTCTGCCCACTGAAGCTTTCACTGGTGATGTAATACGGACGGGCATAGGGATGGTGAGCCAAGATGCTGACTAACTCTTTCCCCGCATAGCCAGTTGCACCTAAAACAGCCACCTTTAACATTATAAACAC
>DASRMS010000122.1:0-18629 GCA_035647835.1 Oscillospiraceae bacterium
CATTATGTTCCTGCTTTTTGTGGGCTAATCATATTATACTTTATCCACAGCTATAATTCTATGAAAAAGTATTACAAAAGCATAAATAAGCAGAATATTTCAAATACTTAATAACTCAGCTTGTTTAGCGTTGGAGTGTAACTTTACTTACAAAAAAGTATAGGCCCGAAAGGCCTATACTTATTGTATATTTTGTACTTTCTTTGTCGAATTAAATGAGCATCAGCATATATAAGTCGAATAGCTCTTTGTCATATTTCTCAAAGTTAGCTCTGGCAGAATCGGGAACGAGCGGATATTGAGCTTTAAACTCATCCCAATTAAAGAGATGTTTAGATTTAAAGCTGGCAATGCTTTCATCAAAGACAAAGCCTTCGCTATTAACGGGAGTACCAAATGATTCTCCAGCGTTTTCATAAACACCATAGTCTCTGACAGTTTCGGCAACAGCGGCGAGGTTTTCTAAATTGATATCAGATAAGGTTAAAGGACCTTTGTCGAAACCGAAGACGTAGCCGCCACCGGGCATCATGATATCAAGTAATTCTTTTGCTTTATTAACGCATTGTTCCTTGGTACCGTGTTTGATCAAATCAATGGGATATAGTCCTTGAATAATGAACTTTTTACCTAGTTTGTCTTTAATCTGTTGCGGATCACCGTATTCGAACATTAAGACCATGCCAGATGGCAGTTCGAGCAGGTTGTCCAGATAACGCATCCAGTCATCCTCACAGAAGGCTGAGCCGCGGATACCTAGAGCCGCATATTGCTCATACATTTTTTTATAACTTGGCATCCAAACTTCCATGAAGTCTTTCTCTCTCATGAAGGTAGGCATATGTAATGGTGTCATTACGCTGCCTTCGGCATGGGGGTTAGCGGGTAAGCCCATTCTAAACATCAATGGCAATACTGCATCGCAGGCTTCTTTCAATTCTGAACGATGTCTTCTGATATCCTTACTGATACCACTGAAGCTTCTCAGTTGGTCAGCGATAAAATCATAAGGAGCTTCGGAAAAGCCGCCGGAGCCTGGAGGTGCACCTTTATGGTAGCCATGCTTGTCCATCATTTCAAGGAACCAAGGCATGCTAGAGGCAGAGTCATTTTTAAGAGCAGCTTTGGCCATTTGCATTCTATTGAGCATTCTAACAGGGTTAGATGCATCTAATTCTTTATACTGCCGAGGAATAACTTTTTCTAATAAAAAGCTATATGGATCTGCAATGAGTTCAGGATATTCATCTTCGTACATACCTACAACTTCAGGGTGTTGCACAAAGCCTCTATTACCCATGACAAAGGATTGTGAACCTAATAGTTGATAGAAAGACGGCGGCCTGGAAATCAAACCTACCGGTCTTACAGGAATGGTATCCGAATAGATCATATCACACATTTTTTTGGCGGGTTCTGCTAGCTGTGAATAATCATACTGGACTTTAAAGACATCTAAACCACCAAATTCAGCTAGAATGTGGCTTGAAACTGACATACCAACAAACATTCTTTCGGGAATTATGTTGTTGTAAAAGTCACTGTAAAGCTTGCCGCGTGCTTGTTGTATCTTTTGCACTTCTTCTTTCATTTTTAAGCTCCCTTCATTAAAATATTTTGTTCTAGGATTGTTGTGCTCCCATTCAAACTAAATTATATCGTATTTTCGATTTAAGTCAACCAATTAATAAGATTATAAATTGTCAGAATGTATCGAATCAAAAAATATAAAGGCAGATAAACTATTTTTTACAGGCAGACAACTACGATGCCCTGCCAAACATCTATGCTGTGTATTAAAGAAACAGGCTGCTCTATGAAGCAGCCTGTTCTGATACTGACCCAGCAGGTAGCCTGTAATGATTAGCGCAAACTTTTGATCAATGTTTAGGAGTGCGCCCAAAATTCCACACTAGCGGCTTTTGGGCGGTTGCGAAATCATACTTGCTGTGTTTGCTCTGGGGTGTGGTTATTTGCTCGTGGTTAGCTGGTTGAGTTGCCTTTACCGCCGGAAGTGGTTCTGCAGGTTCTTCTGGTTTTCCTGGTGTGACTATTGCTTTAGCAAGGTCTGGAGTTTCTTCAGGCTTGAGGGGAAGTTGGGGTGGCAGTTCCAGCCCTAAGGCAGCTAAGGTTACTGCTTCTTTTCCTGCAAGGTCATTTTCTTCACCGCTAAGCATTTCTACGATGACTGTGCTTAACATCGTCAAATGTTCGCGTTCTTCTGCTATTAGCTGCGTAATGAGGCCTCTCATTTTGTCAGGACCTTTGAACTTGGCGGATAGATTTTGATAGTGAAGCACACGCTGGACTTTTTTAGTATATAGCTGAGTTAACTGAGCAAGTGCACTCGGAAAAGTCAAAAGTTATCTCCTCCTTTTGTGGCAAATTTACGATTCTACACGGGCAATCTAGTATATAGTATTACTATGTATTCTCGGATGTCACCATTTGCTATCAAGTAAGATAAAATAGAGATAGAAGATCGTATACCCTTATAGCTATCAAGCAGCTTCCTTGCCCCTACATAGAACAAATTAGCCTAACTTACCAGCTAAACCTTGGGCATGCCTGAAAGGTTCTTAAAAGCAGTTCATCATTCTTGTAATAATAAGTAAGGATTGTTGTTAAAAATAAAGGGTGAAGACTGTGATGGAGGTACAATTTGGACGGGAATTGTCTGGAAAAAGACTTTATTAGCCGTACTTTGCATATTTTAAAGCACTATGAGGGTCCGTACGGTGTAACCTTGTTAGTAAACTGTTTGTTAGGCCTGATAGTTTTGCCTAAAGAAAAAGATTATAACCATATAACTGAACGTGGTCAGCTTCATTTCTCTGATTTAGGTATCAAAGAAACAGATGTGCAGTGGGGGGAGCTTGAGGATTCTAAAAGAACTGCAGCAGGCTTGCTGCGCTGCTTACGTAATTCAGTGGCCCACTGCCAAATCGAAAGTTTAAGTAAAGATGGTGAAATCCAAGCTTTACGTTTTAGCGATCAACGCGGTTTCGAAGCCGTGTTTAGACTTGAAAGCCTGAAACAAATTATAGAAAAATTGGCGGGTTATCTTGACCAATTAGAGATTGAGAAAAAGTAGCTAGTAGGCCAACAGAAATGTAGCGACATTCTGCACTACTCTTGAATATGATAGAAGAAAGCTATCAGGAGGAGTGTATTGTGCCGCAACCATTTCAGGCAGCCAACATTATAGAGCAAAGCATACAACAAGCAGGCATTACTGTCGCTTACCCCGAAGTAGCGGGCTTAAGCGAGCAGGATATGCAGGCTAAAATTAATGAGCAAATCATAATTGTCGTACGGAGTATGATGTTGGCACAGGGAATTACAGCTGTTGATCTAGTGCAGATGGAAGGGACTTATACCATAGAATTAAATGAAAAAGGACTTTTAAGTATCCGTTTCGAAAATTATGTGAGACCGGATCATCGTGCTAACGGGATCACTTTGCTCAGAGCATTAACCTTTAATCTTGATACCGGAGTGCACTACAGTTTTAATGAACTATTTAAACCAAGTCTTCCCTATCATTATCTGATCAATAACTTAATACAGGAGCAGATTAAGCAAAAGGCTTTGCCTACCACGGGGACGGTGTCGAGCGTTACTGCCCGGCAAGACTTTTATCTCATGCGCACTTCCGTTGTGATTATTTTTCCAGAACTTACTTTTACTCCGCAGGTCATTGGCCCGCCCGAATTTAAGCTATCCTTTAAGCAGTTGCGAGAGCTGGTTAACCCCTTAGGCCCACTGGCGCGATTAATCTAATTTTTTGTTGTTTGCTAAGTGCAGCAAGATTAGATCAGAATATCTTTATGTACACGGGCCGGGGCCCGTGTTTTATTACATATTGTTCATGTTGTTTGTGCCCGTATTAGTCATGTTATTGTTGCCGCGGACAACCAAAATTTCCTCGGATTTAGCACAAACACTATTGCGACAGGCAACTACAAAGACGCGACCTAAAGTACCCATGGGTACATTCCAGATTATTTCCGCAACTCCTGTAGTAGCACTGGGGCAATCTATACCAATTAGACGAGCATTTTCGCAAGTACCGGTACCTGTGGGCTCTAGGAAGAAGAAGGCTCTTTGCACCGGGTCTGTAAAAGTAGCACGTACAATTACGCGTGCAGGCAGCTGAAG
Source organism: Oscillospiraceae bacterium (assembly GCA_035647835.1). Classification (GTDB taxonomy): domain Bacteria; phylum Bacillota; class Dethiobacteria; order Dethiobacterales; family Dethiobacteraceae; genus UBA9865. Next base: position 4,162 of record DASRMS010000122.1, read on the forward strand.
GGCGTTATTAGTTCTGGGTATCGGCTGCCCATTTTCCGTAAGAATTCTTAAGGACAAAACACGAAATTCACAATCAGGCGGTGGCGGCGTACCCGTTGGGATACAAATAACCTGACCAATAAAAATCACATTGGGGTTAGTAATTTGCGGGTTAGCTGCTTGCAGCTGCTGTACGGTTACCCCGAAGCGCTGGCCAATAAAAAAAAGTGAATCACCTGCTTTAACAGTATATAATTGCCCGTTGCATTGTGAGGGGGGAGAAGGGATTAGCAAGGTGCTAGCAGCTTGCATAGCAGTTGTGGTATTTTCAGTACTCAATTCTTTCACCTCCTTATGATAAAACTACTGCTATACTATATGCAAAAGGGGCAGGGTTTGTTTGAAGACTAGCAAGAACTATTGTCCGCTAGCCATGAGGGCAAAAAAAAACTCCGACGTGTCAGCGGAGTTTTTTTCGTGATCAGCATTAGAGTGCAAAGGCCAAGCATTACTGGTGGTATGTTTGCAGTGGCAGATAATTAACTTTACCGCCGGTAATTAAGCTTTCTATCACATTAAGGATAGCTTTAGTAGTATCTAACGAAGTTAAGCAGGGGATATTCAGTTCTACAGCGGTACGGCGGATACGAAAGCCGTCTCTTTCTGGTTTCTTACCTTTGGTTAAGGTGTTAATGACCACATCAATTTCCCCGCCGCGAATAATGTCTACGACATGAGGAGAGCCTTGGGCAATTTTATTAATTCTCCTTACCTGACATCCAACCTGCTCAAGTACTTCTGCTGTACCGTCAGTTGCCACCAAGGTAAAGCCAAGCTGGACAAAGCGTTTTAAGAGGGGAAGAGCCTCTGCCTTATCTTTATCTGCCACTGTGGCTAAAAGTTGACCTGTCTGCGGCAGTTCTAGATTGGCTGCCTGCAATGCTTTAAACAGAGCCCGCGGCAGGTCCTTATCAATGCCCATCACTTCCCCGGTTGATTTCATTTCTGGTCCCAGCGAGGTTTCTAAATCCCCTAATTTAGCGAAAGAAAAGACAGGAACTTTAACCGCCACAAAAGGTTTAGCGGGCAGTAGGCCAGCTGTACAACCCAGTGAAGTAAGTGTTTGGCCAAGAGCACAGTGTGTTGCATACTGCACCATGGGGGTGTCTGTAACTTTAGATAAAAAGGGAACCGTACGCGAGGACCGCGGATTGACTTCTAAAATATACAGATTATCTTCAAACAGCACATACTGGATATTAATGATTCCTTTAACATGTAGTGCCCGGGCCACGCGGGTTGTATAATCGACAATCTGCTGTTGGTGTTGTGCTGATACTGATTGCGCAGGATAGACGGCAATGCTATCGCCGGAGTGTACCCCAGCTCGCTCAATGTGCTCCATAATGCCGGGAATAAGCACATTATGGCCATCTGAAATAGCGTCTACTTCTAATTCCTTACCCAGCAGGTACTTATCTACCAGTACGGGATGACGAGGCGATACCTGCACTGCACTGGACATATATTCAGCTAGTTCTTGATCATTATATACAATCTCCATTGCTCTTCCGCCTAGTACGTAGGAGGGACGAACAATTACGGGATAGCTAATTCTTTGGGCAACCGGGACTGCTTGTTTAGCCGAAGTAACAGTATGTCCAGCTGGACGGGGAAGATTAAGCTCTTGCAAGAGAGCGTCAAAACGATCGCGATCTTCAGCGCGGTCAATGTCGTCGACGCTAGTACCAATAATTTGTACCCCTGCGTCAACTAGTGGCTGTGCTAAATTAATGGCTGTTTGTCCACCAAACTGCACAATGACGCCTGCCGGCTGTTCTTTATCAATAATATTTAAGACATCTTCTATTTGCAGCGGCTCAAAATACAATCTGTCTGCCGTATCAAAATCTGTGGAGACAGTTTCCGGATTGTTATTAATAATTATAGTTTCATATCCTGCGTCCTGCAGAGCCCAAACTGAGTGAACAGAACAATAGTCGAATTCAACACCTTGGCCGATACGAATGGGACCTGATCCCAACACGACTATTTTGCGGCGTTTAGTTGGCAGTACTTCATCTTTACCAGCATAAGTAGAGTAAAAGTAAGGACTTGCAGAGGTAAAACCAACAGCACTAGCGTCCACTATCTTATAGGCCGGTTTTATGCCGGCAGCAAGGCGTGCTGTGCGGACTTTAGTTTGCTCTGTGCCTAACAGTGCAGCGAGAGTAGCATCGGCAAAGCCCATTTTTTTAGCCCTTTGCCAAAGTGCTAGTGGAAAATCGTCCACATCTTGGCCGGCATAGGCTTTTATTTCCGCTTCCAGTTCAATAATATTCTTTATTTTTTGTGTAAAAAAGGGAGTAAGGCGTGAAATCTGATATAGTTCAGCGATGGAAACGCCGCGCCGTAAAGCTTCAGCGACCATAAAAATACGTTCATCATTAGGTTGAGCTATTTTTTCTTTTAATTCGTGTAGAGAGAGTTTTTCTACCTCGTCGAGATGCAAACTATGCGCCCCTATTTCTAAAGAGCGGACAGCTTTTAGCAGCGCAGCTTCGAAAGTATCTGCAATGGCCATTACTTCACCGGTGGCCTTCATCTGTGTACCCAAGGTCCGTTGGGCAAAGGCAAACTTGTCAAAGGGCCAGCGAGGTACTTTGACAACCACATAGCCAATGGCAGGTTCCAAAGAGGCAGGATTGTCTGGTGTTGCTGTTTGTTGAATTTCAGCCAATGTCAAGCCTACGGCGATTTTAGTCGCAACTTTAGCAATGGGGTAACCGGTTGCTTTGGAGGCTAAAGCGGAAGAACGCGAAACGCGAGGATTCACTTCAATCACTACGTACTGTGAGCTATCTGGGTCTAGGGCAAACTGCACATTACAGCCCCCCTCAATCCCGAGTGCACGAATTGTTTTAAGGGCTGAGGAACGTAACATCGTATAATCCTCTGATGATAAGGTTTGTGCTGGAGCAACGACAATGGAATCCCCGGTGTGTACACCTACGGGATCGACATTTTCCATACTGCAAATGGTGATGCAGGTATCATTTTTATCACGCATCACTTCAAACTCAATTTCTTTCCACCCGGCTACACTTTGTTCGACTAATATCTGCTGAATCGGGCTAGCCTTTAAACCTTGCTGGGCAATCAGCCGTAATTCACGATCATTAGCGGCAAAACCGCCACCTGTACCGCCTAGGGTATAGGCAGGACGGATGACCACAGGATAGCCATTTTGTGCGGCAAAGTCTGCAGCGTCTTGTACAGTGGAGACGATGCTGGAGACCGGAATTGGTTCCTGAAGTTCCTGCATGGTGGTCTTAAAATGCTCACGGTCCTCAGCTTTAATAATGGCAGAGAGCGGTGTGCCCAGCAGCTGTACATTATACTGCGCGAGAATACCTTTTTCCGCTAATTCTTTTGCTGCATTTAGGCCAACTTGTCCGCCTAACGTGGGCAGCAGGCCATCCGGTCGCTCCTGAGCAATAATTTCTGTTAGCGGTTCTAGCTGCAACGGCTCAATATAAACACGATCAGCGATATTGGTATCAGTCATAATTGTGGCGGGATTACTATTGACCAGTACGACCTCAAGTCCTTCTTCTTGCAGCGCACGACAGGCTTGGGTGCCCGCATAGTCAAATTCAGCTGCTTGGCCAATAATAATAGGGCCAGAACCAATCACCATTACTTTTTTGATCTTTAGTTGTTTAGGCAAGACAAAACAACTCCTTCTCTGTGAGGCTGTTTTTTGATCGTTAATATTATCCGCAACAAGGGAGCTGGCCATTAATAAAAAGGCTAACCAAACGGCAGCTGCAGCCGTCCTGGTTAGCCAAATTGTTGTTGTTTTAGATACATAAATTTAGTGCCTCCTTTTTAGTCTCTCTGGACTAATTTAAAGGTGCCTGTGAAGTTCACTCAATTCTATCAGAAGAGTGGCCCGGCTGTCAAGAACTGTGCTCTCAGTTTAACTTGCATTGACTGCTTTAGTAGTTACGAAAAACCGTGACGAGAAAAGAAGCTTTTGCCGTCGCTAGTTTTACAGTTTCATGGTACAATAATAAGATATTATTTAACTGTGAGGAGATAGAGATTTGAAGCAAGAGAGACGTATGTTATTACTAGCCGACGCTGCCTTATTAACTGTAGCAGCTATTTGGGGCCTAACATTTGTAACTGTAAAAAACGCGATCAATTTATTACCACCCTTTGCTTTTAACTTTTATCGTTTCGGGCTGGCAGCTTTGATCATGGCGGCTTTTGCCTTACCATATAGAAGAGAAGTAACCAAAGCAACTGTTAAGGCCGGGACAGTACTGGGGATATTCCTTTTTTTAGGATACTCTTTCCAGACTTTAGGTCTGCTTTATACTACGGCTTCCAATGCCGGGTTTATCACCGGGTTATCTGTTGTATTTGTGCCGCTGTTTAGTCTGCTGATCGCCAAAGAGCGACCTGCCAGTGGGGTAATTATCGGTGCTCTCTGTGCAGCCACTGGTCTGGCATTCATTTCCGGAGTCGGTGTCGCAAATTTTAATGTGGGTGATTTATTGGTTTTGTGCGGTGCTCTTTCCTTTGCCTTGCACATTATCTTTGTTGGCAAATATACTATGATTTATTCAATCGTCTGGCTGGTGACACTGCAAATAGGGATAGTAGCTTTGTGCAGCGGGATTTTCTCTTTACTGCTGGAGTCAGGTAACAATACCTTTCAGCCAGCCGTCTGGCCGGCTTTAATCATCACCGCCTTATTTGCTACCTGTTTTGCTTTCTTTGCGCAAAACTATCTGCAGCAGTTTACTTCACCAGGTCATACAGCTATTATCTTAACCAGCGAACCTGTTTTTTCTGCAATCTTTTCCGTAATCCTTTTGCAGGAAACGATCTCATCGTATGCTTACTGGGGTGGCGCCCTTATTGTCATTGGTATGATCTTGTCTGAATTTAAAGCGCTGCCGTGGAGTAAAACCAATGAAGATAGTGTGCCGGTGACAGGTCAGGAGTAAGTCCTTTATTGTGCAGGCAGCGTAGTTTGCTCTGCTCAGAAGCAATTTTTAAGCTAGCCAACCGCTAAGATAAGTAAAAGGAACAGCACAAGCTGCTCCTTTTCTTTTTTGCCAAGACTAAATGCTTGTCCATAAAGTTAAGCTATCAATAGCTCCATTAAAGAATTTTACTGAGGAAAGATTGTGTGCGTGGGTTGGTAGGATTACAGAAAAGTTGGTTGGGAGATCCTTCTTCTACAATCAGTCCTTCGTCCATGAACAAGACACGATCCCCTACTTCGCGGGCAAACCCCATCTCATGACTGACAATCGCCATGGTCATACCTTCTAAAGCCAAGCTTTTCATTACTTCCAGCACTTCTCCCACCATTTCCGGATCCAAGGCTGAGGTAGGTTCATCAAAAAGCATAATTTTCGGACGCATGGCTAATGCGCGGGCGATAGCAACTCGCTGTTGTTGGCCGCCGGAGAGTTTCTCTGGGTACTGATCTGCTTTATCTGCTAACCCCACCCGTTCAAGCAGGGATAATGCTAAATCTTTCGCCGCTTGCTGTTTTTGTTTGCGTACTTTGATTGGTGCTAAAGCAACATTTTGCAGTGCCGTCATATGAGGAAATAAATTAAAGCGTTGAAATACCATGCCTACTTCCTGCCGTACCATATTAATATTTGTTTTAGGGTCAGTAATACTAACACCGTCGATCATAATCTCTCCCGAGGTGGCTGCCTCTAGTTGATTTAGGCAGCGTAAAAAAGTGCTTTTGCCAGAACCGGAGGGGCCGATGACGACGACAACCTCTTTAGGAGCAATGTGGCAGGAGATCCCACGCAGTACTTCTAGGGTGCCGAACTTCTTGGTCAGCTCATTCACCGTGATCATCTTTGCCAAACACCCTTTCTAAATAGGATACGAATTGTGAGATAGTCAGAGTCATAACCAGGTATATTAAAGCAACTACAATATATGGTTCAAAAGAGCGGTAGGAACGCCCTACAATGATTCTGCCTGTTTGCATCAATTCCTGTAAGGAGATGACCGAAACTAATGAGGAGTCTTTTAACATGGCAATAAACTCGTTACCTAGTGGCGGAATGCACCGTTTAAATGCTTGTGGCAAGACAACATAGCGCATTGCTTGCGCCGAAGTCATGCCCAGGGAACGGGCTGCCTCCATTTGTCCCCTATGAATAGATTGAATCCCGCCACGAAAAATCTCCGCCACATAAGCACCACTGTTGAGGCTGAGGGCAATGATGCCGGAGATAGCTCTGGGAAAGGACTGCACTCCTAGTAATTGCGGGAAGCCGTAATAAAATAAAAAGATCTGTACTAATAATGGTGTGCCCCGAAAGAAATCTGTATAAATCTTAGCAAATAAGACGAGTGGTTTAATACCGGATAAACGTAAAAGACTAACTATTAAGCCAATTAACGTGCCAATGCCTACGGCCATCACTGTTAGCTGAATGGTAACTTTTGTACCTTGGATGAGCATGGGCAGATAATCAAGCACTACATTAAAACGAAGATCCATTTTCTCCCCCCTTTAAAAAATTAGTGGGTAATGGTTTGCATTACCCACTAAAAATATAACATTTAAGTGTATAGATGAACAGACTAAATCAGGTTATTGGGCCTCAAAATATTTAGTAATGGCAATGTCACCGGTGGTAGCGTTCTGCACACCAACTGTTTTGCCCACTAAATCTGCCAAACTATTAATATCGGAATCCTCATTTACTACAATATACTGTGTCGCTTCGAAATATGGGTCTGAAAAGGTAACGCTTTTTTGGCGTTCTTCAGTGATGGTCATGGCGGAGATAATGATATCTGAAGTACCGCTTACTAGTGACGGAATGATGCCATCCCAGTTAGTGTTCACTAGATTTACAGCAAAACCCATCTCGGCAGCGATGGAGCGGATCAGATCACAATCAAAACCTTCAGGCTCGCCCGCAGCATTAATGGACTCTAATGGAGCATAGGCCATATCTTGGGCCACATTATAAGTTAGATTTAAGGTGTTTTCGCTCTCTGGCACTACGTAATCTGAGCCGTCGCCGAAATACTTAGCATAAAGTTTATCATAAACACCGTTAGCCTTGATTGCTGCTAACCCATCATTTACTAGTTTGTGCAGGTCAGTATCTTCCTGACGCATGGCAATACCATAGAATTCTTTCTCAAAATTGTCATCAGGGAAGGCCCGTAACTTTGCTGACGGATTACTTTTAATGTACTCTAAAACTACAGGTGAATCACCGACAACTGCGTCAATACCACGGTTAGTGAGTTCTAATAGTGCTGGCGGCATCGTTTCAAATCTCTGTACCGTTCCAGCTGTTTCCTTTGACGATTGACCACAACCCACGAGTCCGGCAAGCAATAAGATCATCAGCACCGGTACAACTTTTTTCCAAGCTTTCATTTTTTTACCCCCTACTTTAGTACGTTTTTTGGTTAACACAGTAAATTCGATATTAAGCCTTGTTTTCCTGCCTAGCATTAGAAAAAACAGCTGAGGAATTTACAGAGCTTTGATATCAGCTTCTCCAATCATAAAAAAGTTGGCGTTTTTAGTTTCTGAACGCAATCTTTTGCTCTGCTCCATGTACAATCTGCTACTAGCACAAAAGAGACGACTGTGCTCGTCTCTTAACGTTAGTTGCAGAAATGGCTGCATCAATGTTTACTTGTATCTTTAAAATATCTTCTAGAATGAAAAACACGTTAAGCAAGCAGCCGAGGTTGATCCTGCAGATTTTGCTAGGATAAATGAAAGTAGCCGAGGGTAGAGACCCGCTCAAATTCATCTTTAAATACTTCGCTCAGATCGATCTCCAGCAGCTCACAAAGAGCTGCCAGGTAGAAAAGGTGGTTACCTAATTCTTCTTCAAGCGCTTCCCGACAAGATTCACACAGCTGACCCTTAAGGTGAGAGTCCATGTATTTTTGACAGTCTTTAAAATCAACTTCGGGGGGGCAGTACTGTTTCGAAGCTGAAATTGTCAGGCAGCCGCAATGAGTTACTGATTTTACAAGTGACCGGTTTACTCTACTAGATGATTCTTGAAATTTAGTCAGGCTATCCAGGATGCTTCGGTGTCGGATTAATAACTCTGATACTTTATCCTGAAATTGAGCTAAAGCGTCTTTCTCCACAGATATGGCCCCCTAACTGGTTTTATGATAATCTCTTTTTCATTATACTGATATTGGTAATTCATTGTCAATGTAAGTTCATCATGAATTCCTTTGCTGCACGCTTAAGGCCAAAGAAAATGGTCAATTTTGGTGCGTATAGAGGTGTCAAGCATTTTTGATTATGTCCCGAAAATTTTAAAACATTAGCACCAGCGTAAGTTGGTGTTTTTTTCTGTCTAAAACATAATTTCCTGTGAATAGATGATATCCTCAAAAGCTTTCTGGGACTCCGCAATGTGGTGCTTCTGAGCCTTGACATAGTCTGTAAAGGCCTTTGCCTTCCAAGGGTGACTCATAGGTGGCACGTAACGCTTTTGCGGCTTGGTGACCGTCTGATGGAAGTCAAAGTTATTAGATTTTCTTTCCTGGTCTGGAATTTCATCAAGAGCATATACTTTGAGCATATACTTTCTCCCCTACCGAAGTGAATATGCTGCAGAGCGAACTTGGCATTGAATTTCTCGATATAGGTGGTCAAGAATTCATTTGCCTGCTCTAGCGTGGTCACGCCTGCTAACCGTAACTCGATTGGTAGGCGTGATTTTAATGTTCCAAACATCCTCTCAACCCGGCCTTTAGCCTCTGGTACGCTAGTAGTCTTGATGTCAACCCCTAGCTGCTTGCAGGCGTAGCCAAATTGTGTAAAGGTATCTTTTTCAAGTTTAGACTACACTACCGAAAAAGACATAACTGGTAATATATGGTGGGCAATTAAACTTGCAATTCTCCCGGAAACTCAAAAAAGCGTATAGAGGTTGACAGAGAAAGTCAACTGTGATAAAATACCTTCTATTTGACAAAATACAGCTTGTATGTTAAAATTAAATAACGTCAACCTAGGAGGTCTGCCGAATTGTTTAGTATAGGTGATAAGGTTGTGTATCCAATGCACGGCGCCGGTGTTATTGAAGCGATTGAGGAAAAGGAAATCCTGGGTGCGCGTAAAAAATATTATATTATGAAGATTCCCATTGGTGACATGAAGGTGATGATTCCTTTAGATAGTGTGGAGCAAGTAGGCTTAAGAGAAGTGATTGATATTGAAGGTGTAAAACAAGTCTTTACAATTCTAAAGCAAGATCATAGTAAGATGTCAACCAACTGGAATCGTCGTTATCGCGCAAACATGGAAAAAATCAAGAGTGGAGACATTTTTCAAGTTGCTGAAGTTTTTCGCAATCTTATGTATCGTGATAAAGAAAAAGGTCTTTCCACTGGAGAACGCAAAATGCTAGATAGTGCAAAACAAATTTTAGTATCTGAACTTGTACTGGCACAAGGAAAAAGCGAAGAAGATGTTGATGAAATTCTCAATCGGTTACTAGCAGATGTATCTTAATTAAACAAGGCATCATATAATCTTATTTTATGGTGCCTTTTTTGTACTTGCTTCGCAGTTAGCAAAGCTTTAGCAGTCGCCAGTACGGCAGAGCTTGAGATAATCAAATATGAACTTTTAGTGAATAATGTATCAATTTGCTTGAATCTGGTAAAAACTATACGTTATAATAGGTTAATAAATGAAAGGAGGTGCTAGATAGTTGAAACCACAGTTACAGAGAATTGTGCGCATCGGCGCGTTACTGATAGGCTTTGCAATTGGCTATCAGTTGGTAAATGTCAGCTTTTCTACTATTGCAGCCTTTGCTGGCATGGAAGCAACACCTGTGATTAATGTAGGTGCTTCTATTTTTGGCGGTTCTATTTTTGGACTTATTGCTTATCTTATTAGCCCCTGGATCAGTAAGTCAATGACTACCTTTAATAGTTGGATAGAAACAACATTAAAAGCGATCCCGACCCAGGATATTATGGTTGGTGTAGTAGGATTGGTCATTGGTTTACTAATTGGTGCCCTGGTTAGTTTAGCTTTACATCGACTGCCATTAATTGGTAGTTACTTAACGGTTGTTGTGACTTTGTTTACAGGTTATTTGGGCTTAAGTATCATGCTTAACCGAAAAGAAGAAATGGCTTTTTTGAATAACTTGTTTACCCGTCAGGCCCGGGCAGCGGAAAAAGCAAATTTCCGTAGTGCCAAGATTCTCGATACTAGTGTGGTTATTGATGGTCGCATTATTGACATCACTTCCACAGGGTTTATCGAAGGTGTGATCATTGTACCAGGTTTTGTACTTGAGGAATTGCGCCACATTGCAGATTCCTCTGACACTCTCAAGAGAAACCGTGGTCGGCGTGGTTTGGATATCCTCAACAAAATTCAAAAAGAATCACTAGTTCCTGTACAAATTGTAGAACAAGACTTTGAGGACATCATGGAAGTGGATAGTAAGTTGATCAAGCTGGCCAAGACCATGAAAGGTAAAATCGTTACTAACGACTACAATTTAAATAAAGTCTGTGAATTACAAGGTGTACCTGTACTAAATATTAACGAACTTGCTAACGCTGTTAAACCGGTAGTTTTGCCGGGTGAGGAAATGGTTGCGCAAATCATTAAGGATGGTAAGGAAGTTGGGCAGGGCGTAGCTTATCTCGATGACGGCACCATGATTGTGGTTGAAGGCGGACGCCGCTTTATTGGTGATACCATTGAAGTCGTGGTTACCAGTGTTTTGCAGACAGCTGCAGGACGGATGATTTTCGCTAAACCAAAGTTAGCGGAAAAAATGTCCGGAGTTAGGTAATGAGTAGTGCCTTAATTATAGCAGCGGCTGGACAAGGCCGACGCATGAAAAATCAGCTCAATAAGCAGTATTTAAAGCTGGCCGGCAAACCGGTTGTAAGTTACAGCCTGGCAGCGGCACTGGCCGCAAATTGTTTTACCCAGATTGTGGTGGTAGTTACTCCCGGCGAAGAAGAACTTTTTCGCCGGGATGTTCTTTTACCCTTCTTTCCAGAACAAGAGCTGCACGTGGTGACAGGAGGAAAAGAACGCCAGGATTCTGTCAGCAACGGACTAGCAGTATTAGTTGAAAAGGTAACTTATGTCTGTGTTCATGATGGTGCTCGTCCCTTGGCAGAAGCTGCCTTATTCGCAAGGTGCCTAAAGGTAGCACAAGCTAGAGGTGCTGCTATTGCTGCCGTGCGGGTGAAAGATACCATTAAAGTTGTTGATGACAAAGGGCAAGTGCTGACAACACCGCCACGGGAGCAGTTATGGGCAGTGCAAACACCACAATTCTTTCGTCGTGACTGGCTGGAGCTGGCACATCAGCGTGCAAAAGAGGAGGGCTTTCAAGGTACTGACGATGCCTCTTTACTTGAGCATTACGGCTACCCTGTGCAGATTATCCAGGCCAGCTATGAAAATATTAAAGTTACTACGCCGGAAGATTTGTTGTTGGCAGAAGCAGTTTTAGGGAGGCGTTAAGATGCGGTTTGGCATCGGTTATGATGTACATAAATTGGTGGCAGACAGACCACTGATCCTTGGTGGAGTAACTATACCTTTTGATTTGGGATTGTTAGGACATTCTGATGCTGATGTGCTTGTGCATGCGATCATGGATGCCATGTTGGGAGCGTTGGCCCTGGGTGATTTAGGCAAACATTTCCCCGATACAGATCCGGACTACAAAGGCATTGCCAGTCTGCAGCTTTTAAAGCAAGTGGCGCAGCTTTGCCGTCAGCAGGGCTATACAATCGGTAACATTGATGCCATCATTATTGCGCAAAAACCGAAACTAGCACCATATATCACATCAATGCGTACCAATATTGCTCAAACCCTTGAGGTAACAATTGAGCAAATTAGTGTCAAGGCCACTACCACGGAAGGTTTGGGCTTCTGCGGCACAAGTGAAGGCATGGCCGCCCAAGCTGCCGCTCTCTTGAGAGCGTGACAGGGGACGGTTCTTTGACACGGAAATTCATCCGCATTTTATTCTTCTTTGCTCAACATAGCTTAAAAAGTGCACGATGGTTTTTTAATGTGCGTTATCTAGTAGCTTTATCAAAGGTAAGCCTTTCTAGGACTGTTTTTGTTGCGATTGACTTAAACATCTGATACAGAATAGGCAACCTTTTTTATTTGTACAAAAATATTGTTGGGCATGATTCACTGGGTTAAGACCTGTGGCAGTGCGACAAAGAACCGTCCCCTGTCGCGACTGAGAGTTTTAGCTATCACATGCGTAGTAATTAGTAGAAGGCGGGAAAGGAGAATGCCAATGGTGATTACAGGAGAGAATGTTGTGCTGGCTTTACAGGCAAAAAGGCCAGAGGCACTAGAATATCTAATCAATCAATATGGTCAATCCGTTTACTCCTTAGCCCGTACTATTCTCCGCAGCGCCGCCTCTGAAGATGTGGAGGAATGTGTCAGTGATATTTTTGCTGCTGCCTGGCAGAAAAGTAAGGAATATGATGGGCAAAAAGGCACCATAAAAACCTGGCTGCTAATGCTGACAAAATATCGAGCGTTAGATTACCGTCGCAAACTTTCTACCCAGTCAGCTTATCTAGCGAGCGATGAGCAGCTGACAACATCTCTTCAGGCGGTAGAGGATGAGGTGCTGCAAAGAGAACGTTTACAGCTGACACTGGCGGTTGTAGAGACTTTTAGCGAGTTGGATCAAAAGCTATTCTTTAGACGCTACTTCCTACAGGAAGCACTGGATGAATTGGCAGCTGCTTTTGACTTAACCAAGAGAGCTGTTGAAAACAGATTATGGCGCTGCCGCAAAGAGCTTAGAGACCAGCTTGCGGAAAAGGAGGGGAGCAGTTGTGGATCGTCATGAACAGCAGCTGATAAAGTTGCTTGATTTAATGGATGCTAAGCAAATAGAAAAGGTTTTGTCTGTAGTAGATGCAGATGGTGCCAAGATCGTGATGCCCGCTGTTTCCGTGGCCAGGATTAAGCAGCAAGCCTTGGGCCACGCAAAGTTAAAAAAGAAATCAAGACCAAATAAACCACTGGCTTTCAAACTAACTGCCGCCTCGCTACTTTTATTGGTCTTTGCTGTGGCTTTCTACGGGCCAGCCAATACCTGGGCGCAAATTGTTAAAGCTTTAAATTTTATTCCCGGTATCGGTAAAGTTGTTGACAATAATAAGGAAACAACACGCCATATACTTGCACAGCCAATTGAACTAAAGCTTGCCGAGAGTACACTGACAGTAAAAGCGATAAGCGTGGATCAACGTAACATAATGGTTGTGGTAGAGGAAGTTGGTGACAAGCTTACCCTGCCTACGCAGGCTACCCTTGTTTTAGGTGAGCAGGAGTATCCCTTACATCGTACTTCACTGTCGCATCAACAAAGGCAGGAAAACGAGCACGAAGCATGGACTATCCTGGATTGGGAAAGCTATTTTACTCGCTATGGCATTGTCACCGCAGTTGAGCGGGAAGGTCTTGTCAGGGTGAATTATGGGGAGGAAAAACAGGTAGAGATCCCCTTCAAGCTGGAGGTAGCAGCTAATTTTACTGATTATGCTGAGATGGGGCCAACAGCATCTGTTAAGGGCCTTAGTGTTACAGCCATTCCCTCTTTAAAGGATAATTTGTTAAAGATCAGCCTGCTTTCTCCGCCTTTAGCTGGTCAGCAAGTGCGCAGCTATGCATACTCTCTAGAGACGCTGATGACATTATCAGATCAAAGGGGGAATAGCTATCCTCTGGCCGTTAAAGATCACTACTCTCTGCCTGCCAATGAAGTTTTGTTTGATATCAGTGGGGCGGAGACCAAACAATTCATCTTGTCAATTCCCTGCATAGTTGTTAAGCAGGAAAAAGAAGCAGCCTTGCTTAAACTGGCCATTCCTCCGCAGGGCAAAACAATCGTTGACCAGACAGTCAAACTTGCCGGTCATGAGGTAATTTTGCACACAGTTGAACGTTTAGATGAAAAAACAATTCAGCTGCATGTTACGCTGCCGCAGTCTGATTTGGCCCGCGCCCAAAATAAGGACCATTTAGTGGATTTTGACCTCAAGGATTATTTCAACTATGGGTACGGGATGCATGGTGATGATACAGGCAGGTACTATAAAATAAACATCCCTAGGGATGCTGAAGAAATTTCTCTCACGCTGAAAGAGCCAGTGCTAGCAATTTATGGGCCATGGGAGATTGAGCTGGATCTAGAGTAATCAGCATTAGCTTTGCTAGATGTTGGGGTTAATAAAAAGTATGCCTGGCCAGGCATACTTTTCTTTTTGGTGTGCCCGGCATGGGCGGTAGCTTGGCGGTGAAAGTCCGCTATGGGCTTTGCAGTGGGAACCATTAGCCAAAGGCAAGGGTGTCCATCGTGAGGTGGAATCTGAAGGAAGCCAGAGGCAAAGTCCCGACCCGA
>DASRMS010000123.1:0-1651 GCA_035647835.1 Oscillospiraceae bacterium
CCTTTATAGCATAAAAGATACAACCGTAACAAAACAACAGAACAAATAACAATTTTATAACCATAACCCATATTTAAAACAACCATAAATATGACAAAGAAAACATTACCCACACTATTAGTCGCCATTGTAATGGTGCTCGTTGCTGCATGCAACACCCACGACGACTTGCTGGTAAACCAACCACAGCAGACACGCACACTAACCCTCACGGCTACCATGCCCCACGACGGACCAACCACAAGAGTTGCCCTAGAAAAAAAAGACGACAACTCCATTGCCCTCACATGGCAAGATGGCGATGAGTTGCAACTACTATTTGTGCAAAACGATATTAAAGAGAAGGCAATTGCCACTATAAAAAACATTACCGAAGAGGGCAAGAAAGCACAGTTCGACATCGTACTTCCCACAAATATCAACGACGGAAACTTCACCCTATATGGCATATATGGTGGTGGCGGATTGGACGATGCAAACCCTGCCATAGTAAAACTACCTGCCAACCCTGGCAGCGCCACCTCGCTAGCAGATGTGCAAACCAGGAAAGATGTAATGCTCTATTTTAAGTCAACCAATATAGATGCTGCCAAGCCCACAGCCGCAGTGTCGTTTGAGCACCTTGGTTCGCTACTAAACATCACACTAAAAAACAAATCTACCACCCCACTAACCAACATAAAAGAGGTGCGCCTAGTGGGCACTGGCGGCGATGGCAAATGGGCATACAACCACAACCAAGGAGCCCAAACCTACAACCTGCTCACTGGCGAGTTTGAAAACAAAGGCTCGGCTGGCAACTACCTCTCTTTTGCTGCACCAAGCAACAGCCTGGCTGGCGATGCAGAAATTACCTTTTGGGGATGGAATCCACCCCTACCCGATAAAAATTGGCCAGAATTAAAACTAGAACTATGGGGCGAAACCACCGTAACCTCTATCACTGCCAACAGCAAGCCAGCAAGAGGCAGCGCCATAGCAGCCGGCAGGGCATTCTATTTCTATGCTATATGGGATGGCTCGAAGGTGAGCTTTACAGATAGTTCCTTCACCCCCGAATACTTTATAGAAGAGGGTGGATTGGACGCAGCTCTGGGCGATGACAAAGACAATATAGATGCAATAGCTTTAAGGGGCTCGGTAAACAGTGCCGACTTTGAAGTAATGAAAAGCATGCCATCGTTGCGTCACCTAGATTTGAGCGGTGTAACCGTTGCAGGCAACAAAATACCCGACTATGCTTTTGGAGCTGCTCCTGCAGCAGGGATGGGTGCGAAAAACAACACCCCCAAAACAAGCAACACCAACGCCACACACACCGCCAACACCACAATAGAGACAGTGGTGCTACCCGATAATATTACAGCCATTGGCAACTATGCATTTGCCCAGTGTACCAATTTAAAAGGCAATGTAACCATCCCCAACAGCGTTATATCCATTGGCGATGGAGCTTTCGAAAATTGCAACAAGCTCGATGGCACCCTCACCCTCCCCGAGAGTTTAGAAACTATTGGGGCAAGGGCATTTCAGTTTTGCAAATTCAATAGCCAACTCATTCTTCCTAGCAATTTAGTTTCGATAGGAGAAGAGGCGTTTGGTTGGTGCGACAAGCTATATGGCGATTTAACTATACCAAACACAGTAACAT
>DASRMS010000124.1:0-1450 GCA_035647835.1 Oscillospiraceae bacterium
TGTTGCGTACAAGCAGCGCTGCAGTGAGAAAAGCTTTAGGCTGTCTGCTGGACTTCTGGCATTTGCTATTGCAGGCTTCAATCTTGCTTGCGTTGGCTATCTGGTACTGATACAGCCAAATCATGCGGATCTTATGGATTACGTGCATATCGTGGCAAGCACGGTGCTGCTAGTGATCGTTATGCGGTTTAAGGGTAACACTTCGCGAATGATTGATTGGGTATTAAACAAGCCAGCGGGGTAAAAATCATATTAGCGACATCTGAGGATTATTTTTAACATAATTCTTTACAACATGGCTGCCTCTAATAGCATCTAGTATGTGCTTTCTTGCTGTATCAGGGCTTGCGTTAAACCACTCGGTAGCACCGTTAAAGCCTGATAAACCAGCATGGTACTTTTCCAGCTTACGGTGAACTTTACTTTCTATTTTGCGCACCGTTGGTGTATCGGTCAGCGTCCACGTTTCTAGCAGTTCAGCTTCGAATGGGGCGTTGCTGTTTAGCTCTGTTATGCGTCTATTCGTGTCAATGGAATAACCAATCTTTACTTTCCCAAGGCCATTGTGCATCAGGTATAGGTTGGTGGGCTGGTCGTAGCGCGCTGGGCATGATGGGCAGCCGTTACCCCTTAAATGGCAGTTTGGTGTCTGCTCAAAATCGCCATGTATTTTGCAGGTGATGATAACCTTGTCGAGCGCTCGGACATAAACAGTCTTTAAATAATCGTACTTATCGCCATGCATAGCACAGGCTTTCTCGATAAACCTATCTTTAGCCTCTTGTGTGTTCTTTGCTGCCACTTCCTCAAATCCGCATTTAGCACAACCTCTACCTTTTAAATGGTGGTTTGGTGTCTGTTCAAAATCACCGTGCTTTTTACAGGTGATAATAACCCTTTCGTGCGAATAAACATAAACCGCACGGTCATAACCGTAACGATCGCCATGCTTGGCACGTGCTTTCTCAATAAAAACATCCTTGGCCTTTTGTCTTATCTTTGCTGCCCTTGACTCTTTGCCACACTTTGCGCAGCCGTAGCCTTTTAAATGGTCGTTTGCACTCTGCTCAAATGAACCGTGATCACTGCAATTTATAATTACTTTCTCGTGCGCTTTAGTGTAAGAGGTTTCTGCATAAGAATAATTATCACCATGAACGGCACGCGCTTTCTCAATAAAGGTTTGTGTCTTTGCCATATCAGATACCTTGGAACAAAGGGAACATGAGGAAATGCGGCTGGTGGGCGTTCAACTCCACCACGGCTTGCAAACCGTTGCCGCACTGTCAATTATAACACATAAAAAAGCCAGCGGGTTAGGCTGGCTTGTGGTGGTTATGAAGAAATATATGCTGGCATCGTATCTGATACCACCGCTGGCTTTCTTGGTTTTATATAATTCTCCAGATCCACACAACCGCCAATCACCCGATCACCATCCGTGATAATC
>DASRMS010000125.1:0-4860 GCA_035647835.1 Oscillospiraceae bacterium
CGGTTCTAAATACTCCCTAGCAGAAAATATTGCCTTAACCCGCAGAGTGGCTGAGGTGGCACATGCCATGGGTGCTTCGATTGAGGGGGAACTTGGCAAAATTGGTGGCACGGAAGACGATATTTCTGTGGATGAACGTGATACCTTATTTACAGATCCGGCAGAAGCGCTGCAGTTTGTGGAAGAAGCCCAACTGGATGCTTTGGCGGTGGCAATCGGGACAGCTCACGGCCCTTATAAAGGCGAGCCAATTTTAGACTTTGACCGCTTGGCTGTAATTAATGAGCGTGTGGCAACCCCATTGGTGCTGCATGGTGCTTCAGGAGTGCCCGACAGCAGTATTCGTCAAGCTGTAGAACTTGGTATTCAAAAAATTAATATTGATACAGAGTTGCGGCAAGCTTTTACACGTGGTGTGCAGCAAGTTATTCAAGCTAAGCCTGGTGAATTTGACCCCCGTAAAATCCTTGGTCCAGCTAAAGAAGAAATGAAAGCGATTGTGAAGACTAAAATGCGTCTCTTTGGTTGTTCTGGAAAAGCATAGGAGTGATCATAACTTGAAATTATTTCTTGACACCGCCAACTTGCAGGAGATTAAGCAGGCGATGGCCTGGGGTGTCATTGACGGCGTGACCACTAATCCCACACTGGTGGCCAAAGAAGGCGGCGACTTTATGGCACTGCTCAAAGAAATTTGCCAGTTGGTGCCAGGCCCAGTGTCTGCTGAAGTAATTGCCACTGAAACTAGCGCGATGATTGCTGAAGCGGAAAAACTGGCAGCGGTGGCACCACAGGTTGTGATTAAAGTACCCATGACGCCAGCTGGCCTTACAGCAGTGGCGGCTTTAAGATCACAAGGAATACGTTGTAACGTAACCTTGGTTTTCTCCTTTAACCAAGCGCTCTTAGCCGCAAAAGCCGGGGCAGCCTATGTTAGTCCCTTTCTCGGCAGGCTCGATGACTTGGGTCATGACGGCGTAGAATTAGTGTCTGAGATCTACAGCATTTTTCGTCACTATGACTATCCCTGCGAAGTGATAGCTGCCAGTATTCGGCATCCTCTGCATGTGCTGCAGGTAGCACAAGCCGGTGCCCATATCGCCACGATTCCGTTTAAGGTACTTAAGCAAATGTTTAAGCACCCGCTGACTGACTTGGGCATAGAACGTTTTCTGGCAGATTGGCAAAAAACTCAAGGATAACTACAGGGCGTCTGCAGGCGCCCTTTTTAATGTTTGGTAAAATAATTAGTACACAAAAAACGTGTAAAAAGTGCTATAATATTATTTGAGCGCAAGCAATTAACCTTGACATAAGCTTTGTTTGTCAGGCCATTGTTGCTGGCATACCACTACGCAGGGAGGAAGCTAGTGTTATCAGCGCTGTCAGCGGGAGTTAAGGGAATATTTCCGTGTCTCTTAAATAACCTAGAGGGGGAGTTTGTTCTATTGGAAAGAGAACTGGCTTTAGAATTTGTTAGAATAACGGAGGCGGCCGCTTTAGCTGCGGGGCGTTTAATGGGACGTGGTGATAAAGAAGCTGCCGACCAAGCAGCCGTAGATGCTATGCGATCCGTCTTTGATACAGTTTATGTTGACGGTACGGTAGTAATTGGCGAAGGGGAAATGGATGAAGCACCGATGCTTTATATTGGAGAAAAAGTAGGTATCGGCAAGGAGCCCAGCGTGGACATTGCAGTGGATCCGCTGGAGGGAACTAATTTAGTTGCCAAGGGCTTACCAAATGCGCTGGCCGTAGTCGCGGTAGCACCGCAGGGCTGCCTCTTACACGCCCCGGATATTTATATGGATAAGATTGCTGTGGGTCCGCAAGCCAAGGGCTGCGTGGACTTGGATGCTAGTGTGACAGAGAATCTGCAAGCGGTAGCTAAAGCCCTCAATAAGGATGTACAGGACGTCACTGCTATTATTTTAGAACGTCCTCGCCATGCTGCCATTATCGAAGAAATTCGTGCCGCTGGTGCACGGGTGAAACTAATCACTGATGGTGATGTTTCCGCGGCCATTGCTACAGCTTTGCCGAACACGGGTGTAGATATTTTGCTGGGCATCGGTGGTGCTCCTGAAGGTGTGATCGCTGCGGCAGCGCTGAAATGCCTCGGCGGAGAAATTCAAGCTCGTCTCACTCCAGACGGCGAAGAAGAGCTGACCAGAGTACGCAAAATGGGGCAGGCCGATCCCCACAAATTGTTACAGCTAGATGACCTGGTACGCGGTGATGATGTTTTCTTTGCTGCTACCGGCATTACCGATGGTGATATGCTGCGTGGCGTCCGCTACCGCGGGCAAACGGCTGAAACGCATTCTTTAGTCATGCGTGGTATCACCGGCACCATCCGTACGATTGATGCCACCCACCTGCTCTCTCGTAAGCCGCATTTTGTTGCTCGTCATCAAGATTGCGAAGCATAGATTTAAGCTAAATCACGAATCAAGGAACAGTCTGGCCATGTCAAGGCTGGTTCCTTGATTTTTTTGTGCTGTGCTCGGCCTTAACAGCTGCTGAAAACACAGTACTATCAGCAAGGATAAGCAAAACTTACCTTTCTAACATCTGTGGCCCAAACGAGAGAAAATTTTTATCAAGCTCTAAAAAAGTAGATGATGAAGCCGCTAACTTTACCCGGCTTGACTAAATATGTATAAAATTTAACAATTGGGGAAGACTTACCTAGACCGTGTTTTTCCTGGAAAACGTTGTGGCGACACAGCGTTTTCGCTCCTTTTTGACTGGCAGAGAAATAACTACTGCGCCCTTAGCGAAGTAATGCGACAGCCAGGAGAAAATTGCTACTCGGAAACTGCAAGCACAAGCTTGATGCTTAAAGCTGACGTGCTACGTAAAGAGGTGAATAATAAATGAAGATGTCCCCAAATAGCACGCTGGCAGGTGTACTGGTATCTCTCTTGATTCTGCTGCCGACCAATGGTGAGGCTGCCACCGTACCGGTTGTGGCTGATGCCCCAATCGATGTACCCTCAGAGAGTGCTTTTCGACCTGCCTATTTTACAGAACTTGGTGAAGTGCGTGAGCAGCTCAAGGCCCAAGAGGCTGCTATCTTGCAGCACACGATTAAACGTGGTGAAACATTAAGTACGATTGCTAAAAAGTATGGTCTGAGTGTCAAATCATTGGTGCAGACTAATAATTTGTCCAATCCCAATTTCGTTTATGAAGGACAAGTTCTCACGCTGATTACCAATGCCGAGGCGGCAAAAAACTATACTGCTCCCGTGATCCATCGACTACAGCGCGGTGAAACCATCTGGGAATTAGCCAAACGTTATCAAACTGATGTGGATGATATTTTGGCAGCTAATAACATTGACAATGCTAAAAAGCTAGAACCGGGGCTGACATTGACTATTCCCGGTGCTGCAATGCCGGTCTCACAGACACCTAATCGCCTGATCGCTTCACGGTCAACTGCACAAGCTACTAATACCGGCTTTGTCTGGCCGACTAAAGGCTATATCTCCTCAGGCTATGGGCCGCGCTGGGGTAAATTCCACTATGGACTAGATATTGCCGCCAACACGGGCACACCGCTTGTGGCGATTGCCGCAGGAAGAATAACCGATTCCGGCTGGCGTCAGGGCTACGGTTATATGGTCAGAATTGACCATCAGAATGGCTGGGTTTCTGTTTACGGTCACTGCTCCAAGCTTTATGTCAAGGGCGGCCAACAGGTACGACGCGGACAGCAAATTGCGGCCATTGGTCAAACAGGTAATGCTACCGGTCCCCATGTGCATCTGGAAATGCTGAAAAAAGGTAAGCATCATAATCCCATTAATTATCTGCCGGCACGCTAATTCTGCACGAAGGTCACAATATTTTCTTAAAAAATCTTGCACTGGTGAACACCCTATGTTAATATAGTAGATGTGGATTTTTATGGCGGAAAGAGGTGAACACCGTGAAAGAAAAAATACATCCTAATTACCAACAAACAAGCGTGACCTGTGCCTGCGGTAATACGTTTGAAACTGGTTCGACAAAAAAGGATCTTAAAGTTGATATCTGCTCCAATTGCCACCCCTTCTTTACAGGGAAACAAAAGTTTATTGACACCGGTGGACGGGTAGAACGCTTTAAGCGTAAATACGGCATGTAACTACAGACAGGCGGCATTAAAGCCTGAAAATTTGATTTGAAAAAAACAGCAGCGGGTAACGCTGCTCTTTTTTACTATTTAAAAAAATATGGGGAGAAACGAGGGGAAATATTATGTCTGCTGCCCCTGTAGTCGGTGGTCAGGCAGTCATTGAAGGTGTGATGATGCGCCATAAAAACCGCATCGCCATCGCTGTGCGCAAACCTGACCAGCAGCTATCATTATATGAAGAAACACTAACGACGTTTGGTGAGAAATATCCGCTTTTTAAATTACCCCTGCTGCGTGGCATGGTGGCTTTTATAGAATCGCTGGTGCTGGGGACAAGGGCGCTGACGATTTCTGCCACGGAAGCAGCCCTGGAGGAAGAAGAAGAATTAACGGGTTGGCAATTAACCCTGACGGTAGGTGCAGCACTGCTTTTCGGTGTGGGACTATTCTTTTTTCTGCCTACTGTGGTGATGCGTTTGTTGGCCGGTAATAGTACAGCTCCACCCCTGATCTTAAATCTCCTGGAGGGCGTACTGCGTCTGACGATCTTTTTAGCATATTTGCTGATTGTCTCCCGTCTGCAAGATATTCAACGCGTCTTCGAATATCATGGGGCTGAACATAAATCGGTAGCTTGTTTTGAAGCCGGGGAAGAACTAACAGTCGTTAATGCCCGTAAATATTCTACACTGCATCCCCGCTGCGGCACGAGCTTTCTTTTGCTGGTGATG
>DASRMS010000126.1:0-3410 GCA_035647835.1 Oscillospiraceae bacterium
CATCTTCGGAGCTATATTGCGTTGATTCGACAGAAAGCTGGCAAAAATACTGTCATGAACCACTAGTTCACTAATAATATTTTTAACATAAACTAAAAAAGTGAGAATCTATGGAAAGAGGGGTCGCCTTTGCTAAAGGACATCAAACATATTCATTTTATTGGTATCGGCGGTTATGGGATGAGCGCTCTGGCACGTGTCTTACTGGATATTGGTTACATAGTCAGCGGCTCTGATAAAAAACAAAGTGCTATTACTGCAATGCTGCAAAAAGAAGGTGCTGTAGTTTATCAGGACCATAGGGGTACTAATATCACCGGCGCAGAACTAGTTATTTATTCAACAGCGATTGCCCCGGATAATGTGGAACTTGTCGCTGCTAAACAGGCTAAGCTGCCTGTCTGGCATCGTTCAGAATTACTGGCACAATTCATTAATGGCCGCTTTGGCATTGCCATTGCAGGGGCACATGGCAAAACTACGACTACTTCTATGGTGGCCGCAGTATTAACCCGTGGGCAACTTGATCCCACTGCTTTTATTGGCGGTATCTTTCATGAATTTAATGGGAATTCACGAATTGGTAAATCTGAGCTTGTGGTAGCTGAAGCTGATGAAAGCGATAACACATTTTTGCGTTACCGTCCTCGTATCGCTGTTGTCACCAATATTGATGCCGATCATCTTGAACATTATCAAGGTGACTTTCGTCTGCTGCTTAATGCTTATCGAGAATTTTTAAATAATGTTGCTGCTGATGGTACAGCTGTACT
Organism: Oscillospiraceae bacterium; assembly: GCA_035647835.1. Taxonomy (GTDB): domain Bacteria; phylum Bacillota; class Dethiobacteria; order Dethiobacterales; family Dethiobacteraceae; genus UBA9865. The sequence goes on from DASRMS010000126.1 coordinate 774, forward strand.
CTGTGCGGATGATCCTTATCTCCGTGACATGCGGCCCACCCATCTACGAAAAGTTGTTACTTATGGTCTTGAAGAAGGTGATTGGCGTGCCGAGAATCTGCAGGAGGAGGGCTGGCGAACTCGCTTTACAGTTATAGGGCCGACAGGAATGCACGGAGAAATTGCCTTACCAGTACCTGGCCGCCATAATGTTTTAAACGCCTTGGCCGCAGTAGCTGTAGCTCAGGAACTTAAAGTAGATTTCTCTGCCATCAGGGAAGGTTTAGAGTCCTTTCATGGTGCAGACAGACGTTTTCAAATCCTGTGTCAGGAAAATGACATTGTGGTGGTTGATGATTACGCACATCACCCGACGGAAATACGGGCTACTATTCAGGCTACACGTGCTGGTCATAATAAACGACTACTTATTGTTTTCCAACCGCACCGTTTTAGTCGAACCAAGTGTTTTTTTAACGAGTTTGTTCAAGCTTTTGCGGGCGCCGACAAAGTATTTCTACAACAAATTTATGCTGCTAGTGAAAAGCCTCTAGAGGGCATTTCTTCAGGCAAATTAGCAGAAGAGATGCGTGCTCGTGGGATGGATGTGACACAACTTGATCGGGCCGAAGATATTATTGAGCAAGTGTTAGCCATGGCTCAACCTGGCGATTTAATTATCACTATGGGTGCCGGTGATGTTACTGAGATAGGTCACAAAATCGCGGAAAGTCTGCAAACGCGATAATATGAGTAATGAGCAAGCAGTGGACACAACAGTTTAACGTACCAGTAATCCCGCAGCCCTGTGTGCCGGATGGTTTAGCAGCGGACATTTGGGGAGTGATGCCCAATACACCTGCTCACGCAGCAGGTCTGCACCCCGCTGATTTAGTTTTAGCCGTTAATCAGCAGCTGATGCGCACACGTGTGGAGGCTTTTCAACTGCTAAAGCTTTACAAAATCCCTTACTGACAATTAAGCGGTGGGTACAAATCACTAAACATCAGTTATCTAAAGCAGCTCACCAACCCCCAGGGTTTGTTGTATTATATGATTTTGTTCCTACCGGGTCGAAGAGATAGCTGCGGCGATTAAACGTTTTCGCGCTGTGCATGTACTATTATAGCTTCTGAATTTGCACATTCCCTACTGCAGCAGGTGGTAACTAAATTTAAGCTTTTGTCTGTGGTGGTGAAGCCCGTGCCCAATCACTATTTTGGCGGATCAATTAAAGCAGCCGGGCTGTTAACGGTAGAGGATTTACTCATTGCCGCTAGGGAGGCCTTGTCCTCCAGACAGTATGATTTGCTGCTGGTGCCTCGTGAAGCGTTTGATGGGCATCAGTTAGATTTAACTGGACAACCTCTACATAAATTGGCCGATGCTTCATCCCTGCCAGTACTGGCGGTGTAAAATATACTTGAAGAGGAGCACGCAAATGAATTATGTGAGAGTGTTTGTGGAAGTACCTAAAGGGTCGCGCAATAAATATGAGTTTAATAAGACAACAGGACGTTTTCTCTTAGACAGAATGCTTTTTTCCTCTGTCCATTATCCTGCAGATTATGGCTTTATTCCGGAAACATTGGCCGAAGATGGGGACGAGCTCGACGCCTTAGTGCTGGCCGGAGATCCCACCTTCCCAGGTTGTGAAATCCGTGCCGTCCCTGTGGGGGTTCTGGAAATGTGGGATGAGAAGGGAAAGGACGAAAAAGTCATTTGTGTTTCGCTGCGAGACCCCGTGTGGGGCTGGATTACAGAGTATGATCATCTCCCTCCTAATCTGCTGCGAGAGATCTCTCATTTCTTTAAAATTTATAAAGATTTAGAGGATAAAATAACACGCATTGGTGAGTGGTTCGGTAAGGAGGAAGCATGGGCAGTAATCCGCGCTTCACGTGAGCGCTATGCTAATCGGCGTGAAGTTTAACAAGGGGCTGCCCGGCCCTGGAGCAGGACTTTTATAGTTGAGCGCGAAATGTAAAGCATAGCAACGTAAGAGAGTAACTTATTCTTCAGGAGGTAGGATATGGAAGCTATTATTCTTGATAATATTCCCTTTACAGCCGAATTAGAGATGTTTACAGAAAGGCTGAGAATCCAAAAAAGACCTGCGATGATTGAGCAATTTGCTGAACTGCTGGAGGAGGCCAAAGGTATTGCTCGTCCTAAAGTGATGTTTAAAGAAATGCCGATAGCAGAAAAAGGTGAAAACTTTATCGTGTTGGATGGTGTGACTTTCCATAGCCGCGAGTTGCGTCATACTGTTGATTCATTACCGCGTGTTTTCCCGACGGTAGTTACTTGTGGGCTTGAATTAGGCAATTGGTCTGCAGCCTACGAAGATATGATGGTGCGTTTTTTCGCAGAAGTTATTTGCGAGGGGGCGATGACTTCGGCGCAGGAGTATTTGGCACAGTATGCAGCACAGCAGCATGGTGCTGAGGCCATCACCTATATACTACCAGGAACACTGGACTGGCCGATAGAAGAACAAGAGAAGGTTTTTACACTAGTAGGTGACACAACCCCTATTGGGGTACATCTAACTGCACAAGGCACCATGCGTCCAATAAAATCTGTTTCCGCACTTTATTATGAAACGGTATAAGATCACGAAACGTAAAGAGGCTGGGACAAAACTCAGTCTAAATG
>DASRMS010000127.1:0-1603 GCA_035647835.1 Oscillospiraceae bacterium
TTTGGAAAAATCTGAAAAATTTCTGGCGGGGTACGAGGGGCCTTCCCAGACCAGGCATAGCTAAAAATTATGGGCGGTGTCTGGCTGATAGAAAAGACTAATCAGTCGCTTGACCTGCCGACCGATAGACAAAACTAATCAACCTTGCTCAACCCTATAGAATTATTCAATTGTACACATTCTCGCAGCTCGCTATAATGGACACATCAAAAGGGGAAGCACTACAGCCCCTAGCATTACGCGCCCTTGCCCGTTTTGCGCCCGTTCTTTAATAATTTAGTGATAGCAGATAGCTTTGCTCATGTCGTGCGCTTGTGTGCAGACTGTTTAAAGCAACTGGCGAACCCGCGGCGCGTCAATTTTTTGACGTGTAAAACATCGTGCCGTCAATTTTTTGACACTAGCACCAGAATAATCGCGTAGTTTTGTCCTTTTATATCGTGCTATCGCTTAGGCCAGCCTATGGCCTTTTGGCTAATACCCAATATCCGCCATGCGGATAGCTCCTTAACAATTCAGAACAAAATGACAAGCGCAAAGCATTCCGGCTTTGCGCGTAGGTTATAACTGCCAGCAAGTTATTAATAGCTTGCTGGTTTATATAACTTATTGGAGTAAAGACTATGACAACCATCACCAACTACACCAAGAAACAAAAGAATGCCTTTATCAAAAAGCACGACTTAGCGAACTTGCTACCTGAGCTTGATAAGGCTATCACTTTCGACCTAGACCAACTGCTGCACCGTAACAGCGCAGAGATTAACCGAACCTTACGGATCGCTGCGTTGCGCAGTGAGTCGGATAGACTAACTGAGTTAGGGCAACAAGTGCTGCACTATGTGCTGGCAGTAGTCGAGGGCGTAAAGTGGGACAACGGCAGAATAGCACTAGGCAAAAAAGAAGTCACAATCAAGACTGATTTAGTGTTCACCGTATACATAGAAGAGGCAAAAGCAAAAGCGGAAAAGGATGCAAAAGACAAAGCGGAAAAAGCGGAAAAAGAAAAAGCGGAAAAAGCGGAAAAGGCTAAAGCAGCAGCGCAAGAAAAAGCGGAAAAAGCAGCAGCAGCAAAAGCAAAAGCGGACGACAATAAAGCGGACGAAGTAGCGCAAGCAGCAGCAGCCACGGCAATTTTCGAGGCAAAAGCAGCCGATAGTAAGCTAATTGCTGGTGACCGTAACATGAGCGCCAAAACGCTGCAAAATGCCTTGCATAGCCTGATTGCTGGTAATGCTAAGTTTAGCACCTTGCAAGATATTAACGACACTTTCAAGCTTCTACAGCTTGCCCAGCAAGCACTAGCACGGTATGCAAAGGCCGTACCGAATGTGGACGTAGACGAAGACCGCGTTGAGGAACTATCAAAAACCAAACCAACGGGCAAGGAAAAAACAGCACCGAAAAAGAAAACCGGCTAAACCCACTTCTAGCAGCGCATTAACGCGCTGCTACCTACCTTGGAGAACATTATGAAGACAGATAAAATCAAAGCACTAGAGGAAAAATTAGACCGCTTGGAGCAGCTTCTGAAGCAGCTTCATAGCGAGGCCGATGCTCTGGCCAAAACCAAGGCCAGCAGAATGGCCAGCTAAACCTAATC
>DASRMS010000128.1:0-1128 GCA_035647835.1 Oscillospiraceae bacterium
AATTAAAGGGGTCCAATCGGAGCCCCCAGGCTATCTCATATTCGGAACTGATAGGCCTAAGCGGGCTAGAGACCAGCGAGCTCAACACCCAGCTGAACAATTTATACAGAATCGGAATGATATCCGTTTATAAAGCGATTAACGACAAAATGATAACTTTAAGAACCCCCACCAAATGAGACGAGTAAGCAAAAAACAAGCCCAGCGAAATAGGGAGCTAGCAAAAATAAAAAGTGAAATAGACAAGAACTGCTGTATCTGCGGGCGCCACGGTTATCAGCTCATGCACCTGCTCCCACGGAGCCTTTATCCTGAACACTACACCAGGAAAGAGAACCTAGCAATGGGCTGTCAGATTTGCCACAACCAGTACGATAACAACCTGGAGTACAGGCGCCAGCAAACTCATTTATTTAAAAGGATTTGCAAATTTGATGAGCCAGGCGCTAGAAAATACTTTCAAATATTCGACGAGCTGTAACAAACGTTAACTGTAATAATTAGGATTTTAACACTAAGAGTGTTACCTTAGCTATGCGCATTAGGGAAAGACCCACAGCGCAGAACCCTCAAAAACCCAAGAAATGAAAACAGCAAAAAGAACAACGCTCAGACTTCACGTGAACGGCGAGCTTGGAAACGACACTATCTTAATTTATGTCTACAGAGCAAAAGAAGAAGCCCCGCACTACTACCTAAACAGGACATGGAACATCGGAACCAGCAACCACCCATACTACGTCATGTGCTATGAGGTCGAGGTTATAGAAGAGTCAATTATTTAAAGAAACGAGAATGGGAACCCTAAAAAACTACATAAAAGAGGTCACAGGGGTCGAGCTTACCAGCAAACAGCTAGGTAGGCTCCACGCCCTGGCCCTGAAAGCCTCAGCGGACGAAAAAAAGACTGTCCAAGAAAAGTACGGAATAGATGAAGACTTTGCCCTTGTGGTTATCGAGTGGCTGGAATATAAAAAGGAGCGCAGGGAAAGCTACAAATCGCCACGAAGCATCAAGGCGTTTATTACCAGGCTCCAGAACTTGTCAGGAAATGACCTGGAAAAAGCTAAACGAATTATACAAATATCAATCGCCAACAACTGGGCTGGCATTTTTGAACTAAAGGAA
>DASRMS010000129.1:0-17214 GCA_035647835.1 Oscillospiraceae bacterium
TCACTCAACCGCTCTAATGCCTGCTGCAAAACCAGCTTGTCCTCAATCGGCAACCTAAATGATTCATAACGCAGAGAGTGAATCTTTTTTACCTCTACCTCATCCAGGGAAACTAAACCCGCCCGCATTGCCTGTACAACACCATCTACCTTCACATTTAATGTCTCAGCAATTTCCTCTAAATCAGGTGGCTGTCCTCTATCTTTAATCACACTTTCCACAAACCGATCTACCCGGTTCTGCAAATCTTTAATCGACCCCGGTCGGTAATAGGAAGCCTCTTTCCTTAAGTAATGACGAATCTCCCCCATAATACAATGAGAAGCATAGGTAGCAAACGCTACCCCTTTCTCCGGTTCAAAACGACGCACCGCCTTAAGTAAGCCTTCCCTACCTGCCTGCAGAGCATCTTCCGCCATCCCCCCCGTATAAATACGGGAAAAATGACGAACTAAGCGCTCCCCAGCCCGCACCAAATTCAGTAAATCGTCATGTTCTGCTGATTGACGATACAACTGATAGGTACTCTCTAAATTTTCCTTTCGCACTGCCATATTACTACCTACCCTATCTGCGTAATCACAGAGAACATCGGTAAATACAGTGCAATTACCATAAAACCTATAAGGCCGCCAACACCAATAATCATTAATGGTTCAATCATACTAGTCAGGCCTTTTGACATCGTAGCAACTTCCGCTTCATAAAAATCAGACACTCTTACCAATAGCCCCGGTAAATCCCCCGTTTCTTCTCCCACTGAGATCATTAGTGTAACCATAGGGGGAAACAAACCACTTTCTTTTAATGGTGCTGCAATACTCTGTCCCTCCTGAATACGCTCACCTGCCACCCGTACAGCCTCCTCAATCAGGCTGCTGCCTGCTGCCGGCCCAGCCGAATCCAAAGCCTGTAAAACGGGAATACCTCCCGCCAACAAGGTTGACAAAGTCCGGGCAAAGCGAGCAATCACTGTCTTTTGTATCAAACTACCAAAGATAGGAATACGAAATTTTAACCTGTCATAGGTCTTCTTGCCTGCCTCACTCAACACATAGGTTCGCACACCTAACATCAAGACAGCAAAAAATACCAAATATAAATACCAATAGCCACGCATGGAATTACTGACACCAATAATAAGACTTGTCAAAGCGGGAATATCTGCATCCGGCGGATAAAACCCCAAAAAGACCGGAACAATGAAAAGCAACATGGCTATCATCACCAACACTGCAAAGCACAACACCACAGAGGGATAAAGCATCGCCGAACGAACATTATCCTTTAGTAACTTTTCGCTCTCCAACTGCTGCGCCAAGCGCTCCAAAACAGTCTCCAGCGTTCCTCCCAATTCACCAGCACTAATTAAATCAACATAAATATCATTAAATACTCCTGGATAAGCTCTGAGGGATGCCGAAAAACTCATGCCACCTTCCACATTATTAGCCACGTCCAACAAGGTCTCACCCAAAGTCTGATTAGCAGCCTGCTCACCCAAGGCATACAAACAACGCGTCAGTGGAATCCCTGCATTAAGCATAGAAGCCAACTGCCGGCTAAACATTGCTAAATCACCAGTTGTAACCTTCTTCTTAAATTGAAACATCTGCTTAAAAGCTGAAGTTTTCGCTTCATTAACCTCTAACGGCGTGTAACCTAATTTCTTCAGTCTCGCTGCCGCAGAAAACTCATTCTCCGCCTCCAGCTTCCCACTAGCAACCGCCCCCCGCCTGTCCAACACTTGATATGCATACAGTGGCATACATAACCCCCCATGCTTATTTACCAAACCCTTCTACAATCTCCCCATACATCTTTTACCAAGAATACTTCTCGACAATCAGCAAATCTCCTTCACATATTCAAGTATTATAAAAATATTTTTGCAAAACTTGTCTAAATATCTCCTCTCATGGTATAACATAGGCAGAACACACCCCACAAGGGGAAACAAGGAGGAAATAATATGCATAAGTTAATAAAAAGAGCTAAGAACCAAAAAGGCTTCACACTGGTTGAACTGATGGTGGTAGTTATCATTATCGGTATCTTGGTGGCAATTGCTGTGCCGGTTTATAATGGTGTGCAGGCAAACGCCAGAAAAAATGCTCATAATGCCAATGTGAGAACTCTAGAAGGTGCAGCTGCGCTGTATATTTCAGAAAATGGTGTTGATGGTAAAATTAAATTGACAAACGATGATTTAGTGCCGAAGTACTTACAAGCATGGCCAACTAATCCAATGAAAAATGGGGAGGCTTATAAAATAGGCTTAGGCACTGACGGCAAAATAACTGTATCGCCAGCTCGTGAAACTGTTGAGGATTAGTATACAGACAAGCCAGCCCTTACATAAAACGGGCTACCCGGAAATTCTTCCGCAATAAGCTCCATAATTTCCCAAAACAAACATGCCTTTAACAGGCACAATCTAGTATGAAAATGGTAACGTAGTAAATATTTAGCATCATGCCAATACTATAGATATGCAGGACAGGAAGGTCTCCCCCTTATTGGATGCAAGACTCCATTCCTAAAACTGACTACAACTGCTTTGAGAACAACATATTGTTGCTTTGAGCACATTTATCAAATTTCAAATTATCAGGCGGTTGTGCCCTGCAGACAAGGAGGATGCTAAAAGTTGGATGCAATACGAGAATGCTGTGCAGGTTTAGATGTACATCAAGCTACTGTTGTTGCTTGTATTTTGAAGGGTCCGCTAGATAAGAAACCTAAAAGCGAAGTACGAGAATTTCCTACTGTGTTATCGGGTTTACTAAAATTAATGGATTGGCTTGAAGAACAAGGATGTTTAGAAGTCGCCATGGAAAGTACAGGCGTTTATCGGAAGCCTGTATATAATGTGCTGGAAGCATCATACCCGGAAATTCTTCCGCAATAAGCTCCAGAATTTCCCAAAAGGGGTCAGTCCCTCATTATAGTAAAGCATTAAAGCAGAAGCCAGTTCTCTCATGAGGGCTGGCTTTCTTCAATCCCTAATCTACAACAGCAGCATACCGCTCGCTGAAAAACATCACCCAGAATCACTACCCGGAAATTCTTTCGCAATAAGCTCCATAATTTCCCAAAAAGGGTCAGTCCCTCACCATAGTAAAGCGCTAAAGTAAACGGCAAATTCCAGGGACTACCCTGCAACTGTTCCCGTAAAGCAACCTAATCATAAATAAATCTCGCCTAATCTGTCTATCACCCAAAAGGGTGAAACCATCCCCCTCCAGAATCTTTTTAATTGTTCTCCTACAGCTTTTTAGCAAATAAGGTAAGGACGAGCAGAATCCAAATCATCCACCGAAAGCCAGCTCTCTCTTGAGGGCTGGCTTTCTTCATGTCCTAATCTCTAGCTACATACCATCACTGTCTGGAAAACATCACTCATAATCACTGTAAAACATTCTGCCATCACTTCAACCGAATATAAACCGATGCCCAGCATCATTTTTTCCAGATTATTCCCCATCAAATCTCGCTGAAGAATTAGTATTCTGCGACGAGTACCCGCCCCTAGAGGACACCAAATCCTCTGGGGGCTTTTTTGCATTTCACCATGTTGCTAGCAAGCGAGTCCTAAGACCATCTCTCTAGAAAGGAGCTGCACACATGACCGTAAACACCGAAAACATCGTCGTTTCTTTCATCCAGCACCTGCAAGCAGACGGCAAAGGTCCGAAGACCATCCTCTCCTACAGCGGTGACGTCAGGGCCTTCCTGCAGTGGCTAGAGGACAAAGGACAGTCCTTCCATGGCCACTTCAGCCGCTTCCACATCACCCGCTACCTCAACCAGCTTCAAGAGCTGAACTACACCCCTAACACCATCAACAAGAAAGTCAACAGTCTGCACTGCTTCAATCACTTCCTCATCAACCAAAAGCTGATGCAAGAAAAGGTTGTCTTCCCCAATAAGGACAAAATCAAGATTGCCAGAGGTAGCGAGGCAGAAGTCGCTGTGTTCAGTAAACCAGAGTTGGAAAGATTGCTTTTCTACATCGAAGACCAGGCACAAGTCAGCCAGCGAGACAAAGTTGTTGTACTTCTGCTCCTGTACACCGGACTTCGGGTCAGCGAACTAGTCAACATCAGACTGAAAGATTTGGACCTGCTGGCACTGAACCTGAAAGTCGTTGGCAAAGGCGGCAAGTATCGAGAAATCCCTCTCAAGTCGGAAGTGGCAGAAGCTGTACAAATCTACCTTGAAGGTGACAGAAAGGCTCACAAACACGCCACCAGCCCCTACCTCCTCCTGACACAGCGGGCAGGAAGGATGGACAAAGACACCGTCAACAAGCTGCTGCGCAAGATTGGCAGCAGAATCGATCTAGACATCCACCCTCACAAGTTCAGACACACCTTCTGCTCTAGGTTGGTCCAGCTGAACGTCCCTCTAACCACTGTCTCCAAGCTTGCCGGACACGCCTCCATCCAGACAACAGCCCACTTCTACATCAACACCAGCCGCCAGGACAAGGAGCAAGCTGTCTCCCTCCTGTAAAAGACCGGGGCAAACGGGGCGTAGTGTCTGCCCCAGAAGCCCCAGAAGCTGCACAGGGGACAGGGACCTGGAAAGTTGTGCCACATACATCATCTCTGTCTGACAAACAAAAGGAGTTGAAAAAATGCGTCTCATCTACACTTGGCAGGACTTAGTCCTGCTACGTCAAGCAAAAGCTCTGCCAGAAGACTACTTAAAGTATCTTGAGGAAATGTTCCTAGAGGTAAAAGACCTACTAGAATACGGCAAACCAAAAGAAAGCTTTTCCCTACACAACCATGGAGGAATCATCGTCCTTGAAAGAGGTGACAATGCGAAGGACTTGTCAGCTGTTGGCCTGAATCCACAAGACGGAGGGCTCCTAGGTACAGCTCCAGAAACCACAAACAAAGTGGTGCTGTCGAGCATTGTCCTGTACGAAACGCTTGTAGTGCACAACAATGAATACGCCTGCTTCTACATCGTTCCAGAGAACCTGGATGATGAAGTTGAAACCTGGTTGCGTTGGCAAGCAGGAACTGACTAGGCCCGAATCTCCACAGCGGAGGTTCGGGTCTTTCTTTGTGTATAGAAAACTAGAAGGGAGCAAACAAACATGACCAAAAAACCTAGAAAACGGATTGACATTGTCAGCCTCAAACTTGTCAGGGAAAGCAGCATCCTCTACCCCTTGCGGCAAGTAAGCTCTCCTAAAGATGCTGCTGACCTACTACAACAATTCGTTGGCGACTGTGATAGAGAGAAGTTCACTGTACTCTGCCTGGATACTAAAAACCAACCCATCAGTCTCAGTGTAATCTCTGTTGGCAGTCTTAACAGTACTCTCGTACACCCGAGAGAAGTTTTCAAAACTGCTTTGTTGTGTAACAGTGCCTCCATCATCCTAGCCCATAATCACCCATCAGGAGTACCAGAGGCTAGCCGTGAAGATGTGGATGTAACCAAGAGACTCTGTGAAGCAGGAAAGATCCTGGGAATAGAAGTGCTTGACCACATCATCCTGGGGGCAGAAAAACGTTTCTGCAGCATTAAAGAAGCTGGCAAGATGTAACTGAAACAACGCACCTAATAAAGCTATATTATCCCTTTAGTGATGCTTAATCGATAGGTAATCACCCTAGGAACATAGGAACAAAGAAACTACGAAAGGAGACTGATAGCATGATTGTAAAATCAGCAGCAATCGGAGCAGTACTAGGCAGCGTCTTCGGTCTGTGGGCAAATGGACTCAGTGGAGTCTTTCCTGGTGCAGTCATAGGAGCAGCCGCTGGAATTGCCCTGCGCAAATGGATTTTCCGTACCTTCTGGCATTAGCAAAAAGCAACAAAAACTCAGGGAAAGGGAAACAACATGAACGTTACCATCTTAATCCTGCGCATCATCCTTCTGATTCTTGGTGGCAGTACAGCGGCTTGTGCTGTAGCCAGGGTCAGCGGAGAAAGCGGAATCTCCTTCAGTACACTGTGGGAACAATTACCTGACAGGTACAAGTAGGCAAGAAATCAGGAAGGGAGCAAAATCCCTTCTTTTTTTTTGCTTGGTCCGTCCACCGCTTCCCACTAGGGAGAGCGGTGGACGGTGTGGGGCGACTCCGGGTCACAAAAAAAGATTGCGACACAGCAAAAAACGTTGTTCTGTCAGGATTAAACCACCGTTGTGGCGAGGTGGCGCTAGAAATCAGCCATCTGTTTGTTCAGGACCGAGGTACAAAGGTCTGCAGTGAAAACTAGCGACACAACCGCCACCAACACCCAAGAACCTGGACTCTTCCACATTTTCGGCGTGGCGACAAGAGGGTGTAAGCGACAAAGAACCGGCACTGTCCGCTTGTAAAACAGCGTGTACAAACAAGCTTGGAAGGTGTACTATATCAATAGTAGAAAAACTGATGAGGTACTCTAGCATGGGTAATGATTTTTATAATCGGGTAAAAGCTGCTCTGGATAGCAACAACCTTAAACCGTACCACAAGAATACATTACGAGTTGTTATACACCACCTTGACGGAATGAGCAGTCCTGAAATTGCCAAAAAACTTGATATAACTCTACGAACCGTACAGCGGCACCTAAAAAAATACCATGAATTAGGTGAAGACATTATACAAGAACTTTGTGCTAAGGGCAATAAGCACAAATTAACGCCTGAACAAAAAGCAAAACTAGATACTAATATTAAAGAAGGTGCCTACCAATCTGGGTATATGGTGAACACTTGGACAGCCAGAATTCTTGCACAACACATTAAAAAGCAATTTGATGTCGTTCTTAACATTGAATCCTGTCGTCAATTATTGCAAAAGATTGATAATCCTTCCGACGATAATTATGAGAAGAGCGACATTCCACCCCATGACAATACTTGGGCATTTCTTGAAATCTTCTTAGGGTATTACCGCTCCACTGGTAAATATCATATTGGTAAAGCAAAATGCTACCCTTCAGACTTCCTTAAAAGCGAAGATGAAATTCTTAAAGAAAATATAGACCTAAATACCCCTGTTGCAAAATGGTACTTACTGCTTGCTGAAAACAAACAAACCGGAGAGCGTCGTCACGAGATAGTTCTTTCAAACACAACAAATAGACTCAATCATAATCGAGGTTTTCTTCGTAAGATCATTAAAGGAACTCGCCCCAACGATGTGTTGTTGTTGCTGACGAACAACGCACTAAACAGAACTCTTGTTCGGAGAATGAGGTACAAAAACAGAGCTAGAGAAATACGAGTTAAATTCTTTCGATTAAATAATGATAAGTCTTTAGACCAATTCCGTGAAGATTTATTAAGAGATTTTGATTTACTCAACAAAGAAAACCAGCGAAAAAAAATCAAAGAAACAACAATTCATAGGATTGAACAGTACCTAACGCAACAGCGTTAGGTTTTTTTTATGCTAAAAACGACGCATTTAATTGGATTGTTTAAGTTTCCTAAAATACGGCGAAAGATGAACAAAAACGATGGCAGCTCAATATAATCAAAATCGCATAAGTAAAATTTTCTGCTCTCTGGGCGAAGTAAGGCGCATCTCTCTTTTGGTAATTTTTAACATCCTGTTTGTTTTTTTCCTGCTGCACCCGTTACAATTAGTATAGAAGAAATTCAAAAGAAAGGAATGGTTACTATGAAAACAAAGAAGAAAAAGAAAAAAATGGTTGATATTCTAACGGCGTTTACACCATCTGAAGCAGAGTACCAAGCAAAAAGCAGGGCTGGTGCACTATCCGTTGTCAACACGGAACAGCACGGGAAGCGTGTAAAAATCTCAAAGCACCTGCTGCAACAAATCGGAAATCCCACTTCTGTGCAATTCAGCTTCAACAAAAACAAGATTGCAGTCGCCGCAAACTTGCGGGGGTGCACAGTGTTTTACGATGTGAAAAAAGGTGGCTGCATTTATTCATCTGCGCTTGTACAAGAGATAACGCAAAAGTTCGAACTAGATTTTTCTAACATCACCTGCATCTCCACTGGACAGGCAAAATATCAAACCTTGGATGACGGTGAAACAGTGGCAATCATCAAAATGAAGAAGAAGAAGAATTAAGTGGGAGGAAGCATGCTTCCTCCCACCCTGAAAGGGGGAAATTCTGTGTCAAAAAAGCACAGCAACATACCAACTGAAGCAAAAGATATCGAGTCACTTAAAGCAGTTGGCTTCACCTTTAACGATAATGAACAGATTTCAGGTATTAACGGTAATGTATTCGCGAGATACATTCTAACACTCTACACCCTTCTGTTTAGCCCTGGCTCTCGCTTTTATCAATATCGCAAGGGTCGGTGGGAATATGTTGAAAATATAGTTCTGTCAAAGCGTTTACGTAAGAAGCTTCATGAATTCGTCCCTGATTTCTGGACTACTGTGGTTGAAAAAACCTACATTGAAGCGTTGAAACGAGAGGCTCCTTACGTCACAAAGTTAGACGCAGACCGAGATTCTCTAAACTTATCAAACGGAATGCTCAACCTCGACAGCTTCAAGCTGACAAAACACCGGGCAAAATATCATAGCAGTATCCAGATTCCAATCATCTATGACAAGATATTAGATTGTCCTCACTTTAAAAATTTTCTTGCTGATGTCTTTGAGGAAGACGCAGAACGCATCGCTGTGGTTCAGGAAATGTTAGGCTACTGCCTGACATCAGATACTTCTGCACAAAAGTGTTTCTTCCTATTCGGCAAAGGGGCCAATGGTAAAAGCATACTGGCTGAGATAATGTTAAACCTGTGCGGCAAAGAGAATGTATCAGCGATACCGATTAAAGACTTGAGTAAACCCTTTAGCCGTTACGAACTGGTCGATAAACTACTCAATCTGGCAACGGAAAACGAAGTGTCAGAAAAAGGGTTGAACACAACCCACTTTAAAGCCATCGTTGCGGGCGACCCCATACAGGTCGAGAAAAAGCACGAGCAGAGCTTTACCTATCAGCCCGTCTGCAAGCTTGTTTTTTCACTAAACAATCTTCCGTACACAAAAGATCGCAGTTTAGGATTTCAAAGAAGACTCATTGTTATACCCTTCAACAAAACCTTCCGTGAAGATGATCCTATGACTAAAAACTACAATGAGCTTTTAGACAGCTTGCTTGCCGAACTAAGCGGCATTCTGAACTTTGCCTTAGAAGGTTTAAAGCGTCTGCGGAAAAACAAATATCGCTTTAGTCATTCAACCGCTATCGACAATGCGCTGAAGAAATACCGGGAGTTAATCAACCCTCACCTACTCTTTGTCAGTGATGCGGTTGAGCAGGGAGACCAACATGACCGACTTTACAATGACGACTTGGTTCGTACATTCAAGACTTGGTGCGAGAACAATGGTTACCTAGAACTGCGGAAAAGGTCAAACCGAGCAATTCTTGCAGATATACGAGATGTTTTACTGAATGAGAGATTTGATTTTGACCATGGTGACCACTGCAAAAGCGGGAAAAAAGGACGCTATACCCATAAGGTAAAGTTAAAGGTTCAGAGTTCCCGTACAGGCTTAATGCTATCTAGAAAGAGATAGCATTAAGCCCAAGAAAGGGAAAGCACAGAATCAGAAGTTTATCTAATAGCAATGAAAAAGGAGCTGGGAAACTGGCGGAGGCTTGACAAATTCACATGTTTCGTGTTTGTCATAGAGGGCGGTGAGTCGTTCAAACTGATCTCAATCGAATGAAAAGTCCGACCGCCATCTTCGCCACAAACTCCCGGCCAGGAGGAACTGAAAGCATTTTCTGCGTAGCAGAACAAAAAATCACCGTCACAAACCGCCACACAGGAACGCTGAACCCAAAATGCAGTCTGTTCTCAATAGCTTTTCTCTGGCACAGGCTGCAAAAAAGAAAATGTCGGGCAGTCTCCACACAAACACTTGTTGGACCGCTCAGATATCAGGAGGGGAAAAAAATGTACTTAAATACGAGAAAGCGCAAACCACGAATTTCAGAAGGGGAACACGATGCAGTAATTGGATTACCCAAAACACAGAAACTAATCAAACAGAACAAAATGTGGTATAGGGTAACGATACCTTTCATCATCAAAAGATCAAGATTTGACGATACAATTGTTGTAAACTTCTACGCAACTATCGACTCAACCATAAGTGATAACTTGATTTTGCTCTTTGAAAACATCCTTGGCAATATCAGACCAACTCTTTATAATCTCGACAAATTAGAGGGTAGAGCCGTGAAAGCTCTAGTTGTGCACAGAATCGACAAGAAGGGTAACACATGGGAAAACGTGATTGCCGCACGCAAAAATGTGATACGTAGAAACCGACATAATTCCCGATTCAAATAAAAAGATAAACTTATATTATGGTAATGTTGGAATAATAAAGAAATATTAAAGGAGGAAAACATGCTGTTCCTTGATGCAATCGAACTGCTAATAAAAAACATGGAAACCATAGGTCGAAGTTCAGCAACCATTAAATTATATCGCCGAGATTTGCGTAGATTTGCCCACCACCTTGCTTGTAAACAAAACGGCCCGGTGTACTTGGAAGACATAACTGCTGCCGACCTAGAAGAATTCCTGCATAATCTAAAAGAGCTGGGCATCGCACCAAACAGCCGCAGTCGCTACCTTTACACCTTCCGGGCGTTTTACAAGTTCGCTTACAAGAAAGAACTAGTGGACAGAGACATCTCTCAGTCGATTGAACTTATCAAAATACCAGCAAAAGAGCGACAGTATCTATCACAGGAAGAAGTTGAAGAACTGGCTAATGCAATCCGGCAAAACATCATCAGGCTTGTTGTGTTGTTTCTTGCCAACACAGGTCTTCGCATCTCTGAGTGCCTATCCCTGACACTTGACGATGTAGACCTTGACAAAAGTATGATTCGAGTCATCCAAGGTAAAGGCGGCAAGGACAGAAATGTTCCCATCAACCAGACGCTGCTTCCATTGCTGAAAGACTACAGAAACAATTGGCGTGATGCTTACGGGTCCGATCTGTTCTTTGCCACTAAAAAATCCGGAAGCTTGTCTAATAGTTACATTAACACTGTAATCCGAAATACTGTAAAGAAACTGGGTTGGAAAAAACAAGTCTCCTGCCATACTCTCCGTCACTCTTTTGCCTCAAGTCTTGTTAAGAAAAAAGTCGGGCTAGTGGAAATCCAAAAGCTTCTTGGCCATAGCAGCCTTAAAGTGACATCTGTCTACACCCACGTAGATATGGATCAGCTAAACGAAGCTGTAAACGCATTGTAAGGAGGTGATACATTGGCTGTAAATGCAATCGACAAAGCACCCATCTACGAAAAACAGGTTCAGACCATTCTTGATGGACTGGCAGCAGGCAGGACCAAGGAAGAATTGGCAGAGCAGTTGGGCTACACTAACGTCAAATCACTGGACAACTACATGCGTCGGAAGAATTTTTCCTGGGACGGTCGCAGAGGCATCTTCTTCCCCACTGTAAAGAAATTAGCTGCCAAAAAGCTGCAGCTGCCCAAACAGGACTACTCTAAGTCTGGCGTAGTTGTTGACCTCTTTGCTGGCGGGTTAGATAGTAAAGAGATTGCCCAGAAGTTGGGCTTCCCGAGTCACAAAGACTTGGCTCAATACATGACTGACAAAGATTACATTTGGGATGCTGAACATTGCAACTACGTGAAAACTAACGTTAAACAACTCAAACAGAAACAGCAGAGCCCAGAACCCATTCCTGTGGCAGATGCCGCTGCGGCCAACAGCGAGAGTCAAAACAGCGATGACTTGACAGAACTCCTCTCCTTCCTCCCGCTCCTGCGACAGCTGCAGGCACGCAAAGAACGTCTGGGAGAGCTGCTTGAATCCATCCCCCTTGACTCTGCCCAGCTGCCACACTACGCAATACCCGGTACACCTGTGACAAAGTCAGTCTATATGGTCAATACCATCGATAAGTTGGTAAAGGAATACAGCGAGGAGCGGAATGTCAGTCAGCGGCAAATCTTTGAGCTAGCCCTACTGGAATTCTTCAAAAAATACGGCTACAGAGCAGAAGTTGACCGACTGTTACTAAACTAGCAGTACAGGAGCGGGGGACAAACATCCCCCGCTCCTCCTCCATGCCCTACATCAACTTAATGGAAATCTAATGGAAACCTTTTGATCATCGTTCCATTAGGAAATCTGATGTTAAATTAATGATGAATCTTCTAATGGCTCGTCAAAAAGGTCCAGAAGGAACCTTATCTTACAAGATATCCTACTTAATTTGACAAATTTGGGAAATTGTAGTGCGTTTAGGCTTCACACTAGTTGAACTGATGGTTGTTGTAGTAATTATTGGGGTGCTGGTGGCGATTGCTGTTCCGGTTTACAACAGTATAACTGGTGATGCAGCTGATAAAGCGGATCAAGCAACTCTAAGGACTGTAAACGGTGCGGTAATGATGTATGATGCAGCTAATGGGGAAAAATCCTTTGATGGAACCATTGCTGATTTAGTTGGTGATTTTCTCCAGGAAACACCTACTCTTAACAGCGGCACATTAACGTGGGTACCAGCCGACCATAAATTTATTATCAACTAATCGTACCTCCTAACCCAGCTATCTGAATTAGGTAGTTCTTCAATTTTCTTTAGCACTCCGAAGGCTACAGACTAAAGCATAAACCAGTCCTTTACAGGGGCTGGTTTTTTTGTCGTTAAGTAAACTATATCAACCTTTTAAAAATGAATTACCTGATAAAGCCCCATGTGGTAAGGTTTTATTATGAAGGGTATAGTACGAAAAATCTTTTCTGATCACTGGGAAGGTTTTTTAAAACAGTCGGTATAACTAAAATTAGACCAACAATTATTCGCGAAGTTGAGTGAATGATTAGTTGTGCTGACTTGCCCCTGTGTCATCATGAAGGATTTTTTCTAAAGACGTGCTGGATTATTTTGATGTTATTAATCCACCAACACCACTTAGCGGATCTATCAATTTATATGTTACATGTGAAAAATGTGTGGGTATCATATCACAAAGAAAATAAGCACGCCCTCAGGCGTGCCTTTTATATTTCTAGAAATCTAGTTGTAGAGCTTAATACGTATGACCGTTTGGACATACAGCTTTACCATTGGTAAACGTATAATCGTCACCATCTGTGGGGCATTTTGGTGTTTCATCAATAAAATCAGTTACTAGATCCCCCATTGTTACAGCAGTAGCAACATTGTTGGTAGGGTCGTCTGCAACCCACATCTGTATAGCTCCGTCAATGATTCTTAAGTTTGATTGACAGGCGCGTTCTTTAGCATTATCAGTCACGTTATTATAAACTGGAATCGCAACCGCTACCAAAACACCAATAATCACAACAACTACCATCAGTTCAACGAGTGTGAAGCCTTTTTGATTATTAGCTGGAGCTAGCAGCCTCCAACAATTCAGTCAGCTGCTCTCTCTTCTGCAGCTTGCGCAGGAGGGGTAGGTAAGAGATAAGTTCTGCTAAGTCTGTGCCAGCTTTATCTGCAACAGGCACCGGCGCTGGCTCAGGGTGGGGTAAATTACATGAGGATCCTTCTGCTCGTTGATGGTAGTTAGCATGTTTTGCATCCCACTGATATTCTTCCTGATTCATAAAATCATATAGTTCCCGGTGATCTTGAAAACCTAACTGGGTGGCAACTTCCTTGGCTTCATATTGTTGAGAAAATAAGGCCAGAGCGGTAGCTGCAATGGCACTATTACTACCGACTTCTTTCCTTGTCTCAGCCGTTTTGCTAATGGTGGGAATAAAAGTTCCGTACTGGCGGGACCAGGAGAAGTTTTTCCGGCGCATATAATTATCAAGGGATTTGGCGTTGGTATAGCCTAGCTTTTGTGCCAGTTCTTTTCTGCTTTGTCCCTGTACCAGGGCTTCAAGAATATAGGTAACCTGTCTTTCATAGATTGGTGCTAGTTTGTGAGCTTTTATGTTCATAATTGATACCCCAGACTATAAAGTATTGACTGCTGCTGTTAACTGGGCGAGATCAGTGTGGGTGTAAATAGAAGTGACCGTCAGGCTGCTGTGACCAAGTAGTTTTTGTATCTCTACCAGACCCACCTTTTTGCGAATCAGGTTGGAGGCAAAACTGTGCCTGAGGGTATGGGCGGACACTTGTTTGCTCCAGCCTAACTTTTTAACTGTCTGGCGAATGATACTGTTTACATAGACATTAGAGAGGCTGCCTGTCTTTTTAGTGGCAAAGAAAAAATCAGAGCCATAAGCATCACGCCAATTCTCTCGATAGTCCTGCAGGAGGGGTAGCAGCTTTTGATTAATAGGTACCTTTCTGTCTTTTCCTCCTTTGCCTTGCCGGACCTGAATGAGGCCGGCAGCTAAATCTACATCGTGTAATGTTAAGTGCAGGCTTTCTGAAATTCTCAGGCCGGTGTTGGCAAGGAAGATAACGAGCAGACGGATTAATTTATGTTGGATAGCAGCAATCAGCTCTTCCAGTTCACATTGATTAAGATAAGTCCTTTCTGTAGTGGGAAGCTTGATAACATCAAGAGTTTGAGCTATATCACGTGGTACTAGTTCTTTTTTATAAGCAAACTTATAGAAGGAGCGGAAAGTATAGATAAAACGGCTGCGGCTATTTGGTGCTATGCCCTGCTGTTGGAGGTTATAAAGAAATTGCTCCAGGTCTGTACTGTTGATGTCTGCTAAATAGGCAGCTCCATTTTGCTTGTGTTCCTGAGCATGATAAAAGGTAGTCAGGTCAGTAAGGTAGCGGTGGATAGTATTGGGACTGCGCCCAATCGTCAGAAGATGGTCCTGAAATAGCTTCAAAGCCTCATTAAATAACATCTGAGTTACCTCCTAAATGGTTTTATCTGCTATCAAGCACCTCCTGCTTCCTTTCTATACACCGTATCATTACTAAAATAGATTTGCCCTCTCCTTCCCATGCGAACTGTGTTTTTTGTAGCAGACCTAATCTATGTAAAAAAAGCTGACAATAAATAAGGCTACCATGCAAAAAGCTACCTGTCTAGGTAGCTTTATAAGTAGGTGCTACATGAAGGTAGCCCTTGGTCTTGCCGTACTTGCAGATATTATTGAAAATTGTCATCTCATCTTTGAAAAACTTATAGAAGATCTCCCGCAAAGCATCATTGTGCACGGCGGTACTAATACAACGGGCGATATGCTGCAGAAAATGCTGACAGCCCTCAAAGATCTGGCGAAACATATATTCATCACTAAAGATTATACTATCACCATGCAAGGTCACATTTTTCGGAGGTCTGCTGGGCATGGGAATACCGTATAGTTCGCACTGCTTCTCCAGTTCGGCAGCCTGTGCTTCCAGCATGCTTAAACCAATATTTTTTATCATTAACTTGAAATCTGTGTCATGTGCATAATTAAAATAGACCTGAATCCGTAAAATAAAATTGATAAAAGGCTTAGAAAAATAAAGAAAAACACTGTATAATAAAGGTATAATGGCATAATCGAAAATGACAATATTCACCCTGGAGGTGCCTATGAAATACCGGCTTATACAGATAAATGACAATTTGGTTACTCATAGTGGTTTATCTATCGTTGGACAGATGCTAGCAAAAACATCATTAAAAAAACGGTTAGACCGTTCAGCTATTCCAAAAATCACGGATCCTACGATTTTACACAGTGAAGTCGTCAAATCTTATGTCGGCTTACTTTGCCAGGGTAAAAGCGACTTTGACCATATTGAGGCTTTTCGTGAGGATATCTTTTTTCCTCAAGCCCTACGCGTAAAGAAAGTACCATCAAGCCCTACTTTACGTCAACGATTTAATTTGGCAGGTAAACGATGGAAAGAGATCATCCTTGAGGAGTCCGCTGTAATGCTCAAGGCATTGGACGCCGTTTTAACGCCCTGTATTCGGGATTTTGTACCCCTTGATATTGATGTAACACCCTTTGATAATTCAAACACAAAAAAAGAGGGAGTAAACCGTACATACAAAGGGCATGACGGATATGCGCCAATTTTTGCTTACTTAGGGCAGGAGGGCTATGGGGTTAACGTGCAATTACGAGAAGGAAAAGACCATAGTCAAAACGGCACCCCAGAATTTCTGACTCAAACCATCCAATATGCTCGGATGATAACCGATGTGCCGCTTCTCATCCGAATGGATTCAGGGTTTGATAGCGTGGACAACCTGAAAGTATGCCTGAATACAGAAACACCTACCGACTTTATTATTAAGCGTAATCTCAGACGGGAAAGCAAAGAAGGCTGGCTGAACATTGCCGAACAAAATGGTATCTGCTGCCTGGAACGTGACGGGAAAAAGGTTTACCTCGGTGACCTTGTGACAAAGGTTAAGGGGGTTGATCTCCCTGTACGCATGGTTTATCGTGTTGTTGAAAGAACAATCACAGCATCAGGCCAATATCTAATGATGCCGGATCTTGAGGTAGAAACATATTGGACAACACTTCCAGATTCGCCAGCGACAATTATTGACCTTTATCACAACCATGGCACCAGTGAGCAATTCCACAGTGAAATTAAAGGTGAACTGGATTTAGAGCGACTGCCCTCCGGGAAATTTGATACAAACCACATTGTGTTAACGATGGGTCTGCTTGCATACAATATCCTGCGTTTTATCGGCCAAGCCAGTTTAGGTGCCAAAGCTCCGTTACGTAAAAAAGTTCAGCGCAGGCGGATTAGAACGGTCATACAAAACCTTATTACTATTGCTGCTAAACTGATTTCTCATGCACGTAGCTGGACTCTAGGGTTTGGAAGGCATAGTCCTTGGTTTCAGACATTCCAGCATATCTATAGGATTGTAAGCTAGTAAAACAGAGTTAGTTCTTCCATAACTCCTGACTGACAGGGGCTAGTTTTCTGTCCCCTAAAACAGATTATGTCTGTAACTAAAATTATTAATGTCTGAAGCGTGCAAGCTGGCTAATGAAATTAAGTTTAATTGGGCTCATTTAAGAGAATATTTGCCGCTTTAAACAGGTTTTAATAAAGGCTTCACGGATTCAGGATAGATATTAGTTTCCTCAATACATTTATAACGGCTAACGAGAACGTCCCAGACTAAGGCCGCCTCTTGTAACGAAAGGTTTAATTTTTCGGCGCTGTCTGCCTTACCAAAATGGAAATTTCCTATTTGCACCAAAACATGTCCCCCCCTTCTGGTTAGTATTAGTAGTTTTCTTCTGAGAGAGGATCTTCATACTTATTATTTA
>DASRMS010000130.1:0-5342 GCA_035647835.1 Oscillospiraceae bacterium
TACATTTATTCACTCCTCTTGGCTAAGGAATATTTAAACTCTGACCTCTTGCTTTTACATGGCGATTTAGTCTTTGACGATGCGGTGCTCGCCAATACCCTGGCCTCACCCCAGCCCAACACAGTGCTTGTCAATCGCCAGACCGCCTTGCCGGAAAAAGATTTTAAAGCCCGTTTAGTAAACGGTGAGGTAAAAGAGATCTCCATTAAGATTTTTGGTGATGACTGCGCTTTCTTAATTCCCCTCTACAAATTAAGCTCCACCCTAATACAGGCCTGGCTGATAGAAATGGAGCAGTTTGCAGCCCGTAACGAACTAAATGTTTATGCCGAAAACGCCTTAAATAACCTGCTCGCCGACTACGCCCTCTCGCCCGTCTATTTCCAGCAGGAGCTATGTACAGAGATTGATAACCTACAAGACCTGGCCAAGGTTAAAGCCGCTCTGGCAGCAAGGGGAGAGCAGTAAGCATGACCATCAGCGACTATCGCCAGCTCTGTCAAAAGAATGAAGCCGAAAACTATTTCTTCGATAAATATATCTTTCGCAAAGTTTCTATCTATTTCACCATCATCTTTATTAAACTGCGCCTTACTGCTAATCAGGCCACTTTTTTAAGTTTACTGGCCTCTCTGAGCAGCTGCTACTTTTTAATGCAGAATACGACTGCCGCCATGTTCCTAGGCCCCGCCTTGATCTTCACCTACTACATGCTGGACCATGTGGACGGCGAACTGGCCCGTTACTACATCCGGCAAGGTAAGCAGCAGCCTTCCCTGCAGGGCACTTACTTTGATGTTTTAATCCACAAGTATTCTACCAATCTAATGCTCTTTTTCCTGGGTGTCAGTGTCTACAATTTTTTTAACTACCGCTGGGCAGTACTGCTTGGCTTTGCGGCCTGCATCGGCATGAGCGCTTTCCCCAATCTTTTGGCCTCACAGGTAATCGTGCAAAAGATTGCCCAGCAAAAAGAATTAGT
The DNA here is from genome assembly GCA_035647835.1 of Oscillospiraceae bacterium. Lineage (GTDB taxonomy): Bacteria > Bacillota > Dethiobacteria > Dethiobacterales > Dethiobacteraceae > UBA9865. The sequence continues at coordinate 983 of DASRMS010000130.1, forward strand.
AGACAACCCTGCTGTCGTAGAAGTACTCAACTTACTAGAGAAAAAACAGGAACAAATCAAAAAAGTTACCAGCACTAACCCCTTAAAAAGATTAAAAAAGATCATCACCGAACTCCTCTTTTTCCCTGGGGCCCTGCTGATGATTATGCTAGTAACCCTCGCCGATCTCATCGTGCCCACCTTCACCCTTTTCAACTATCCCGTTAATATCCGCTTACTTTTTCTGCTCGCCGTCACACCGATTTACCTGACTAACGCCCTCCGCCAAACCCTAAAATGGTTCAGTAAATTTGCCGAAATTGCTTAACAAAGAGAGGAGGGACTAACATGAATTTACAGCAGTACCGTCAACTCTGCCAAAAAAATGATAGTGAAAACTATCTTTTAGATAAACTGATCTTTCGTAAAATCTCCATTTTTATCACCATCTTGTTGATCAAACTCAAGCTTACTTCTAACCAAACTACCTTCTTAAGCCTTTTAGCCTCGCTGGCCAGTCTCTATTTTCTCACCTTGAATACTCGCGCCGCCTTGCTGACTGCCGCCGCCCTCATTTTTACCTATTACATTTTAGATCATGTCGACGGGGAGCTGGCCCGTTATGCTATTCAAACCGGACAGGCTAAACCTAACCTGAAAGGTCACTACTTCGATGTTTTAGTGCACCGTTATTCTTCCAACCTGATGCTCTTTTGCATCGGCCTCAGCATCTACAACCATTATGGTTATCGCTGGGCCGTACTGCTTGGTTTTATGGCCTGTATCGGTCTTAGCTCTTTTCCCAATGTCATTGCCGCCCAAGTAATTGCCGGTAAAATTGCTACCAATAGACAATTAGTCCATACTGACCCTGCCCTCAGGAAGATCCTTGCCGAGCTGGAAACAAAAGAGCAGCAAATCGCTGCTGTGCATAGCGGCAGCTTACTACAAAAGGTCAAGAAACTAATCATAGAATCTTTATTTTTCCCCGGGCATATCATTGTACTAATTATAGTCCTCATCATTGATGCCTACTGGCCCGGTCTGGCCACCTTAAATCTACGCTGCCTGCTGCTGGTGGGCTTTACCCTGTTATATACCCTCAAAACAATCATTCAAAGTATGCTCTGGCTCGCTAAACTAAAAACAATCGCTTAATCTGAATGGTAGGATGTGGCACTTATGGACAAACAACTGCAAGAGATCCTCTCATATTTCCACCAAGACGAGCTTGCCTACTGGCTGGACAGCGGCACCCTGCTGGGGCTGATGCGCGAAGGTCAGCTTCTCGCCAGTGACAAAGATTTGGATATCAGCATCTGGGATACAGAGCTTGCCCAACTACAAGCCCTCCTGCCCAGTTTTCGCCAAGCTGGCTACCAAATCTATGCTGCCTCTTACCAAGGGCAAATCTTTAAATATAATCTTACCCCCAGCAACCTAAAAAAGCTTCGCACTGTAGATATCAACATCTACCGCAGCAATAACAACCACGCCTGGTGCCCTATGTACTACTTTAAATTAAGCCCCACGACAGAAAAGAAGCCGCCAAGCAAAGCATCACCACTAAAAGCACTACGCAGCTTACTGCGCAGTACCTGGAAAGCTATCAACACCAAATTTACCATGAACGTCAAAATAGACCGCCTGCCCTGGCAGCCTTTTCTCATTATCGGCACTTGGTGGATTCCACAAGCTTTCTACGACAAGCGCATCTTCAATGAACAGTACCAAGTGTGGATCCCTGCCGCCTGGCAGGACTATCTGGCTTTCCGCTACGGCAACTGGCAAGAGCCGCAAACTGATTGGGTCTTCTACCGTGACGACCAAGGTATTAACCCGCAATCACCACAGCAGCTGCTCAATAACTAAACCCGTGAGGGAACTTTACCACCACGCTGACGTCAAAAAGAGTTGTTTCAAATGCCTAGCTTATAAAGATAGAGAACGGTTAACCGTTCCGATGTAAATAGAGGGGATGGGTCAAATGGGTACTAATGCGCCAAAAACCTGGATTAATTACCTGCAGATGTTTGGTGATGTGTTAATTCTCAATGCGGCTGTGGCCTTGGCTTTTACCATACGCCACGACTGGATTTACTTCTTAGCCAACACCGAGTTGCATGTGGTGGCTTTAATTGCTTTTTCCGTCTTAATGCTCTTATTCTTTAATTTATACGGCCTTTATAATACGGCCAATAAAGACTGGACGGATATCCTGTCCGCTGTCTTTGTTTCTCTAATTTTCTTAAGTTTAGGCGTTGCCGCCATTACTTATATGATTCCCAGCTACATTTTCCCCCGTCGTGTCCTGTTTACTTTTGGCCTTTTATACGGACCCGCAGTAGCCCTTTGGCGCTGGCTGCTCTTAATGATTGAACACCGTATTACGCCAGCGCAAAAGGTAATTATTGTGGCTAACCCTGAAGAAATCCCGTCTCTGGCCAGCAAATTAAACGGCAACCACATTCTTTTAGGCGCGATCACTGCACAAAGTTTCCGTGAGGCGGCTTACCCTAATTTAGGCAGTGCTGCTGAAGCGGAAGCCATCTTTACCACTTACCAGCCGGATATTGTCTTGATCTCTGGCAACCTGCCTGAGGAGATTAAAAGTCAAATCGTGCTCCTCGGCATGACTTTCCCTTGCATTCTGTATGTCGTCCCCAACCTTTATGAAATCATGGTGGGGCAAGCGGTTTTAGATCAATTCCAAGACACCCCGGTTTATCAGATTCGCCTCACTCGTAATCCTGGTCAAACACAAATCAAACGGCTTTTCGATTGTCTAATTGCCGTGACCATGCTGATCATTACGCTTCCTCTCACTATACTAGCTGCGCTGGCCGTTAAACTCACTTCACCGGGTCCCATTTTTTACACGCAAGAGCGCGTGGGCCGCGATAACAGACGCTTTATGCTCTATAAGTTCCGGACGATGGTTAAAAACGCTGAAGCTGCTACCGGCCCAGTCCTGGCTAAACGTCATGACTCGCGCGTCACCAAAGTTGGCCGCTTCCTGCGTGCCACCAGAATTGATGAACTGCCCCAATTAATTAACGTGCTCAAAGGCGAGATGAGTATTGTAGGCCCGCGCCCCGAACGCCCCGTTTTCGTGGAGCGCTATAATAAAGAAGTGCCCGGCTACACCTACCGCCATACTATGGATGCCGGCATCACCGGTCTCGCCCAGGTGTCCGGCAAATACAGCACTTCACCACAGGATAAGCTGCGCTATGACTTACTCTACGCCAAAGGAGCCTCACCGCTTTTTGACCTGCGGATCATGTTACAAACCTTGAAAGTAATGCTGTTAAAAGATAAGGCTTCTTAGCTTACTACTATCATAAAAGATGAGTATATGTGCTTTCAGATGCTCATCTTATTGTCACGCTTACCTGAAATGATCTTCCTTTTAAGTTAGCACATACTGGCACTACTTTCACTATTTTGCCAGTTACCCTAGAATTGGCATTGTCAGAAACTGAGTTCTTTTGTATAATGAGTAAGATAGTGTTGGCCGTACTGTGGCTTTTTGTCATTAACTGACACGGGAGATTGATTTTATGAACTCATACCTGATACTTTTTTCGATTGCTTTTTTTGTTACGCTATTGGTTACGCCGCTGGTCGCCCAGCTCGCCTTTTTTATTGGCGCCGTGGACAGGCCTAATCGGCGTAAAATTCATGATACATTTATGCCCAGGTTAGGCGGACTAGCAGTTTTTATTGGTTTTGCTGCCGCGATGATCGTCTTGGCGATGAAAGAGCCCAAGACTTTAGGTCTTTTGCTTGGTGGTTTTATGATTCTTATTTTAGGAATTGTTGATGATATCCGTGGAGTTTCACCTCGGACTAAACTCTTATGGCAAACTATTACGGCGCTGGCGGTAGTTTATCTTAATCTTAAACTGGACATGTTTAGTAATCCTTTAAATGGTCTGATGCAATTAGGTTACCTAAGTATCCCTCTGACCGTTTTCTGGATTATTTCTGTGACTAATGCTGTCAACTTAATTGATGGGCTAGACGGCTTAGCCTCAGGTGTTTCGGCGATTGCGTTGCTCACTTTTGCTTTTATCGCCTACCGCAGCGATCAATATCTTGTCGCCCTCGTTTCCGTCATTTTAGTAGGGGCGATTTTAGGTTTTATCCGCTACAATTTTTTCCCCGCCAAGATTTTCCTCGGCGATTCCGGCTCTTTATTTTTGGGCTTTATGATCGCGGTCCTTTCCGCTTACGGCATCCTTAAAGGGGCTACATTTTATGCTTTAATCATACCCGTTATTGTGTTAGGCGTGCCGATTATCGATACCTGCTATGCTATTGTGCGTCGCTTTTATGAAAAACAACCGATCTTTCAGCCCGATAAAAAACATATCCA
>DASRMS010000131.1:0-18911 GCA_035647835.1 Oscillospiraceae bacterium
TTACATCTTCAGCTAGTGCTCACTAGCAATAAGCATAGTTAGTACATTAATGATAGGATCTGGCCGGCAGCGTGCGCCTGCTAACTAGCTATTAGTTATTGGCTTTTTGTGCAGCTGCTGCTTTTTCGTAGTTATGGGCAGCATACTCACGAGATTTTTCTTCGGTAATCTTATAGAAAAACATGTAAATCAACATGTAGACCAAGTAAAGCACTGCCGGCACCGCTCCTATCAGTCTAGCCAAACGCGCCGGTTCAGCCATACCGGTAGCTGCATCGTAACCGGATGTCTGAAGCACCCAAGAAACCAAAATCGAAGTTACCGCAAAACCAACCTTAATAGCCACACCGAACATAGACATGGAGAAAGTCTTGTTATCCTTGCCTGTTTTGTAAAGCTGGTACTCAGCACAGTCCAGATACAGGTTGACTCCACAGGAGTTAACCAGAGACATGCCCAGGAAGCCGGCTGAATTCAACACAATGTACAGTATAGGGTTGGCGCCGGCAAAAAGCGCTAGTCCCGTGTAGGCTAAGGTGGCAATGGCACCTGAGGTCACAGCTGCATTCTTCTTGCCAATTTTTTTAACGATGGACGGGGCAAATAACGCACCGGTAAACCCTGCTATACTCTGTGAAAGCATCGCCACGCTGATAAGCAGCGGGTTCCCTGCAACGAAAGTAAAATAATACATAGCCAAAGATATAATCGTCATCATGGCTGCAAAACGTAAAGTATCACCAAGCATAACCAGAAGAATCTGTTTGTTCTTAAGAATATCCCCGATCATGGAGCCGACACTGCCACTGGCGCCACTCTTGCTTTTGAAGTCTGGATCGTATTGATCATACTCTTTTGTACCCTTAAATAATGTCGTTTGTGCCGCAATACTGATGACGGAAAAGAGGATTGCCACCACCGTATAACCATCAACCCCAAAGCGTTCCACCCAAATAATGAGGGGCATAATAGTAAGCGCAGTAGCAATCTGAGCAACCGTCTGACCTTGAACGATTTTACCTGAAATCGTCAAACGCATGTCCAGGTTAGGACCGGCAATCTTAGACATCATGCCATTTTGTCCTAGCTGGGCAAAACTCATGCCGCCGCCGTAGAGAATATACCCGAGAAGCACAATAACCCCTTTCATCTGTACAGAGATGTTGGGATTGAGAAAACACATAATTACTCCGATAGCAACACATATGGGACCAATGATCAACCAAGAACGGTACTGACCGTATTTAAACGATGTTTTTTGTACGATCATACCGGAAAGGAAACCGATAATCAGATCAACAATTCTGGCCACCAAGAGAATCACGCCCATGGCGGAAGCGGTGAGCAGTAATCTTTCTGTCATATAGAAAGAAAGATAAGTCCCTGCAATAGCAGTGCCGAACATTTGCCCTACAATAGCGATAAAATAAAGCATTGGTATATTTTTCTTCATTTTCTAAACCTCCTAAATATTCTAACAATTTTAGCAACTCTTATCCTCATTACTACAATCTTCAGCAGGACGTAAATGAAGTTCAGCAACCATCTCCTCGCATCAAGCTAATTTCAAGAGTTCTCCACAAGCAAACCTTTCCTGGCATCTCCTCGCAGTAACACTATGAGTTTCGTCTGCTGGCTCTAATGAAAAAATAATAGACAACATCAAACCGCCTGAGGTAAATCTCTTGTTTCACAAGCACAGCTCTGTACAAGCTGAGCCAGTCAATTTAAGTATAAATGTAAATTAGCTCAATGTAAACCATTATTTTTTCGTCGCGCGCTGCTAAGATTACAAAAAACGACTCCGATACACACTTATCTTGATGTAAAGATACTGTGATCTGCTCCCTGGAGTCGTTTTTTGCGGCAGATTTTCAGTTATTTAGACCTCCTTGTGGAAAAAGACAATTAGTTCAGAGTTAACAGTCCTTCCACATAGTCCGCGGGATCAAAGGGCTGTAAATCTTCTATCCCTTCACCAACGCCAACAAATTTAACTGGCACCTTTAACTCACGGGCGATGGCAATGACAATGCCGCCCTTGGCGGTACCATCAAGTTTGGTCAGGACAACTCCTGTCAGCGGGGTAACTTCATTAAAGACTTTGGCCTGAGCTAAGGCATTTTGCCCTGTGGTGGCATCTAAAACCAGTAGTATTTCATGCGGTGCGCCTGGCAAAGCCTTTTCGATTACCCGGCGCACTTTTTTTAATTCCTCCATTAAATTAGTTTTGTTATGGAGACGGCCTGCTGTATCACAAAGCAGCACATCGCAGTCCCGTGCTTTAGCAGCATTAACACTATCAAAGAGTACCGCTGAAGGGTCTGCGCCCTGTTGGTGTTTAACTACTTCGCTATGCGCGCGTGAGGCCCAGACTTCTAATTGCTCTATGGCTGCAGCCCGGAAAGTGTCACCGGCAGCAAGCAGAACTTTTTTATCTTGAGCATAAAAACTAGCGGCTAACTTGCCGATAGTGGTCGTTTTTCCAACCCCGTTTACCCCTAACACTAAAATAACGGTCGGCTTTTCTGGTGCCATTTGCAGTGGTATCGTGGTGCTTCCCAGCAGTTCAAGCAGCAGCTTTTTCAGAATATCCATCACTTGTTCGGCTTCAGTTGCTTTGGCTGCTTTAACTTGAGCACGAAGATTTTCTACTACTTCTAAAGTTGTCTCTACGCCAACATCGGCGCCAATTAATATTTCTTCCAATTCTTCATAAAATTCATCATCAAAATGGTTGCGGGAGAATAAGTCCCCCAAGCGACCCAGAATATTGCTGCGTGTTTTTTGTAATCCTGCTTTCAGGCGATTAAATAATCCCATCTCCGCCCTCACTCCTTTCCCGATCTACTATTGTTAGCCTTTTCTTACTTCGTGCTGCTCATACCTTAGGCACTAAGGTTAGGCTCCGCATTGTTACTTGTACGTAAACGCACGGAGATTAGTTTTGAAACTCCGGATTCCTCCATGGTGACACCGTAGAGAATATCAGCTTGCTCCATAGTACGCTTGCGGTGCGTAATTAAAATAAATTGAGTTTGTGCGCTATATGTCCGCAGATAATCACTAAAACGTGATAAATTGGCCTCATCCAAAGCCGCTTCTATCTCATCCAAAATACAGAACGGTGTTGGCCTCATTTTCAAAAAGGCGAACAATAAAGAGATAGCCGTTAAAGCTTTTTCCCCTCCGGAGAGCAGCGATAAGTGCTGCAGTTTCTTGCCGGGTGGCTGCGCCACAATATCTACACCAGCTTCCAAAGGATTATCAGGATCTATGAGACATAACTCTGCCCGTCCCCCACCAAACAATTCTTTAAACACTTGCGCAAAGTTTTCATTAATTAGGGCAAATGAGCTGGCAAATTTCTCTCCCATGCGATTATCAATTTCTTTAATAATCCGCAGCAGATCTCTTTCTCCTTCACGCAAATCATCTCGCTGCGTTGTAAGAAACCCCACACGTTCTGCTACACGCTGCTCTTCCTCAATGGCGCCTAGGTTAACGGTCCCTAATTTATTAACACTTTCTTTGATCTGGCTAATGGCCGTCTGCGCTGCCTGCCTGTCCTGCAGCGGCTTGGCTGCTTTTTCCGCTTCGGCAAACTCAAGCTCCCAACTATCTCTCAGTCGATTAAGGACTGCCTGTAAGTCGCCTTCTACGCGCTCACGCTCAACTTCTAGGCGTGCTTGTTTGCGTTCCAACCCCGCAAAGGATTTTTCCAGCTGACGCAGCTGCGCTGTATGTTCACGCAGCTCGGTCGCCATTGTTTTTAAGGCCTGCTCCCGTTTAGCTAAAACAGCTACGGCTTGGCTGCGTTTATTTTGCAAAGTGTCTACTGTTATTTGTTTCGCCGCTATGTCCACGTTTAACTGCTGCTGCGCTGCTTGCACCAGTGAAATTTGCGCTGCTTTGTGCTGCTTTTTATTCTCCAGCAGGCTGCGCTCACGACGGGCACGGTCGGCTTCGTCTGCGTAGCGCTCCTGCTGCTTTTGTAAGGAGGCAACACGTACACGACACTCTGTATAGTGCTCACGTAGACTTTGCTTTTCTATTTCCCGTGCGGATAGCCTGCCTTCTAGTTCAGCTAATTCTATGCGCAGGGCGTGTTCCTGTTTTTGTACTGTAGTTAGTTCTTGCACTGTTTGCTTAATCACTTCTCTGCGGACTGAGAGAGTTTCTTGCACTGCTGTAAGCTCTTGCTGCAATTTTTGCAAAGTCACTGTTAATTCTTGCTCTTGTCTGGCCCAATACACTATTTCCTGCTCATTTAAGCTGAATTGTAATTCTGTTTGCTGTAGTTTCTGCTGCAGTTCAGCAAGCTGCTGCTTGGCGGCAGCTTGCTGCTCTTGGCTTGATTTCTCCTTTGTTTGCAGAGACAAAAGTACAGTTTGCTGCTGCTCAAGTTTTTCTTTCAGCGCTGCTGCCTCTTTGCGGCGCGTCAGGACACCGCCTTGCTTTTTATCAAAGCCACCACTCATCGCACCACCGGGGGCAATAATATCACCATCTAAAGTAACTACCCGCTCACGGTAATGCAAAGCTTGGGCTGCCGGCAACGCTGTATCTAAATTAGCAACGAAATGGACGCGCCCTAATAAGGATTCGATTACCTGTTGAAAGCGTGGCTGTGTTTGTACTAAATCAGCTGCGATGCCAAGATAGCCGTCAATTTGCGTGACCTTGTCGCTTGCCGGCCGTCTCGTGGCTACTTCTAGGATATTTAAGGGCAAGAAGGTTGCCCGACCGCCTTTTGTTTGCTTTAAGTAAGTAATAGCTGCTTTAGCCACCTGTTCATTTTCTGCGACCAAATTTTGCAGCGAAGCTCCTAGCGCTGCCTCTACAGCGGGGACATAGCGAGGAGGAACCTGCAAGATATCGGCAACCGTGCCGACAATACCCTGCAGTTGAGCCTGCTTTTTACGTACCTTGAGAATTGTTTTAACGCCTTGATAGTAGCCGGCCATGGCCTGCTCCAATTCTTGCAGCACAGCAAGCTTATTTTGTGTCGCAGTGAGCTCCTTTTGTTGCTGCTGAGACTGTCGGGATAGCTGTTCTTGCTGAACTTGCAGAGTTTGCAAGTTTTGCTCTAATTCTGCCTGCTCACTCGTCTGCTGTTCCTTTGCCCCCCTGATCATTTCCTTTTGCCTCAAAAGAGCCTGGCCATGTTCTGTCAAACTTTTCGCCTCTGCTTGCTTGACAGTCTCTTGTGCGGCAAGAGCTTCCCCCTGCGCCTCAAGTTGTTCTACCTCCATACTAACCCGGTCAAGTTCACGCTGCAGGCGGTGCAGTGTTGGCAGTAATTTGTCTAACTCCGCTTGTTTAGTCAGGGATTGCTGCACGTCTGGTGAAGTTTCCAGCTCCGCAAGAGCCGCTTGAGCCTTTGCCAGTTGTGCTTCTGCCTGCTGTTTAGTATCATTAATGGCCTGCAGTTGTTGTGCAAGCTGCTCTTGTGTTTCTGTCAAGCCGGCTGCTTGCTGGTCTAGATCCTCCATATATAAACTGGCTTCTTTTAACTGTCGCTCTGCACTATGTATTTTCTCTTTAGTTACAGCAATCTGTGCCTGTGCTTTTTCGATTTCAGAAGCGAGCTGTTGTGTTTCTTGCTGCCTGGAAGCTACGGTGGTTTGTTCTTTATCTAATAACAATTGGCTGGTGGTGAGTTCTGCTTCCTGCCGATTGACAGTTGTTTGCTGGCCAATTAAATCATCAGCGGCTGCTTTAGCTTTATTGTCTAGCCCATACCAACGTTGGCGCAAATTTAGGGCGTCGTGTACTAAGAGATCAATTTCCTGTGCCTTCAATTGTTCTCGCAGCTGCAGGTAGCTTTGGGCTTGTTCAGCCTGCTCCTTCAGCGGCGGCAATTGTGCAGACAACTCATGGATAATATCTCCCACCCGCAAAAGGTTTTCTGCTGTTTCTGCCAGGCGACGTTCTGCTTCTCGTTTGCGACTTTTATATTTGAGAATTCCGGCAGCCTCTTCAAAGATCTGGCGTCGTTCTTCTGGGCGGGCATTAATAATTTCGTCAACACGGCCTTGTCCAATAAAAGAATAGGCTTCTTTACCCACACCGGAATCCATAAATAATTCCAGGATATCTTTCAGTCGACAGGTGTTTTTATTTAGCAGATATTCACTTTCCCCATTGCGATAAAGCCGACGGGTGACTGTTATTTCCTCATATTCTAACCCTAAAGCGCCATCACTATGGTCAAAGGTTAGGGATACTTCAGCAAAGCTTAATGCTTTGCGCTTGGAGGTACCGCTGAAGATAATATCTTCCATACGAAAACCCCGCAGGTGTCGCGCTGACTGTTCACCCAAAACCCAGCGTATAGCATCCGTAATATTACTTTTACCACAGCCGTTGGGCCCGACAATTACTGTCACACCAGGTGTTAGTTCAAATATTGTTTTATCGGCAAATGATTTAAAACCATGTATTTCAAGACGCTTAACATGCAATGATTTTCCCCTCCTCCTGACATTGGTGGGCTTACTGTATTTACAATACTATAACATATCTAATTTCTCTATCTGTATAAAAATACCTGCTTGTTGACAAGCAGGTTAAGTTAAGCAAATTAGATTACAGCCCAGATTTTTCAAGACAAGCTCATTCATAAGATTACGAAACAGCTTTCAGGTCAAGATTTATCTTTTTTGATCCGCTCGTAAGCCACCCGGGCTGCTTCCTGTTCTGCTTCCTTCTTGGAGTGTCCACTTCCCTTACCCAGGACCTTTTCCTTAATCATTACTTGCGCTACAAAGACTTTATCATGATCTGGTCCTGTTTCGGCCACAATTCTATATTCTGGTGTAGCTGCCATTTTGGCTTGTGTATACTCTTGCATTAATGTTTTGTAATCAAAAGGCAGACTACCCTGCTGTAAATCTCCGTAAAGCGGTGCAAACTGCTTCTGCACTGCAGCCTTAGCCTGGGCGAACCCCAGGTCTAAATATATTGCACCCAGTACTGCTTCAAAGGCATCTGCCAGTAAAGAAGGGCGTTGGCGGCCACCATTAGCCGCCTCGCCTTTTCCTAAACGCAAATAGTTTCCCAGTTCCAGCTTATTGGCCAGTCGGTATAAAGTATCTTCACAGACTAAACCAGCCCTAAAGCGTGTTAATTTACCTTCTGGCAGCTGAGGATATCGTCTGTACAATTCTTCTGAAACCGCCAGCTCCAAAACCGCATCGCCTAAAAACTCTAGACGTTCGTTATAAGCATGGCTGCCCAAATCATGTTCATGGGCATAGGAAGAGTGGGTTAACGCTTGTTGATACAGCTGCCACTCTTTAGGCTCGATTTGTAGTAGCGTAAATATTGCTTGGAAATCAGCTTTTTTCATACCTTCACCGTTATAATTCCTTAACTACTAAATTTTTTAATTATTAAGGAGGCATTAGTGCCGCCAAAGCCAAAAGAATTGGACATCGCAGTTTGTACGGGGCGGGCTATCGCCTGATTAGGTACATAATTCAAGTCACACTCTGGGTCAGGATGCTCGTAATTAATGGTAGGCGGTATCATGCCATTTTCAATAGCTAAAGCACAAATGATTGCCTCTATCCCACCGGCAGCACCCAGTAAGTGACCGGTCATTGATTTGGTAGAGCTGACAGCAAGGTCGTAAGCGTGCTCACCAAATACCCTTTTAATGGCCTGGGTTTCTGTCTTATCGTTAAGTTGAGTTGATGTACCATGGGCATTAATGTAGTCAACATCCTCCGGCCTCAAACCGGCATCCTTAATGGCCATGGACATGCACAGCTGTGCTCCGGCACCATCGGGATCAGGAGCAGTAATATGGTAGGCGTCACTAGAAAGACCGTAGCCGGCAACCTCAGCATAGATTTTCGCCCCGCGCTTTAGAGCATGCTCTAATTCTTCCAGAATAACAATTCCGGCGCCTTCTCCCATCACAAAACCGTCTCGTTCACTGTCAAAGGGGCGTGAAGCACGCTGGGGATCATCATTACATGAGGACATGGCACGTAAAGCACAAAAACCGGCAAAAGCTACTGGTACTAAAGCTGCTTCTGCACCACCGGCCACCATCACATCTGCAGCGCCTAATTGAATAGTCTTCATTGCTTCTCCTACCGAATGGGTACCTGTTGCACAGGCTGTAACAATGGTCGTGTTAGGCCCTTTAAGACCAAACTCAATAGATATATAGGCTGATGCCATATTTGCAATTAACATCGGCACAAAAAACGGGCTGACTCTACGTGGTCCTTTGTTAATCAGAACTTGTACCTGTTCCTGGATAGTGGTAATACCTCCAATCCCAGAGCCAACAGAAACACCAACCCGTTGATTATCGATTTCAGATGATTCCAGCTTAGCGTCTGCCATAGCTAATCTAGCTGCTGCAACAGCAAACTGGGAAAAGCGATCCATACGACGACTTTCTTTTTTGTCCATATAATCGGCAGGATTAAAGTCTTTAACTTCGGCTGCCACCTGTGTCGGATAATCATCTACATTAAATCTTTGTACACGATCAATGCCCGATTTTCCTGCTAATAGATTGTCCCAAAAGATTGTTTTACCAGTACCGACGGGTGTAACCATCCCCAGACCCGTAATAACAACGCGTCGTTTCAATCTTCTCACCTCTTCTTTCCATGCCTTTTCTAAAGAAGCCCTGCCTGCGCAGGGCTTCAGGTGCTCACGCCTTAGGCATTAGCCTCGATATAGCGCACAACATCTCCCACTGATTTAATGTTTTCAACTTCCTCATCGGAGATTTCAAGGCTAAATTCTTCTTCAATGGCCATCACTAACTCCACTATATCAAGGGAGTCTGCATCCAGTTCCTCGAAAGAAGTTTCCAAAGCAATGTTAGCTTCGTCTGCGCCCAATTGATCACTTATTAGTCCTTTAACTTTGCTCAAGACATCCATTGTCTCACCTCCTCCCCATAAGATACTAAATAAAATAATCATTAATGTCAACTAGCACATCACAAGTCCACCATCAATGGCAATAACTTGCCCTGTAATGTAGGCAGCCTCATCTGAGGCTAAAAACACGACCAGCGCGGCCACATCTTCTGGCTCACCAGTACGGCCTAAGGGAATTTGTTTGACAATATTGTCTTTTACTTCACTACTGAGTACCGCTGTCATAGCTGTATTAATATAGCCTGGTGCTACTGCATTTACTGTAACCTGACGTGCGGCCAACTCACGTGCCAGGGACTTTGTCATCCCCATCAGGCCGGCTTTAGCTGCAGCATAATTAACCTGACCAATACCACCGATTTTGCCCACGATGGACGCCATATTAATGATGCGTCCACCCGTCTTTTGTTTTAAAAATGGGCGGATTACAGCTTTAGCACAGTTAAAAGCGCCAGTCAGATTTGTATCTAGTACTGCTTGCCATTCATCAGCTTTCATCCGGGCAGCAATGTTGTCACGGGTAATGCCAGCATTATTTACCAAAATATCAATTTTACCGAAATGCTCTTGGGCCGCTTTCACTAGTTTATTACAATCAGCTGCTGCGGTAACATCAGCTTGTACTAGTAGTCCTTGACTACCTGCTTCTTGCACAGCTGCTAGCGTATCCTCTGCGGCCTGGGCATTGGCAGTATAGTTGATGACTAGTTTTGCTCCTTCACGTGCTAAGGCAATGGCAATGGCACGCCCAATGCCGCGTGAGGCACCAGTAACAATAGCTACCTTATTGACTAAACGCAATATTCTCACCCTCCCCTGCACCGAGAGCTTCTAACACTGCTGCCAGTGTCTTGCGATCTTCCATCTGGTGCACCCAAACGTCGGTATTAGTTTTCTTCATTAAGCCCGTCAAGCTTTTACCTGGACCTACTTCCACAAAACGGTTAAACCCATCCGCAATTAATTTTTCCATGGAATCTTGCCATAAGACAGAGTGACTAACCTGACGCACTAAAGCATCACGAATAGCGGCAGTCGAATTAACATAAGCGGCGGTGACATTGGTAATGACGGGGATTTCCACGGGTTTAATCTGCACCTTGTCTAATTCTGCTGCTAATAATGGTTCTACACTTTGCAATAAGCTGCAGTGAAAAGAAACACTGACCGGCAATTCGACAGTTCGTCTGGCCCCATGCTCTTTGGCCAGTTCACAAGCACGACGGAGGGCAGACAGCTCACCAGCGATGACAATTTGCCCGGGAGCATTAAAATTAGCAGGCTCTACAATCCCCACCTCACTAGCTAACTGGCAGACTGTTGCAACTTTTTCCCGCGCTAAACCCAAGATCGCGGCCATGCCGCCAACTCCGGGAGGTACCGCCTCCTGCATCAACTGACCGCGCTTCTGTACCAACGGCAGGGCATCCTGTAAGGACAGCGCACCTGCTGCAACTAAAGCTGAATATTCACCTAAACTTAAGCCTGCTGCTGCATCCGGCACTAAACCGTGTTGCTTTAGAACTGCTAAAAAGGCTAGGCTAGTTGCCACAATTGCTGGTTGTGTGATTTCAGTTTGTTTTAATTGTTCATCAGTACCATCAAAGATAATGTCCGATAACTTCATAGAAAGGGCTTCATCAGCTGCCGTAAAAACTTCTCTCGCCACAGGATAATGTTCCGCTAACTCGCGTCCCATCCCAATGTACTGCGCGCCCTGCCCCGGAAAGATAAATGCTATTTTTCCCATCTTTATTCACCTCGCATCTGACTAACCAATAAACTTTGCCAGTTCGCTGATGACACTACGTGTCTGTTTTATTAAGTCATTAATAATGTCTTGTGCTGACTCTTCCTTCGTTACCATCGCTGCACTTTGTCCGGCCATAACTGAGCCATTCACCACATCGCCACGACGTACAGCGTCCGACAAACGACCAACCGCAAATTTATCTATTTCTGCCAAACTAGCACCTTCTTTTTCTAGGCGGCTAATTTCACGTGTTAAATTATTGCGGATAACGCGTACGGGATGCCCAGTAGACACACCCGTAATTACCGTGTCTCGATCTTTTGCCTTCAGAATCATACCCTTATACTGTGCATGCGCCGTACATTCATACGCGCTGATAAAGCGTGTGCCCAACTGCACACCGTCAGCCCCTAAAGCCAAGGCTGCTGCAACTCCCCTGCCATCTGCTATCCCACCAGCGGCAATGACCGGTACATTAACAGCATCCACTATTTGCGGTACCAACGCCATGGTGGTTAACTCCCCAATATGGCCGCCCGCCTCCATACCTTCAGCAATCATAGCATCAACACCTAGTCGTAATAAGCGTTTGCTCAAAGCAACAGAGGATACTACGGGTATTACTTTCGCACCATTTTCCTGAAAAAGTTTCACATACCTACCGGGATTACCTGCTCCTGTAGTTATCACTCGTATCTTTTCCCGGCAAAGGAGTTCTACTACTTCCTCAACGTAGGGGGAAAGTAACATAATATTAACGCCAAAAGGCTTATCTGTACGCGCTTTTGCTTTCCTAATTTCCTGCTCCAATACTGCAGCAGGTGCATTACCGGCACCAATAATACCAAGTGCCCCCGTCTCAGAGACAGCTGCAGCCAACTCACCGGTTGCCACCCAGGCCATGCCACCTTGTAAGATAGGATACTGTATGCCAAGTAAGTCACATAGCTTCGACTTTAAAACCATCATCTTCCTCCTGTCAATATCTAACTAAGGCAGCTCCCCAAGTCAATCCGGCCCCAAAGCCTACCAGTGCCATCAGATCGCCGCGTTTTAAACGTCCTTGTTGGATAGCTTCATCTAAAGCAACTGGAATAGAAGCAGAAGACATATTTCCATACCGATCAATATTGACAATGACACGCTCTGGGGGTAATTTTAACCGTTTACGGGCAGACTCGATTATCCTTAAATTGGCTTGATGGGGAACTAAAAAATCTAAATCCTCTTTTACCAAACCTGCGGCATCTAGTGCTTGTTGTGTAACTTCTCCCATCACCCGTACGGCAAATTTAAAAGTTTCGTGACCATTCATTTTAATATAATGTTGACGCTCTGCAACACTTTGCTGTGAAGCTGGCAGCTGTGAACCACCCGCCGGCACGACGAGCAGCTCGGCCAGAGAGCCGTCGGCACCTAAGGTAACATTAATAAATCCTGGCTCCTCCACAGGTCCTAAAACTACTGCTCCGGCACCATCACCAAAAAGAATACAGGTGCTGCGGTCGGACCAATCCAAAAATTTAGACATCACTTCGGCACCAATCACCAAAACCCGCCGATAAAGCCCGCTTTGGATATACAGACGTCCTACCGAAAGAGCATAAATAAAACCAGTACAGCCGGCAGAAAGATCAAAAGCAAAAGCCTTTTTTGCCCCAAGTTTTGCTTGCACAAAACAAGCTGTTGAAGGCATGATGGTATCTGGTGTAATTGTCGCCACGATAATTAAATCTATTTCCTCAGCAGTAGTATTCGCCGCTTGCAGAGCCTTTTCCGCAGCTTGTGCGGCTAAATCAGATGTAAACACACCATCTTCAACCACACGGCGCTCACTGATACCTGTTCGCGTACGGATCCATTCGTCACTGGTATCAATGATTTTTTCTAAGTCGCTATTCGTTACTATTTTGGGGGGTACAGCTGAGCCCACCCCCAAAATCCCTGCATCCTGTAATTTCATACACAGTACTTCCTTTCTTTCAGGCAGGACAGCTATTAGTCGGTTAAAAGTGCGGCTAATTCCTGTTCGATAAGTCCGTTTACGTTTTGGCGAGCATACAGATACGCTTGGTTAACAATGGCGCTGCGAATGGCACGGGCATTTGAAGAACCGTGTCCTTTAATACAGGCGCCGCCAACACCTAAGAACGGTGCTCCACCGTACTCTGTATAATCTAACTTGGCTTTCAGCGCTAGTAGTTCTGGTTTCAATAGTGAGGCAGCTATTTTACTTTTTAAGTTAGCTGACATAGCTTCTTTTAATGAACCGAACAATCCGGCAACCAAGCCTTCCAGGGTTTTCAGGATAATATTCCCTGAAAAGCCATCGCAAATTATCACATCTGCCACACCATCTAACACATTACGTGCCTCAACATTCCCTATAAAACAGGGCAGCTTTTCTTTCATCAGTTGATAAGCCTTTTTAACTTGTTCATTGCCTTTGATTTCTTCAACACCAACATTCAGTAAACCAACACGCGGTTCTTTTTTTAACAAAACTTCCCGTGCATATATTTTACCCATTATTCCATATTGCAGCAACTGTTCGGCTTTTGCATCCATATTGGCTCCCACATCCAGCAGCACTACATTGCCGCCCGGGAAAGTGGGTGCTACTACTGTTAAAGCCGGCCGCTCGATCCCCTCAATCCGGCCAGTTAATAATAAGCTGCCGGCCATCAGGGCGCCAGTATTACCTGCAGAAACCATGGCCTCCACTTTTTTATCTCTTAACATTTGCAGTGCAACCATCATTGACGAATTCTTTTTACGGCGCACAGCCAGGACAGGAGAATCTTCATTTTTAATAATTTCTTCTGCTGGCATCAATGCTACGCGGTTTTGATCATAAACCTTGTCGCGCAAATAATTTTCCAGCACAGCTTGTGGACCTACAAAATGTATGTGCAGATCAGCCAGTTCGGTCAACGCCAATAGGCCACCTGCTATTATTTGTTTAGGGGCATGATCCCCTCCCATAACATCCAGTGCCACTCTTATCACTAGTTTCACCTCTTGCAAAACATTTGCCACCTTCAAGCTTTTCCCTCGGCAAGATTTCCCCGGATAACAAAAACCCTTCCTTATGCAGGAAGAGTATTTGATATGTTGATTGTTATTTTATTTCTACAGCTTCTCTGCCTTTATAATAGCCACAATGGACACACACCCGGTGAGGCAATTTGGGTTCATGACATTGCGGGCAAGAGATTAAACCGGGAACAGTAAGTTTCCAGTGTGTTCTCCGTTTATTTTTTCTGGATTTGGATGTTTTCCTTTTAGGTACCGCCATTATTACACCTCCTCATACTACTTATCCAGCAGTTTCTTTAGAACAGATAAGCGGGGATCCATATTATCTACTGGACAACTACACTGTTTTTCATTAAGATCCGTACCACACGTGGGGCAGATGCCCTGGCATGCTGCCTGACAAAGAGGTTTAAAAGGCAATGTGGTTATAAATAATTCTCTAACCAACTCAGACAGATTAATTTCCTTTTCCTCACTTACCGGGATCTCATCCTCAAATTCCTCTTGAAAAGAAATTGGGACTTGTTTTAAACAGCGGCTGCAGGTAAGAATCACCCTTGTGCGCAGGCTTCCTCTCACTTCTACTTTTCTATCGCGATATGCTGCACTCATTTGGACCTCTAGGGGAGCAATAACTTGCAAATCCTCCTCGTCCAAATTAAGTGCTGACTCTGCCACAGTAAAATTATAAGTAATATCTTTACCAGGCGCATCTTTTAAAGCTTGTAGCTCAATTTTCATAGCAAAAATTAGCACCTCGCTTGCGCTAAATTTTATTATATAGATGAATAACTTTATTGTCAACATTTAACGGGACAGCCGTGTAACGGAATTCTACTTCTTATTACGCCGCTTTACTGCCTTTTTTATGCACAGGTAAACAATTACTTGCGCTTTTTTCAGCTGGCGTTAACTCCTGCAAAAAATGTAAGGCTTCTGTTAATGTTTGTACCGGTACCAAGGTAATTTTTTGGGCTGCCTGCTTAGCATCTTCGTAATTCTCAAGCGGCACAAAGAAGTATGCGGCACCAGCCTTCTCTGCTGCTTTAACCTTTTGGTGCACCCCGCCGATGGCACCGACCTCTTCCAGCAAATTAATTGTACCGGTGCCCGCTATTTTATGTCCTGCTGTTAAATCACGCGCCTCAAGCTGCCGCATAATTTCAAGCACAAACATTAAGCCAGCTGACGGTCCGGAAATCTCGCCGGCATCAATCTCTATCTCTAGCGGCAAAACAGGCTGCCAGTTAAGCGTCTGAATCAACACACGGATAGCGGCCCGCTCTGGTAGTTCTGTATGGTTGGTAGTAGCCACCTCTACCTCACGTTGTTCACCATTACGTTTCACTGTTAAGGAAACGGGGTCACCAACAGGTCGCAGCTGCACCTGTGAAATAAGTTCTTCTGCCAAGTAGACAGAATGACCGTCTACTGCCACAATCACATCTTCGGGAAAGAGTAATCCTTGTGCTGGGCTGTCCTCTTCCACATCAACTACTTCTACACCATCACTATGGATAGGCACCTCATAACCTGAGTGACGTAACGCAATTACTTTAGCCAAGTTCTGGCTTTCTGTCATCCAACGCTGCATCAGTTCGTTATACTCCTGACGATCCATATTAGGGGGAATCACACTGGTACTGGGTTGTAATTCTACATCGGGATGCAGCAACGCATAACACAGCAAGACAGGTGTTGCTCGCTGCTGGGAAACAGTAACTAGATAAAATGTCCCGTTATCATCATCCGTACTGCCTTGCACTGTGACAAAACGCGACAAGTCTTCTGCCGAGCCAGGCTTGATCAACAAATACCCAGTCTTGGCAAAAAGTAAAAGCGCACCCACAACGATAATGGCAATAATTTTACGTAATTGTTTCATTTAGTTTCCACAAACCTTCTTTCTCTAGCATTTGCCTGATGCTAGGTAACGCCTCGTGCGCCGCTTCTTCACCTGCTTTGATGGCTTCTTTAGCTCGATGAAAATGTCCTGGTGCTATCTCCCGCAGGGCAGGGCTGATCACCACATCGGCTGCCTCAAGGCTATAACGAGATAAATCCCGCTGCATCACATCTAGACTTTGTGTTATTACATCTAAAATATGTTGTGGTTTATGACCATCAAGATAGATCCCCACATCTACAGCAATCACAAGATCGGCACCAAGGGTCCGCGCGGTGGGTGCAGGCACACGCTCAATGACAGCTCCATCAACCAATACTTGCTCTCCCTCTTCGAGCGGGCGGAAAATCCCCGGAATTGCTGCTGAAGCACGTACAGCTCGAGCCACTAAGCCCTCCTGCATCACAACTTTCTCCCCACGGCACAAATCCGTGGCGACGATAGCTAAAGGTACCTCAAGTTGGTCAAACGTTTTTCTGCGAGTCAGCAGTAACATCAGCTGCTCTAGTTTATCCCCGGCGGCCAAACCCATATGCGGGAAAGTCCAATCTAGCCATAACTTACTATCCGCATGGCTAAATAAACGTTCTAGCAGGGGCAATTCCAAACCGGCACAATAAGCAGCACCGACTACTGACCCCATACTGGTTCCTGTTATTAAGTCTATGGGCACACCGGCCAACTTTAACACTTTAATGACACCAATATGAGCAAATCCTCGTGCCGAACCGCCGCCTAAAGCCAAGCCGACTTTTTTTCCTCTTTTAAACATCGCATCCACCTCAATCCGGCATACTCCGGCGAATTCAAATATATATATTACTATGCCAATAATAATTATACCGCGGGAGGGAATATGAATACAAAACGCTTTAACAGGGATCGCGTGCCCGCCTATTTGCTGGGCATCGCTGCGGTCGCGCTGGCCGTTGCTCTGGTCCTGCACCCGAGCGAAGCCTTTGATGCTGCCGTTAAGGGATTAGAAGTCTGGTGGAACGTAGTTTTCCCGGCGCTGCTACCGTTTTTCATAGGTTCGGAAATATTGATGGGGCTTGGGGTCGTCCATTTTTTAGGAGTGCTGTTAGAACCATTGATGCGTCCTGTCTTTAATGTGCCAGGCGTAGGTTCCTTTGTTATTGCCATGGGTTTAGCTTCCGGCTTCCTCGTTGGTGGCAATCTTAGCGCCCAGATGCGCCGCAAAAGCTTGATTAGTAAAGTAGAAGCAGAGCGGTTAGTCAGCTTTACCAATACATCTGACCCCCTCTTTATGTGTGGCGCTGTTGCTTTGGGTATGCTAGGCTATCCGGAGATAGGTGGTACCATTGTTGCTGCGCACTATTTATCCGCTCTTACCACAGGCTTGTTCCTGCGCTTTTATGGCAGAAACCAGCCCAATACACCTGAAACCTTTGAGCGTGGGCGTATGCTGTCACGGGCAGCTACAGCTCTCTATCACGCAAGAAAAAAAGATGGCCGCGCCTTCGGCCAACTCATGGGCGATGCTGTTCGCAATTCTGTCAACAATTTGCTGCTAATTGGGGGCACTATTATCCTTTTTTCCGTGATTATCCGCATCCTGACAGTCACTGGGGTTGTTGGTATTATTAGTGCTGCCGCCTACAAAATATTGTTTGGTCCCTTAGGCATGCATCCCGATTTGATGCCAGCAGTAGTCAATGGATTTTTTGAAATTGATCTTGGTTGCCTGGTTGCCAGTCAAGTAAGTACTGCCGTACCCATGATACAAAAGATTATGGTGACAAGCGGCATTATTGCCTGGAGTGGCCTCTCAGTCTTTGCCCAAATTGCCGCCATCACCAGCGATACAGATATGAAAATGAAGCCATTTGTGATTGGCCGCATGATCCAAGCCTTTTTTGCTGTCCTCTATACCTGGCTTTTTATGGGACCATTAGCGCCGGTAATGTCTCGAGCAATGCCGGTCTTTTCCCATCTCCACCCGCCTGTTGGTATGACAGTGCTGCAGAGTTTAGGTTATATGAGTTGGCTTTTTATTATCCTGGCGGCTGGATTGTGCCTGATTGGCCTGCTGCTCAATATTTTTAAGGGCATTAAAATTTCTGTCTTTAGACGGTAACTACTTTTTTCATCACCAACTCATAAATTTCTGGAGGCACAAATTCAGAGATATCACCGCCAAAGATACCTACTTCTTTGACCACACTACTGGAAATATAGGAATAACGGTTTGTTGTAGCCATAAATAGCGTCTCTAATTCCGGGTCTAATTGACGATTGGTAATTGCCATTTGAAACTCAAAGTCAAAATCCCCCATCGGTCGCAGGCCTTTAAGCATAACCTTTGTCTGCTTCATTTTTGCATAATCAACCAATAAACCTTGAAAGGAATCTACCTCGACATTAGGATAGTTTTTAACTACTAGCTTTAACATTTCTACTCGCTCTTCTATGGAAAACATCGGTGCTTTGCGGGGATTATCTAAGACGGTGACAATAACCTTGGAGAAAACACGACTGGCACGGTCAATAATGTCACGGTGGCCATTAGTTACCGGATCAAAACTTCCTGGATATATTACGACAATCAATTTGCGCGCCTCCTTTTATCACTCAAGCTTTGCTTGGCGTCAGAAAAGTAAGTATAGTATCACCATATTTTTTAACACGATTTGTTTGCCATTCTTCCGGCTGGTACCAGTCACTATGCTGACGATGATGCTCAACAACAACAATTCCGGCTGGTGCCAATAAATCATTAGCAGCGAGCTGTCTGAGAACTGAAGCCAAGACCGGACTATGATACGGGGGATCAAGAAAGATTATATCGAATTGCTGCTGTTTTATTTTCAGCTGTGCTAAGGCTGTTAAAGCATCTAACTGCAGAACTTCACCCCCTGCCTGCAAACCACATAAAAACAAATTCCCTGTTATTATTTTAGCACAATGGGCATTTTTTTCAATAAAAACACATTTTTCCGCACCACGACTTAAGGCCTCGAGGCCGATACCACCGTTACCGGCAAAGATATCAAGAAAATACGCGCCCTGTAGCCGATTGCTAAGGATATTAAAGCATGATTCTTTCACTCTATCGGCTGTAGGGCGCGTTGGGCTGCCCTTTCTAGTTTTGAGCTGTCTGCCACGTGCACAGCCGGCAATAATCCGCAAAGCTATCACCTCCTGGTAAAATTACTACATCAAAAAATGCCAAGTCCCATTTTTTTCCTAGCATTTTGATGTATATTCTTATTAAGCACTGTTCATACTAGGAGTACAACATATTCCCCATAAGCTCTTCCTCCGGTTTCTCCTCTCC
>DASRMS010000132.1:0-1144 GCA_035647835.1 Oscillospiraceae bacterium
GAATGGAGCAGGAGCCATAACCCAAAGATCACTGCGCTAATGAAGCGCCAGCGGATCTGGTGGATAGTGATCTATGAATGACGAAAACCAAGACAGCATAAGAAATACCCTCACTGCTGCGCTCAACACGATCTGCGAGGATCACGGAGTTTGCATTACCGCGCTAACTGCAGAATGGATCGATGTAAGCACATGCGGCGAAAGTAAAAAGCTACTAACATGTTTAGAAATTGAGGCGTCATTATGAAAAATCTATTATTTGGCTTGGCTTTATCGGTAGCAGTGAGTGCGCCAGCGTTTGCAGGTGAGCAGATGAGTAAAGAACAGTTTTGCGCTGAGTTAGAAACCGAAGCTGTAGCGATAATGAGCGCTAGGCAGTCTGGAGTACCGATTAGTAAGGTACTGGCGCTTGTCGATAATGAAGGTATACACAAGCATATTGTCATGGATGCTTACGATCAGCACGCTATGCAGACACCAGAAAACGCTGCAAATCAGCGCGCAGAGTTTGGTGTTAAGTGGGCAGTCTTCTGTATTAAAAACAGATAGCCGTATTGTGGTATAATCAACCCGTCGTAATGGCGGGTTTTAATGGTGGGAGTTATGACAGATTGGGGGTGCGCAATAAATGCAAGAAGAATTGTTGGGCGCAAGTGAGTACGAGGCTTGGTTAAAAAAGTTCGAGACCAAAAAAACAACTGATAGCTGTTACACGCCTGCTGCTGTTTATGAAGCTGTGGCAGACTGGGCAGTGAATGAGTACGGATTGCAAGGCCGCCGGATTTTGCGCCCGTTTCACCCCGAGGGCGACTATGAAAAACTGGAGTACCAAGCGGGCGATGTTGTTATTGATAACCCGCCTTTTTCGATACTAACCAAAATCGTTAGGTTTTACGAAAGTAAAGGAGTAGATTTTTTTCTGTTTGCGCCAACGCTCACGCTGTTTAGCCCTAACGCTAAATGCTCGATAGTCACAAACTCAACTATTGAATATGCCAATGGTGCAAAAATTAACACGTCTTTTATTACGAGCTTGGATGATGCAAAAGT
This sequence comes from Oscillospiraceae bacterium, assembly GCA_035647835.1. Lineage (GTDB taxonomy): Bacteria > Bacillota > Dethiobacteria > Dethiobacterales > Dethiobacteraceae > UBA9865. Next base: position 1,051 of record DASRMS010000132.1, read on the forward strand.
ACGCACTGCACCAGAATTAAAAAAAGCGATAGCAGACGCAGAGGCGGCGATTAGAGCAGAAAAGCCAAAGCTACCTAAATATATTTACCCTAGC
>DASRMS010000133.1:0-17770 GCA_035647835.1 Oscillospiraceae bacterium
GCAATGGCATTTGGTGCATCTGTCCAGCCATTTACCAAGATAACTGCTGCTGTCAGGGTGGCGATAACCAATAAAGCCGGATTAGAGACCAATTGCTGCAGAAAATCTCCCAGTGGAATAGTCATATTTTCCTCCAAGTTTCTTGTAATCTAGTCAACTCGGTATTCTTTAAGATCTATCTATAACTTATTCCGCAGTTATCAGCGTATTTCCTTTGTTTTAGGCCGAACAAGGTAAAAGTTTCACATGCCATCTTATTAGTCTGACACAAGCTTCCCATTTCCAGGCTAGCACGCTAGTACAAACGAAAACCAGCCTGCAGCTGCAGGCTGGTTGGGGAGTGCAAGAACTTAGGGACAAGCATTCTCGAAAATAAATCTTTCTAAACGATTATAAAGATTTATTAGCATGTCTAGTTTCTCACTTTGTTTTAATATGGCCCGACTATCAATACTTTCCGTTATCATCAACTTGCCTAATAATTTTCTTTCCGTTTCAATCTCCATGTTCACGATTTGCATTATTTTGTCTTTAAACATCGCGCTCGCCTCTTTATTATTTGTGTCGTAGCTAGATTATATATTTATTTTCTGCCCAGGCTATTAATAGTTTCTTATATTTGACTCTACGAATCTGGCTTACATTTTTGCTTAGCAAGAAGAGGTTAGCGGTGCAAATAGTCTTTCATCCACAGGGTATGGAATTCTTCATCCAACAGATATTCCATCAGTGTATTGCGCAGTTTCTGCTCGTCCCATGCTTCTAAAATAAACTTCTGATACATTTCTATTGCTTTACTTTCCAAAGCAATCCCAAGTTTACAAGTTTGCTTGGCCCCGGTTAGCTCTACGGACTCACCAAGCAGGCGTCCCGCCAGTTGAAGCAAAGATGTCCTAGCCTGAGGCAGCTCAACTTTAGCCTCAATTAGTTTTTTGGCAAAATAATCGGCATGCCCACTTTCAATCTGCACCATCTTGGTAAAAGCACATTGGAAATAGGCATCGTTTGCAGCAGAGAGCTGAGCTTGATAATACTGCACTTGAAATTTTTCCAGCAGATAAAACTCCTTAAGCCTGGCAAGCAACTCATCTTTGTTGATTTTCTTCACCACCTACAGTATGTCGATCCTCTAATTTACAAATAGTTTTAGCTATAGTATTATTAGCATACGCAAACTCTGCGATTCCCGCGCAGAAGTAGTCAAGTTAAAAATAACCATGTTATAAGGAGTAGACTACATGAAAGCAAAGTTAACAGCACTGGCTTCAATACTAACCTCTTTTATGGCAACTGCCTGTTGAATGGGCCCCTTATTTTTAGTGCCGCTAGGTCTTGGCGGCATGAGTGGTTTGTTTGCCGGCACCCTAACTAGATACAGAAGCCTTTTTGTGATTTTAGCAGTGCTGATGCTCTACTTGTCGCATCATTTGGCAGCGCAAAGGCAGCAACGGTGGAGCGAAAAACTGATCCTGTGGGCAGCTACGCTGTCTACCGTACTTATTTTAATGTACCCTTTGATCCAAAATAGGATTCTCTAGTTGTAAACGGTCTTCGTTTGGCGGATTGTTTAAAACTAGCAGAATACTAAAAATGAGGAGAAATATGCAAAAGTTATCTTGAAAATCAAGCAATAATGTAGTAGCATTAACTAATACAACAAGAGTTGCGGCGCCTGACACTGTCACTCGCAGCTCTTATTTTTAAACTTTCTCACTTCACTGCGTTAAAGTAGTAACAACAGCTAGCAGTTTGTGCCTGGAGGCGTACTTGTGAAAAATCTATTGGCAATAAAAAACCTCAATGTAGGTTTTAGTAATGGCGTGGGGGCCGTGAGAGTAATCAGAGATCTCTCCTTAAACCTTGCTTATAATGAAGCTTTAGGGATTGTTGGCGAATCAGGCAGCGGTAAAAGTGTCACTTCTTTGGCGGCAATGCGTCTTTTGCCGTCAGTTGGTACAGAAGTGCAGGGTGAAATCCTTTTTGACGGCAAAGACTTGCTCTCCTTAAGTGAGCCTGAAATGCAAGCGATCAGAGGCAATAGGATGGCCATGATATTTCAGGAGCCCATGACTTCGCTCAATCCCATTCATACCTGTGGCCGGCAAATCAGCGAAGCGATTCTGCTCCACAGCAAGGCGACTAAAAAGGAAGCAGCTGCCAAAGCCTTAGAGCTATTGGCGCTGTGTGGCATTCCCGATGCCAAACAAAGACTAAAAGAATATCCGCATCAGCTTTCCGGCGGCATGCGACAGCGAGTGATGATTGCGATTGCTTTAGCTTGTGACCCGGAACTTTTAATTGCCGATGAGCCAACGACAGCTCTTGATGTCACCATTCAGGCGCAAATTTTAAAGCTGCTGAAGGATATTAAACATAAAAAAGAGATGAGCATTATTCTCATTACGCATGACTTGGGTATTGTCTCTGCTTTTTGCGACCGTGTGATTGTCATGTATACGGGAGAAGTGGTAGAGATAGCACCCGTGCGACAATTATTTAAAGAGCCGCTGCATCCTTATACGCAAGGCCTGCTGAAGGCACTGCCTAAACTCACAGACACCAGCAGGCTTGAAGCTATCAAGGGCATGGTCCCTGATGCGGACCAAATGCCGCAAGGCTGCCACTTTCATCCCCGCTGTCCACAGGCAAGTGAACGCTGCCGCAGCGAGAAACCGCCCTTAGTCACTTTAGACGATGGTAGAGGTGTCAGATGTTTCTTATTCGACTATTAAGGAGTAGAACATATGGGAGCTGAAGTTTTAGTTAAGGCGGAGGGCGTTAAACAGTACTTCACAGTTAAACAGGAGAGGGGCAAAAAAGCCACCCTTTATGCTGTCGATGAGGTCGATCTTACTATTTATCAGGGCGAGACATTCGGTTTAGTGGGGGAATCCGGTTGTGGCAAATCCACCTTAGGCAAGATGTTTTTGCGCCTTTATCCTCTAACGGCAGGTAAAATCTATTTTTCCGATGTGGACATCAGCAAGCTCAAAGGCCAGCAGCTCAAAGACTTCCGCTGTCAAACCCAGATGATTTTCCAGGATCCCTCTTCCTGCCTCAACCCCCGACGCAAGATTATTGATATTTTAACTGAACCATATATTATACATAAACTCTATAGCAAAGAAGAAAGACGTCACAAAGTAGGGGAGCTTTGTGAGATGGTCGGACTCTCTCAAAGCTATCTGCACCGCTATCCCCACGAAATGTCCGGGGGGCAGAAACAGCGTGTCGGTATTGCCCGTGCCCTAGCACTGCAGCCGCAGCTGATTATTTGTGATGAACCGGTTTCTGCTTTAGATGTCTCAATCCAAGCGCAAGTAATTAATCTCCTACAGGATCTACAAAAGCAGTTTAAGCTAACCTATCTGTTTATTTCACATAACCTCAGCGTCGTGAAACACATTTGTCAGCGTATCGGCGTCATGTATTTAGGCAAGATTGTGGAATTGGCACCAGCGGAAAAGATCTATCAAGCAGCCAAGCATCCCTACACCCAGGCACTAATTGCTGCTATTCCCTCACTTGATGACCCAGACAAGGTGACTAAAGCTGAAGGACAAGTACTCTCAGGCGACTTACCCAGCCCGACTAATCCCCCGCAAGGCTGTGCTTTTCACACCAGATGCCCCGTGGCCACAGCAATCTGTCAACTGGAAAAACCGCCGCTGCTAGAGGTGGAGCCAGAGCATTTTGTGGCTTGTCATCTTTGTCCTGCGCGAATGTAAACGGCAACTCAAAGAGCGATCTTTTATATAAAGAAAAAAATGATAGGAGGAAGAAAAATGAAAAGAATCGTGGGAATATTGCTTTTATGTGCCTTCGTGGTGGCGGGGTTTACCGGCTGCAGCAAGGGCAGCAGCGGTGCGACCCCTGGCGAAGGAGAGACTGAACAAAAGGTGATCGTGATTGGTGCCCAGTCAGATCTAATTACCCTTGATCCCGGTCATATGTACGAGCCTTACGCCAATATGATTTCTTATGCTGCGTATGACATGCTTTACCGGGTACAGCCAGGTACCATGGGTACACCTACCCCGTCGGTAGCCACAGGTGTGAACATTGATGAAACTGACACCGTCTATACCTTTACTCTGCGTGATGATGTTGTTTTTGCCAGCGGTAATCAGCTGACAGCTAATGATGTGGTTTGGAGCATTAATCGTGTCTTAAATATGAAGGACAGCAATGCCTACTCTAACGTGAAAATCGTCGAGAAGGTAGAAGCCCCGGATGATAAAACTGTCGTCATTACTTTGACGGAACCTGATGCTTCATTTTTAGTAAAACTAACTTCCAACGCTTACAGCATTCTAGATAGCGCCGTAGTCAAAGAGCACGGCGGCTCGGACAGCGGTAACGATACGGCTAAAGCTTGGCTTGATACCGCCTCTGCAGGCTCTGGCCCCTTTATAATTAAAAGTTGGACCCCGAAGGAACAATTGGTCTTAGAAAAGAATGCTAACTACTGGGGCGAAGCGGGCAACATTGATTCCATCATCTTAAGAGAAATGCCCAGTGTTGATGCGCAGATTACAGCACTGCAAAATGGAGAAATAGATATTGCTCTTGGCCTCAACTCTGAAACGGCCAAACAGTTAGCAGGAAAAGAAGGCGTGACTATTGCTAACGGTTCCACGGCTTTAATGACTTTCCTGGTAATGAGTCGTGATGAAACGATGTCTAAAGAAATGTCCAACCCCCTAGTGCAGGAAGCTGTACGTTTCGCCCTAGACTATGAAGGTTATCTGACCCTAGGCGGTGAGGGCTGCACCATCCCCCTAAACTTTGTCCAGCAAGGTTTTGCTGGTGCGCTGACCCGTAAGGCGGACAGCCGTGACCTGGAGGAAGCCCAACGATTAATGGCTGAAGCCGGTTATGCTGATGGTTTTGAGATTACGCTGACTTGCGCCAATAACAATTCTGAAGGTCTGGAATGGACGACCATTGCTCAGAAAGTTAAGCAGGATCTGGCGGAAATCAAGATTAACGTCAAGATTGAAACGCTGGAAACAACCCTCGTCTATGAAAAAATGCGTGATGCCGCGATGCCTTTCTATGTGATGTTCTGGTCTCCCGATTATTACGACATTAACAACCAGTTTGCCTTTCTTCCCGGTACAGGCGATAGTGGTACTGCTTACGGTAACCGTACCAAATGGGAACGCACAGCCGCAAACGAAAAGATGTGGGAGTTAGCAAATAAGATTCAGGTAGAAACTGATACCACTCAACGTGCCCAGTATGCCGAAGAACTACAAGAGTTCTTTGCCCTGGATAATCCGTTTGCTTTTCTTTTGCAGCATGCTAAAACCTTTGCTTACAACTCCAATACACTACAGCATGTTTCTTACAATGACCTCTGCAAAATTGAGCTGTGTGAATTAGTAGCAAAGTAGTTCTATTCAACGCTCCCTTTGCTATGAAAGAAAGGATGTGCCATTTTGGTTCGTTTTCTACTCAGACGTTTGGCCTTAACCATTGTGCTGCTGCTTGGTGTGACCGTCATGGTCTTTCTGATTTCCCATTTGGTCCCCAGCAATCCGGTAGCAGCCAACCTCAGCCAAACAGCACTAGCCGATCCAGAAATTGTTGCTGCTTACGAGGCAAAATGGGGGCTTGATAAACCGTTATCAGAACAATACTTCATCTACATTACAAATATCTTTAAAGGTGATTTTGGCACCTCTATTCGCACCGGCAGACCAATCTTGCAGGATTTAAAACAGTATTTCCCGGCAACCTTGGAATTGTCGCTTTTAGCTATGCTGATTGCCATTGTCTTCGGCATCAGCTTCGGCATTATTTCCGCGGTCTGGCAAAATAAGCCCATTGATCAGCTGCTGCGCGCTATTTCTGTCAGCGGGGTCTCCCTGCCCAGCTTCTGGTTTGCGCTGCTGATTATGTCTGTCTTTAGCGGTACGCTCAAGTGGTTCCCCAGTGGGGGACGGATTAATCCCCGTCTCTTTAATCCCACTGGGGGTACCGGCTTGTATCTGCTTGATGCCCTCAGCTGGGGAGATTGGGGGATGTTAAGCGATTCTCTGGCTCATCTGATCCTGCCCGCGCTGGTGCTAGGCTTTTTCACCATGGGACTAATCACACGACAAACCCGTTCTAACCTGCTGGAAACAATGTCGATGGACTATATCCGCACGGCCCGCGCCAAGGGCATGCGGGAAAGCCGCGTCGTTTGTGCCCATGCGCTGAACAATGCGCTGATCCCAGTGATTACTGTCAGCGGGATGGGTTTTTGTAATCTACTAGGTGGCATGGTCTTTGTGGAGAAAATCTTCTCTTGGCCGGGCATTGGCCAGTATGCCTATCTTTCAGCAATTACCCTTGATTTTCCGGCTATCTGTGGTGTTTCTTTGCTCATCGCTGCCACTTACGTCGTCATTAATCTGTTGATAGATATTCTTTATGGTATTATTGACCCAAGAATACGCTACCAGTAGGAGAGGAGAAACATCATGAATGCTATCAAACAGTTGCTAAAACAAAAGAACTTTATGTTTACCCTTGGCCTCATCATCTGCGTAGCGTGGATTTTAGTAGCACTTTTTGCTTCATTATTGTCACCCTACGATCCAGTTAAAGATCAAAATTTAGCAATACGCTTTAAACCGCCTAGCAGCGCTCACTATTTTGGTACAGACAGTTTAGGTCGTGATGTTTTCAGTCGTGTATTGTACGGCAGCCGCATCTCCCTGGCCGCTGGTTTGGTCACTGTGCTGATCTCCTTTTTTGTAGGTCTGCTCTTTGGTGGGATTGCCGGTTATGTGGGCGGGATTGTTGATGATTTTATGATGCGCTTCAGCGAAATGGTGCAATCCTTCCCGCCGCTGATTCTAGCTATGGTCATTGCGGCAGCTTTAGGACCTAACATCACCAATTCCATTATTGCCATGGCCATTATCTGGTGGCCAAACTATGCCCGGCTCACCAGAAGCATTGTGATCTCGGTAAAGGAGAATGACTATATCACGGCCAGCCGAGTGCTGGGGGCAACACATTTACGCATCTTGTACAAGGAAATCTTGCCTAACAGTCTTGGTTCACTGATTGTGATGTGCACGCTGGATCTTGGTAATGCCATACTGATGTTTTCCGGACTTTCTTTTTTAGGCCTAGGTGTACAGCCCCCTGTTGCGGAATGGGGAGCGATGGTCAGCGATGGGGTGCTGACCTTTAATTACTGGTGGATTTCCACCTTCCCGGGACTGGCAATCTTTAGTGTCGCCATGGGCGCCAATTTTATCGGCGATGGTTTGCGAGATTACCTGGATCCCCGCATGCGCAGACAAATCTAAAACTTTGCGCCCAACTAAGGAGGTAAAGATAATGAAAAAAGTAACTTTAGACAGTGTGCCCATCACGGGCTTGCCTTTATATGAAATGCAGCAGCTTTTCCAGATTAATGAGCCCTGCAGTGAAATTAAAATCAGCTACATCACTCTCTTACCAGGTCAACGTGTACCGGAAAGCGGCACCGGTGTCCATGAGGAGGACGAATATTCCTACTTTATCGAAGGCGAAGTCTATACCGAAAGTGGTGACTATCAAGGCGTCTGCGGTAAAGGTGACGCCACGCTGATTCCTCAGGGTGAAGCGCACTGGTCAGAAAATCTCACAGATAAACCATGCCGGATTGTCTGTGTCCTCGTGAAAACACAAAAGAAGTGAGCAGAGAGCGACGATGAATAAACAACGAATTGAACGTGTGATCGCCACGATGCAGACTGCGGGTTTGCAGCAAATGATTGTTTCAGCCACCGCTGCTCTCTATTATTTAACAGGTTATTGGGTCGAGCCGCATGAGCGGATGATTGCTCTGTATCTTGATGCTGCCGGACAAGCAGTGCTTTTTGGCAATGAAATCTTTGGCTTACCCAGTACACCTGCGCTGCCGCTTGTTTGTCACAAGGATAGTGATAACCCAGTCGCCGACTTAGCAAAACATGCTGCCCCGGGCAAACTAGGCATCGATAAATTCTGGTACAGCAAGTTCCTGGTTGAGCTGTTGGAGCTGCGTCCCGATATCGTACCGGTGCATGGTTCTGCACCCATAGATCTAGCCCGCACCACTAAAGATGAAGCAGAAATTGCCCAAATGCGCCACAGCTCCTTGATTAACGATCAAGTGATAGCTGCCGTAATTGGCATGCTTCAGGAAGGTATCACAGAAAACCAGCTGGCATCCCAGGTCAATCAGCAATTTCTCCAGCATGGTGCTGATAGTGAAGGTCCGCAACTGGTCTGCTTTGGTGCCAATGGCGCTGACCCCCACCACAGTGGTGATCAGACCAAACTCCAACCAGGTGACAGCGTAACCTTTGATATTTTCACCCCCATTAATCGCTACTGGTGTGACATGACCAGAACAGTCTTTTACCAGACGGTAAGTGATCGTCAGCGCCAGGTTTATGAACTAGTAAAACAAGCTAATGAAGCAGCGATTGCGGCCATTAAACCAGGCGTGCTGCTTTCTACTATCGACCAGACAGCGCGGGAGATTATCATCCAAGGCGGCTTTGCCCCGTATTTTACCCACCGTTTAGGTCACGGGATTGGCCTGGAATGCCATGAACCACCCGATGTAAGTCTGGCCTCTGAGATCCCGCTGACACCAGGGATGATCTTCTCTGTTGAACCAGGCATTTATCTGCCCGATGAGTTTGGTGTGAGAATTGAAGATTTAGTCTTAGTCACCGCAGCTGGCTGTGAAGTGCTTAATCATTACTCCAAAGAGCTGCAAGTAATTAAATAAGCCCAGACAAAAGCTCCAGCAGGAAATTGCTGGAGCTTTTATGTAGTTAATTTAACAAATTATCCTGACCAATTAGACAGGAAAATAGTTTTATAAGTAGAAAAAAGTAGAGAGAGCCGCAGACAGCTAGCGGTATTTTCAGAAGAGATTTTAAACCGCTAGAGGAGGAGTTTAGCGATGAAACGACAGCAGCGAGCTAGCAGCAGAAAAGCTCCCAGAAGAAATAGAAGCCTAACCTTGCTCATCACATTACTGGCGGTGGTGATTTTGACAGGTTATTGTTACCGCGATACCCTTTATGCTTATTGGGATGCCGATGTCCCGCCGGTAGATGCCCCTGTGGAGGAGCCGCCCAGCGGCACCCCCGCTGATACTGAACCACCGGCTGCCGAGGAACCACCGCCTGTGGAGAAGACTTCCGTATATCCTCCCGCACCAGGAGAAATCCTCCAGTTAGCAAACGGCAATGACCTGTTAGCACTGGTCACAAAAGAGACAAGCTTAGGACAGTATAAGCCGACTGATCTGGTGACAGTGCCAGCTGAAATGCGCTTATATGATGTGGAGTACCAGCTGCGTGCCGAAGCTTATCAGCAGCTGCGCGCCATGTGGGAAGACGCCGGCGCCGCAGGCGTTGATTTCTTCGTCAATTCCGCATACCGCAGCTATGCTACCCAGAAACGTCTGTTTAACAACTACGCTGCTAAACACGGTGAAGCTGAAGCTAACAAATTTAGTGCCCGCCCCGGTCAGTCTGAACATCAACTAGGCACTACCGTTGATGTAGGTATTGCTGGTCATGTGCTGACCAATTCCTTTGGCGGTACCACACCTGGCAGGTGGCTGGTAGAAAACGCCCATCGCTACGGCTTTGTGCTGAGTTATCCCAAAAACAGCAGCGAGATCACTGGCTACATCTACGAACCATGGCATTTCCGCTACATCGGCGTAGACATGGCGGCAGCCTGGAGGGAGTCTGGCCAGATTCTCTGTCAATATTTAGCCCAGCAACCGCAACAATGGCAGTAAGACATTGAGCTCGCTAAAATTTAGTAAAAAGCAGATAGACTAACAAAAAAGGAAGTATTTTCACTTCCTTTTTTGTTTGCAGCAATTTAGTTAACTGTTCCCGCCAGAGCCTTTTGAGCCCACAGGGAATCCTGCATGATTGCTCTGCCCACTCCGATTAAATCAGCAGCACCACGTGCTAATAAATCATCTGCTTCTTGACGCGAAGTGATCCCCCCGGTTAAAATGACCGGCAGATCCACTGCCTGCTTAATAGCACTGGAAACATCAGCAAAGTAGCCGGGTTCACGGGAAGTGCTTTTCATGTAACCAAAGATCCCGCCTGAGATATCAAGCAGATCTACTCCCGCCTCAGCAAACGCCTGTGCCGCAATGACACTATCTTCAATTGTGCTGCCACCATCTTGATAATCACAGCCGCCTAACCGCAGCATCAGGGGGAAACTTTCCCCAACTGCTTCACGAACCGCCTTGATAATATCTAGATGCAGTCGGATTCTACCGTGAAGATCGCCGCCATACTCATCAGTTCTGTGGTTAGTCAGCGGAGAATAAAACTGGTTTAATAAGAAACCATGTGCAGCATGAATTTCTACCGCATCAAAACCAGCTTTTTGCACACGTCCGGCTGCCGCTTGAAATTGGGCAATCACTTTTTCAATCTGCCCCACAGTAAGCGCCTCTGGTATCCTTTGCTTGTTAGGGTGGGCGACAGCAGAAGGTCCCATAACTTCGTCAGCAATGCCGGTACTGCCTGCATGGTTAATTTGTACAGCAGCCTTAGCCTCATTAGCATGGATCGCACTTGCTAGCTGCTCTAAACCAGGGATGTCACGATCACTGGACACAGACATTTGTCGCTTACTGGCCTTCCCAGCTACAGCTACATAACTATGCTCGATAATCACCAGGGAAATATATCCCCCTTGTGTTTTATCCTGATAATATTCCAATATCCCTTTGGTAATCTTTCCCTCATCATCTGCTTTGGCTGTAGCCATCGGCGGCATCACCAGCCGGTTATGTAAATGAAGTTTACAGCTCACCAATGGCGTATCAAGTTGTGTCATCTTTTATCCTCCCATCAATAAATCTAAGTCTATTATAGCAAAGTAGTCATCAGGATACTAATCATTGTAAACTAATTAATTCTGTACTCTGCAGTATGTATTAACTATGAAAAATGGTAACACTACTAGCAGGAGTTGATGCCGATGATACCAATACCGGAATTTTACATTTACCCTATCTATACCGGAATTTTAGCCCTAACCTTAATTGCCCTGCTGCCACGTGAGGAAATTAAACGTCTTGTAATCTACGGCATAGTTTTTGGCGCTGTAACTGATGTCGCAATTATCGGTGTCATCAGCAACCTGCTAAAGGTGGGAGGACATATTAGCTATTATCCGTTTGGGGCATTGGGCGTTGCTTTCTTTCCACCATTAGCCTGGGGTATCTGGTTTATCCTGTTTTTCTACTTCCTGCCTACAGATCTGCCGTGGGTGGTGATTTATGTTTTTGCTGCCGTCGGTACATCCGTTTTGTTTTCTAATGTCCTGGTAAACATGCAGATCTTTGTTTGGAACTATGGCCGCATTTTAGTCCCCTTTCTAATTTATGGTTTATGGTTCAGCTTTGCCGCCTGGGCTTATAAGCGTCTTACAAAGCATCATGCCTAGTCTGCTTTAATACAGCTACATATCCCTCTACATCACAACACGGGTAACAGCTACTCGTGTTGTTATTTATCTGCTGAAAAAAATGCAGGAAAGCTAAACAAATTGCCGAACTGTAACTATAATAAATCTCAAGATGTGAGGAGTTAATATGTGCCTAGTAGTATTTGCCTATCAACAACATCCTAACTACAAACTAATCCTTGCCGCTAATCGTGATGAGTTCTACAACCGTCCTACAGCTCGTGCTACTTTTTGGGCCGATTGTCCTGATCTACTGGCCGGTCGTGATTTACAAGCCGGCGGCACCTGGCTTGGTGTTACCAAAAGCGGCCGTTTTGCCGCCCTCACCAACTACCGGGAACCCGCTTGGGAAGTTACCAACCGCAGGTCACGCGGCGATGTGGTGCGTAACTACCTCTGCAACCAAATCACTCCTGCCGAATATGCAGAACTACTGCGTCAAACTGGTACAGAATATAATGTTTTTAATGTGATCTTTGGCGATGTAAACTCGTTATGGTATTACTCCAATGTGACGGGTGAGCCGCTACTGTTAACCCCTGGTCTTTACGGTCTCTGCAACCACCTGATTGATACACCCTGGCCAAAAGTGGCGCGCAGCAAAAGCCAACTGGCACAATCACTTAATTCTACCCCACTAAACAAAGATCAGCTCCTAGCTCTGCTGAAGAATAAAAAGCCTGTACCTGACCATGAACTGCCAGACACAGGCGTTGGTTTAGAATGGGAACGCATTCTTTCTCCAGTCTTCGTAGAGTCCGAGACATACGGTACCCGCTGCTCAACCATTCTAACTATAGATGAAGCAGGTTCCCTAGATTTTCTAGAACGTACCTACATCACACATTCCCCTGTATATGAAGACGTATCGTTTTCCTTTAAAGTATAACCAAATTACTTTGCTATCCATTGCCCATCCTCAAGTTGATATGTGCTGCTGTTAGGAGAGATGGGCCACTCTAGCAAATAGTCATTAATAAGTTCAGCTTGCAGCTCTAAAGTATCCATTTTTTGTGGATCATTTGCTTCATCTGCTAATAACCATTGTAATGTAGCACTGTTGAGAATCCTGATATTCGCTTCATCAACCCGGTCACGCACCAGCTGCAGTGTTGCATTATAAAACGGTGCCGCCAGAGCAATTATCAGGATAATAATTACTAGTACTAGCATAAGTTCTAGGTAAAAGCGATTGTTGTTAGAAAAGGGGATCTCACTTTTTGCTTTGGGCATGATGTACCACTCCGCAGTATTTGCTGATCATTCTATTGGCAGAATACCATAAGTACCTTAAAATGGCAATATATTTGTTAGTTCGACAAAGCTGTAAATAGGAAATAAGTCCTAGCAGAATAAAGACTATTGTTTGATTACTGTACACCTAAAAGCTTGTTATAATTACAATAAGTAATATTGTATAGTTTTGAGGTGCAAGATTGTGGGTAAGTTTTTAAAAAAATTATTCCAAAAGCAACAAGGACAAGCCATAACAGAGATGGCTCTTACACTGCCTATCTTATTATTAATCCTGCTGGGAATTATCCAGTTTGGCTTTATTTTTAATGGACAAATTGCTGTAGCCAGTGCAGCACGAGAAGGAGCACGTTTGGCTGCGGTAGGTGCGCAAGATGCCGAGATTACCGCTACAGTGCAAAGCACGCTTGCCGGGATAGCTTTATTAGACAACCAGAGTACTAATGTTACACCTTCCGGTACCCGAATATTTGGCCAGCAGGTGACGGTAGAAGTGGCTGCCAGTACCAACATTGTTGTTCCCTTTTTCAATTTAGTTCTCGGAGAAAATTTTAACCACACCTCCAGTGCCACCATGAGGGTTGAGTTTGTGCAGGGAGGCTCTTAAAATGAAATTCTTACAGAGACTGTTGAGGGAGGAAAAGGGGTCAGCGATGGTGCTTGTCACCATTGCCATGGTGATATTACTAGGTTCCTCGGCACTAGTCATTGATTACGGTCAGCTTGTTTTAATCAGAAGAAAGTTAGTTAATGCGGCTGATGCTGCCGCCTTAGCCGGCGCCCAAGAATTGTTATCAGAACCAGCTTCCCCAAGTAATGCTATGAGTACAGCTGAAGCGTATGCCATTGCTAACGGTGTTGATGTTGACCAGGTGACGGCTGAAGTAACACATGATAAAAGTCAGATTACAGTAACTGTAACTGGCATAGTAGACTACACTTTCGCTCGTGTTTTAGGCTTCGAGCAGGGAAATGTATCTGCAGAAGCTAAGGCCGCAGTCGGTTCAATTCAAGGCATGACCGGCGTTGCACCCCTAACTATTGTAGAGCAGAGTTTTGTCAAAGGCCAGTCGTATGAATTAAAATCTGCTTCTCCATCTGAGATGGGCCCCGGCAACTTTGGCGTGCTCGCCCTCGGAGGATCGGGTGCCTCCCGTTATGAAGCTAATCTTCGTGATGGTTATAGCGGCAACATTAAAATCGGTGATTTATTAGACACTGAACCAGGTAATATGTCTAACCCCACTAAAAGAGCTTGTACTGACCGCATTAATGCTTGTAACCTGGGCTGTACCTACCAAAACTTTAAACCTGATTGCCCGCTTTTAGTATACATTCCTGTCATCAAACAACCCACCGGACAAGGTCGGCAAGAAGTGGAGGTAGTAGGCTTTGCAGCCTTCTTTCTAGATAAACATCAACCTCCCGGCCAAGGCAATGAAAGCTCAATTAAAGGTTGGTTCGTTGACACCATTGTCCCCGGACAAATAAATCCCGGCGAGACAGGCTACGGGGTTTCTGCTGTGAATTTAATTAAATAGATAGTAATGACCTCAACACAAAAAAACCGGACTTTGGCATCCCGGTTTTTTACGTTATCAAGGTTGTTTGCAGATATTATCTTTTGTAGCGAATAACTGTTCCTGTAGCTGCTGGCAACCCAGTTAGATTGTTTAGATGTACTTGTGATTCTACAGAGTACGTCTGGGTACCTTCCTGCCCACTAACGATGAAAGTAACAAAATTGTTCCCGGCAGCAGTTTGCTGTAAAGTGAAGGTAAGTGAGAGGATGTTTCTGTTTGTAAAAGTGCTAGGGTTGGTAGGATTGGCATTAGTTTTGTGCATAATATTATTATTCTCCAGATAGAAATACTGATTGTCAGTATCTCCACTGCCTTCAGAGGCACTGGGTACGATTTCTATTTCAGTGGCATTCCGAAGTTCTTTGGTAATAAAGTCACCATTAAGGCGAATATCCCTTTGGATATTAGACTGATCTTCTCCTACGCTAGCGGTACGTGTTCCAAAATGATAAAATGGGTACCCGACAGCAAGTACAATAAGTAAGATCGTCATGGTAATGATCAGTTCAACTAAACTTAAGCCTCGCCGGTTAAGGGAATCTTTACACATTTACAGCCCTCCTCAGCTTTCCGGGATGTGTTCGATAATATGAAGCACGGCACTGCTTGGAAATCCGGTTAGGGCACTATATCCTCCGCTTGTCGCAGGATTACTCAAGCTTAATTTAACGGTAAATGATGCTGTTTCTGTATTGTTGGGGTCAGTATCATAATTAATAACTTCAACAGGAAAAGCTTTAACTGTCTCACCAGGAGCAAAAGTTAGTGTGCCACTTGTAGCTTTATAATGAGTTCCAGGGATTGCGGAAGAAAAATCATCAACAGTTTTATAAGAGATCGTAGCAGTACTATCTGTAATTCCCTTTCGAGTGACCTTAATCTCAATTAAATCATCATCTTTAAAAGCCTTATATTCTTCTAAGGCAAACTGTAGCCAAACAGGTTGTTCTCGGTAAAAAGTTTTAATAACCACAGTGCGGCCGTCTTCATATTCATGTTCTAACTCCACAATAGCGCCAGCTACACCTTCAATATCACTGACAGGAGCAATGTTTGCTGTGGTACCACTATCGCCAGCTATTGCTTTTTCGATCTCTTCCTGTACATAGAATTTAGCACTACTTCGCCTACCAGCAACGAAAATACCACCATAGCTGCTTGAAAATAAGGGGACTAAAGCCGCGATCATAATCACTATAATGACTAGTGCAACAAGTACTTCGACCAAAGTCATGCCCCTTTTGTTAAGGGTAAGTAATTTCATTATCTGTCACCCCATGTAACAGAAGTCACAGTCGGCAGAGCTTCTGCCATTTTAAAAACTTCCTCTAGAACATCAGGATTATTAATGCGAATTAAGTTATTATTGTTAATTTGGTTTTCTCCATTATGAATAGCTGTGCCATCTTTGAAAAAATAATATTTATTATTTACGTTTAGAATTGTATTCCAGCTATTCCCATGACTCTCTTTGACATCTCCACCAAAGTAAACAATACCTACATACTCGTTACTTACAAACGTATTGGTTTGAACACCATCAATTGTAAAGTCAGAGCCACTAAACTTTATACGAATAGAGGTACTATAAGTATGAGGGCCAGCAGATGCCGAACTATTTACTATAAAACGATGTTTTGCTGAATCTTTAAGGTTAGGATGTAAATACAGTAAAGACTTAGTGTGATCACTTAAATAGATAGAATCGTAAAAAGATACAATACCAGCATGAAGATGTAAAGTGGCATTATTACCTATCTCCAGACTTGGCGCCGCATCAATAAATGCAATAAATGATGCATAAAGATCTGTTAACCCGCTAGTGTGCTTTATCGCATGACCAACGTTCTCCTTATTAGATACCTGAGCGATATTACCTGTTTGATCACTGGGGTTTTTGTCATTGGTATTAACAATATAACCATTATTCAGCCACTGAGGCGGGTTAAGGTTTAGGGCAGGGAAGTGAAAGTTTACTATTGCCGCCTCTTTTTGTGTTACTTCGGCAGCTGTGCCGTTAGAAATGATTTTTACAGAGCTATTTGTTTTATCGACTTCATAATTTACATCAAATGTACCTGTATCAACAGCGGAAATTGAAGGAATGTATGTTAGTTTTGTTTCAAGTTCATCGATTGAAGTGATGGTTGAAACTGAGTTATACAGTACATTTTCAAGGTTACCCAGACCAACTTCGACACCAGAACGAGCTAAATAGTAGGCTTGTGTCATCTCTTCAGCCCGTGCTACTTGCATGGTGTCCGTCATAAAGTACTGCCACAATACTGTTCCTAACAGGGTCAAAACAAACAAAACAAGTAATGCGATTGGCATGGCAGCTCCACGATTATTTTTCAACATAAAAAAGCCCCTTTCTTAAACATATCAATGAGATATCACATGAGGCTAAGTAATTGATGTCTGTATTTCGCTTTAATTATAACGTACAACTAAAATGAATACTATATCCTTGAATGTAGTAAGTGATACATCAACACCTTCTTTTGGGAAAACAGGGGGAGGATAATATTTACTTGAATTTGAATTTTGGGTGCCTCGAAAATTATCATTCTGGTTTTCTTTAGTGGGGAGTATCTCTCCCGTAGCTTCCACGCTTACATTATCTCCTCCATCTTCATCCTTTATATCCACTTCGTGTAGTAGCAAAGTGTGCTTATCTTTAGATGTTTGCGCAATCGCATTAGAAAACAGATTCGGATTATCGTCTTTCGACAAAATGAGTGTCACGGCCTGTTCTACGCCGTTAGCCGTGCCGATGGATTGAATTTCTATAATATCTTCAGTTTCGTTGACGTCGGTGCGAAAAGTAGCATCCCCAACGTTTCCTGTGGCATACGTAGATGAATTTGTTTTCGCTGCAACATCCGCAATTTTGCCAGGGTTTTTTATCAGAAAATCAGCCATGGCGTCCGCACCAGCTCTTGCGGCATAATGAGCCTCTAGCTTATTTGCTTCTTTAGCAACTTGTGCAGCATCAGCCACACTGTATTGTATTAAAGTAGCTCCCAATAAGCCTAAAACGAGCATGATTACCAAAATAAGCGGTAATGCAGCTCCTCTGTCGTTTTCATACATTATTTAACAGCCCCCCAATAACGGTAGTTTTACTATTGTATATTGTAATACAGGCATACAATAAAGGTAGACATTCAAATATTTGTAATAGTTATACCAGTATAGACTAAAAATAGACTTTTATTTGTGTTTTTTATAAAAAATACGACGCTCTGTAAAAATAAACATTAGGCAATTATCGCATCCTTATAAACAAACTGTAACTCCTTAAAATCCAGACAACCCAAAACAATACCCGTTAATGGTCGAATGCTGCAGAAAAGAGGAGTAGATCAAAATAAGTTATTGGAATCTACCGCCACTATATAAAAAATATTTATTATTTCAAGGGAAGG
>DASRMS010000134.1:0-3308 GCA_035647835.1 Oscillospiraceae bacterium
GGTGCGATGCCAGTCATGCGGATATTTTAAATTTTCTTTTTTGCCTTCATGGAGGAACAAGGCACGCGCAGAGGCAAGCAATTCGTAGCGTTCAGCCCGATTTGCCCTGATTTTTTCCGCCACTTTGAGGGGGGGGGGGGCGGATTTCGTGTACTTCCCTAGAGGGGCATTTTTGCGGCTGCGATTTAGCCGTTTTTCTCGCCTTTTATCGGCTAGATCGGGCTTTAGATTTTGAGCCATTGAATCGCGTCCCTAACATCGGGCGCACGATACTTGAAAAGCAATGTTTTCTTGTACATAATGATTCCCAGAGATTGAGAAACCGCGCGAGGCTTGCAGGCCGTTGACCGCGGTTTTTTATTGTCTGCCTTTCAGCAATTACGTCAATAATTGCACATCACCCCCGCCTCGTCAAAAAGCACATCTGTATCAAAGGGATTTACATGAAAAAAATTATCGTATCTCTATTCTGCACACTATTGCTATGGACTAACTATTCTCTTGCTGCACACATATTCACAGCTGAAGAAGTAAGGTTAATAACAGACGATGCCAATACAGGAAACCCAAAAGCTCAACATCTTTTAGGCAGACTTTATTCTAACGGTCAAATTAAGGGTGAATTTCAAGGTGAAGGAATATTTCAAAACCTTACAGAAGCAAAAAACTGGTTTGAAAAAGCAGCGATACAAGGCAGCTCAAAGTCGCAAACAGAGCTAGGCACCATGTACTTAAGAGGTTTAGGTGTAAAGCAAAACCATAAAAAGGGAGAAGATTGGCTTAGAAAAGCAGCATTACAAGGCGATGAACTCGCTCTTCTCTCACTAGGAAATATGTATTATTTTGGAAAAGGTGTAGATAAAGACTATGCATTAGCAAAAAGTTTTTATGAGGAAGCAATCAATAAAAGCAACAGCAGTGATGGTCTGTTTTTTTTAGCAGTAATGTACACAACAGGCAAAGGCGTACCTAAAGATTTAAAGAAAGCTAAAGAGTTAGCTGCTAGGTCTTGTGTTGGTGGTTCTCAATTAGGATGTAATGCTTTCGAAAAATTAAATTAGCAATAAATTTATTCTCAATCGGTATTCATCCATAAACCCTACTATTTATAATTAAAAACCCCGAGTAAAGAAGGGAAAGTAAAAACCCTTAGTAAAGAGAGAGGGAGTCTAAAACCCTCCATATTAATAAATCAAAGGGGGTTTTTATGAACATAAATTTATTTGCAGAAACAGTATTAAACAGCCCAACAGAATCTCTGATAGCAGGCTCTGTATTTGTCTTAAGTATAGCGATACTTGTTTTTCTTATGGAAAGGCCGTAACCATTGCTGTCCAGCACAGGACGCGTTGATCCAGAAGCGAATAAGGAAAAGTGAAGTAGGCCTACTTCACCCTATCCTGCCCAGCATTCAATGCTTATTTTTCCATTAAAAATGGTTATGCCATCGTGAATAACTCAGCAAACTAGCGGCTTTACTTAAAAACAGGTTAAAACCAGCAAATACGCGCATTAATCACGCTTTAATAATGCTTCTTCACGCTTTATTCACGTTTATTACCGCTTTTTTCATTCTCACCCATCAAAACCACCCCCACTAACGCGCCCCCCTGATGGGGGCTTATTCACTCGCCGTGGGGCAGGCGGTCAGGGGAAAAGCACCCTGACCACCAGCCCGAAGTGTTGGGGTCGTTACGATGCGTCAAGTGCCGCTACGCTCAAATGCTCACCCGTTCAGACTCGCTGCGCTCGCTTAGCTGCGGCTTGCGCTTTGCACTTGACCCATCTTCACTTAAAAGCAATGCAGGCCGTGGGGGGTGCTGGACGGCTTGTGACCGGTCTAACTTAATCAATTATTTTCAAAATAATGTTTGACGTATCATATCAATAAGCTTATCATATCATCATATCATATCAAATATGATACGATATCATGATATGATAAGGCCATTGATATGAGTGAGGTTACAAAATGCAAACAAACACACGCGCAAAAGTGACAACCGAGCAAATCAATCACGCGATTGAGCAGCTAAACAGTGAAGGTCTGAGGCCAACGATTCGCGCAGTACGTGAGCGTCTAGGCGCTGGTAGCCCGAACCGCATACAACCGCTACTCGCTGCATGGCACGATAAAAACAAGCCAGCAGAGACAGCACAGGCTGCATTGAGCGATAGCGCACAGCAAACCCTTGCTGACCTGCTAGCACGTGAACGAAGCACAGCAGTAGCCGCCAAGCTCGAAGAAATCACCGAGCTAAAAACGCAACTCGATGAAATCACACAAACAGGCCAGCAGCTCGAAGATGACAACGAGCGCCTAGAGAATGAAAACGCGCAACTGGACGAACAGCGCAATGAAGCAGCAACACTTGCTAATGCCCGTCAGCAACGCATTGAACAACTTGAAGCCGAGCAAAAACGCCTACAAACACAAAGCCAAGAACTAACCCAACAGCTCGCAACCGCACAGGCGCAGCTTGCAATGCAACAACAGCAAAGCCAGCAGCAACAAGCACAGCTTGAGCAACAGACCGCAGCAGTCACAGAGGCGAACCAACAAACAGCAGCTGCACAACAAGCCGCAGCAGTTGCCCAGGCAAAGCAGCAAGCCGCAGTAGAAACCGCCACGGCAGCACAAAAACGGATTGAAAAACTAGAACAGCAAATTGATAAGCAGCAGGCACAAGCAAACGCAAAGCTGGACGCTCTACAAGTGCGCTTAGACGATGTACAACAGCAACGGGCAGCAGATGCGCAGGCACACACAAAACAGCTTGCACAGCGTGACGAGCAACTGCATGTAGAGCATACAAAAAACGCCCAGCTCATGACGCAAGTGGACGAGCTGACGGATAAAATTAAAACCTTATCGACTAAAAAACCAGCCGCACAAAAAAGAGATTAAGAGTGAAGTCGGCGTCAAGGGCGAAAGCGGAAGCCGCAGCGCAAGGGAGCGTAGCGAGTGCGAACGGGTGAGCACTTCGGGCGTAGCCACACCCTTGATGCTGGCAGATCGACCCAACGCTTAGTGCTGGTGGTTGGGGTGCTTTTCCCCCGACCGCCTGCCACGTGGCGAACGTGGGGAGGCAAGCGAAGCGCGCTAGGGGCAACGCCCCTTAGCCACACAAGTACTATATTTTATTTTGCGTATATATTTCGGTGTCCCCGCTATGTACACGCTGAAGCGTACATAGCGGAGCCAGTATATACGCTGCATTCAGAAATTAGACGCAAAAAATAGGCGCAAATTGACGGTTACGCCAATACTCAGTATATTCAAAATTCCTGAAGCCTTAGCGCTGGCT
>DASRMS010000135.1:0-1897 GCA_035647835.1 Oscillospiraceae bacterium
ATTTATTTATATTTTATATTGTGTTATTCGCAGTTGATGTCGTCACGGCTGGCTCTTAGCTTTGCAAATAGCTCGTGCACCGCTGATGCTCCACCTGCCACGACTAAGCCTGTGACTACACAGCCTATATGAATATTTCTCGGCTCAAAGCCTAATGCTGATAGAATGTCAATTTGCACCAGCAAGGCCAGCCCAATTCCTACTATAAGCGATAATATCAGCGGTATCGGATAATTTACATCTGGGATTAGCGGTTTGATGATGTTCACGATGTACTCGACCAGTATTGCCAAAAATATTATTAATAATAACTCTTTCATTCTTCAATCTCCTTATTTTCTAGTGGTGCACGTCTGATTGGCAGTGCTCGCACCCTTTCAACTTTCGCCGCCATGCCTGAATTTCCTCCTAATGGCTCGTATGCGTCAAACAAATGTTCAGCCTTTTCGCACTCACACAAATAAGCATAACCCCGATTAATCATGTTGTCACAGATACTAGTCAGCTCCAGCTTTATCTGTGTGAGTGTTGCTTTTTTTATGGCTGACACATCTTCGTTTAATTGCTTTCTATCCGCTTTGCTTTCATCTATTAATTTTTGATATTGTGCATTAATATCAGCGTGATTTTCAAGCGTTTTCTCAGTTTTCTGCAAGGCTTTATCGTATTTTTTCAACATTTTTTTTACTGGCACATAAATTGCCGTTACCACCGCAAAGATTGTTAAAATCGCGCCCAGCCAATAAAGCACTTCGTCTACATTTAATATATGATCCGCCAGTAAAATTTCCATGTCACACCTTTACTAAATCTTTCTCCTGCATCGCCGCTGTTACTTGCCCCTTGAGCCCGATAACTATCCGATTCCCGCGCGGTACTTCCAACACGTCAAAAGTAGTCGTGTACACCCACCCTTGCAGTATTCCGCCTGTATATGTTTTTGCACCCTCGCGGACAGTTACACGATCGCCTTTTTTAATCGCAGGTACTGGCTTCGGCTTATCAGGTGCTTTCGCTTGTGCAGTGACAACATAAGCGTCAAATCCTGCTTTTTTAATCTGTGCTGCATAATTATCAGCGTTGCTTTTTACTCGGAAAGCGCCTACTTGCACTCTGTAAAGTGTATCACCAGGCGTCGGTTTCGGCGTCGGCGTCATTTCTGCCGCTATATCTTTGCGCATTTTATCCAGTGTAATCCCGTACTTACCAAGCCAGTGCCTGACATCGCCATGATTGCTCGCTATCCCTAGCCTCGCACCCTCGGCATGATCGATGATCACGTTTTTGCCCAGCGGGTCTAATTTATATTGTTTGCATAGATATGCCGAAAATTCAACCGCTTCCTTATATACAGCCATTGCATAATTTTTATCTTTCGTATTGTCTTCACAGATTTCAAAGCCTATATATCCTAAGCGATTAGCACAGCCTTTATTGCCGCTACCACTGTGCCACCCGACCATATCCCAAGGCAATGTCTGATAAGTGGCAATACATCCATCCTGCAATTTACCGATAAAAGCATGGCAGCAAACTTGCCTGCCACTTGGCCTGAAGTTGTTCCATGAATTGTTGTAGATGTTCTTGCCCAGTAGTCCATCATCTGGCTGAACATACCTTTTCAAGAATGGATTGTTCGCGCCTGTACTGTGCCACATTATGCCTATCGGCGTCATTTCGTGGCCGATGATATAGCACTCGTTTTTCGTTGCTAACTGTTTTTTTAAGTTCATTTTAATTTCCACCCTTGTGGATAATCTGTTGGTGACCACGTATTGCCATCAATTATACATTCATATACTTTACCCTCAAATATCACCTTGTCACCTACACTATAAGCATCATGACTTCCAGTAGGTTGTACCCATTCAGGTATTACGTTTTCTGGCATCATACT
>DASRMS010000136.1:0-1188 GCA_035647835.1 Oscillospiraceae bacterium
AAACAGTTATTAAAAACAGCAGAGGGTAATGATATGTTTAGTGAATTTGGCCGAGTTGGCCGTGATGTAACGCTTAGATATACACCTAACGGAATGGCGGTCGCAGAGATTGCCCTGGCATACGAATACGGTCGCAAAGATCAGCAGACAGGTAAGAGGCCGACGCAGTGGGTTGAGGTCACGATGTGGGGAAAAACAGCAGAGGCGCTGTCTCAGTATCTTACAAAAGGCAAACAAGTCTTTATTGAAGCTAAAGACGTGCATATCCAGACGTATGATAAAAACGACGGCACGCAAGGCTTTAAGCTTGCAGCTGAGTTTGTTGGTATTAAGTTTGCGTATGACAGTCAAGGTCAGCAGCAAAGCCAAGCTCCGACACAGCAACAGCGTCCAGCGCAACAGCAGAGCCAGCAGGCGGCTCACAATATGGCGTTCGATGACGGTCAAGATATTCCATTTGCCAACCCGTATCGCGGCCGACGGGCATTGCTAATCTAACGCAACAAAGCCCGCCACCATACGGGCTTTTTAATGGTGACCTATGAAATGGAAACGCCGCTGTAAATATACAGCAGCCTCGGAGTGCGGCACTTACCTAGTTGCAGGTTATCGAGTAGATGGCCGCATACTGTACAGAGCCAGCCGTGGCGGCGTTTTCGTTACTGATCCGCTGGACAGCATGGATAAGATCAATAAGGCGTTAAAAAGCCGCTACAGCATTAGAAAATAATTTAAAAAGGCTTTACTCTGTGCGCGGTACTGCATATAATGGACACAACAAAGCGAAACACTAAACGAAAGAAAGGAAATACAAATGAGCGTTTTAAAAGTAGCAACAAAAGAAGATTTTAAAGTTGGCGCGGTTCTGGTTTGCATTGCAGAGGGATGGGAATTCAAGCTAACCGCTAAATATGATGATGGTATATGGGAGGCGCGCCAAACGGTTGTTTTTGAAACAGAGGCGAACTGTTATTACGTTAAGCAGTAAGCAGCCTGAAAAATATGATAAAACTAAGTGCCCTTCGGGGCACATACTCACACGAATGTAAGGAAGTTAAAAATGAAAACTAAATACGCAGATTTAATTGCAGAGTTAGAAAAAACAGCCAGCGCATACGCTAAGCTTGATGCTGCGGCCGCTGAGTACGAGGCTGCAATCGCTGGCAACTCCAGTGTGACCGGTTACCG
>DASRMS010000137.1:0-3145 GCA_035647835.1 Oscillospiraceae bacterium
GCTTAAAATACTGCCTCTATATAGTGGCGCACAATACATTGTTAACGATTGCCTTTCAGCAAGAGGTTTACAAAAAGAATACAACCGAGCGTAGCCCAAAAACCTTTTTTTTTACAATAAGAGAGGAAAAGGGAGGGAGTAAAGGTCAGTTCGGAGTTGTACTGCATTTGGCTGAGCTTAGAAATTCAGTATGACTGCAGACTATTATTTAATGGCAACGCACGACGAGTTTTCAGGCTTCTTATGGACTGAGACCCAGCAGGATTAATATAGAATAATTTAGCCTGAGGCTTATAACTAGTGCTATTTAGTACACAATAACTTTACTCCTTTAGTAATGCCTGCTGTAAAAGCTCCACTGTACAATCAGGCTTGCCAAAGCGGCTCTCGATATTACTCGCTGAAATAACAGCTTATAAAAGCTTCCATGTATAACTAAAAACCAGCAAATGGCGCCGATCCGAAAAGCCCTAGGCTGACAGATTGTTACTCGAATACCGTCTAACGAATCGTTGATTTTCCTTTGAGATAATCCGAACCAGAAAGTGAGTATTTAAGACCCTAGCTGCGGCTAACGCCTCACCAATATAGAGCTTAACTTGGGTAATTTCTCGCCAGGAAAAGAGCTCTTGGCTAAATAAAGAACGACTACCTCATAGGCTATCTCTATAAATAGTTTGCTGAGCTTCTTTATGGAACTCTCATACTCGTTCGGGCTGCCGTCTGAACGAGTATGAGAAGAGCAGGACATTATTTAGCCAATCGGATACGAAGTGCAATTACACTCAATTAAACGATACAACACTGGCTTCAAAAACTGTCAGTGTATTTACAAGCTGCTTGGCACAGTCATTAGCTGCCGACCATAAACATAACAATACTTGGATAAAAGATAATCAGCGCCACTACTATAAGGTCAGCAACAAGAAACAGCGTGACACCCTTGAAAATATCTACCAATGATGCGTACTGCCCCGCAACACCGCGAATAACAAAGATATTCATACCTACAGGAGGCGTAATCATGCCGATTTCCAGCAGTTTGACCAGCAGCACGCCGAACCAGATCAGGCTGACATCATAAAGCTCAAAAACCGGCAGGAGAACTGGGAGCGTAATCAGCATTGCGCCAAAAGGTTCCATGAACAGCCCAAGTAACAGGTAGATCACCACCACAATCAGCATCAACTCGAGGTAAGATGGCCCCCAGCCAGTAACGGCTAAAGAGAGATAACCAGCAACCCCGCTGAGACTCAGAAATACGGTAAACATGCTGGCCCCGATACCGATTATCAGCAATGCAGCAGTTGTGGATAAAGTTTCCAGCACCGCCAGTTTAGCTTTTTCCATATCCAGACGACGCTGACCCAACGAAATCAGGATCGCACCAGCAGCACCTACTGCCCCCGCTTCCGTTGCGGTAAAAAAACCACCAAACAGTCCACCGAAAACAAGAAAGCCCAACGCTAGCACTGGCCAGATATCGTACAAAGCCTGGCCGACACTGTAACCTTCCTGCACATCTGTTGCCTCGCGCGGCACGATATCCGGGCGCAACCAGCTAACAAGCAAAATAATCATAGTGTAGCTCAAGGCTGTCACAATACCGATGCCGATACCGCCTAAAAACACATCGGTGATCGAGACCTGGGCAAAAACGCCGTAAACGATCATCAAAATGCTCGGAGGGATCAGCGCACCAATAGTTCCCCCTGCCGCAATAGTGCCGCAAGCAAAACTGGGTTTGTAACCACTGCGCACCATCTCTGGGATTGCAATACGTCCCATCGCTGCGGCACAGGCGACACTCGAACCACAGACCGCAGCAAAGCCTGAACTGGCAAATACACTAGCAATAGCGAGACCACCCGGCAACCAGCGAAACACAACTTTCGCCGCATTGAATAACCCTCCAGTCAACCCTGTGTGATAGCAGACAAATCCCATCAGTAGAAACATAGGTACGGCGCTAAGTGTCCATTTTGACAAAAACTCATAGGGCTTGGCTGCCAGCAGGCTGATGGAGGTATCCCAACCAAACATAAAAGTAACTCCCCCTAAGGAGACAGCTATCAGCGCCAGTGCGACGGGCACGCGCAGTGCCAGTAACCCCAGCAATATCGCGAGTCCATAAAAACCAATTTCTACAGCCATGATCTTTCCTTATGCTCGACTAGTTAATGGGATATTTTGGCGATCAGCGGTATGCGGACAATAGACACCATTGCCGCCATTCCAAATGCAATCGGTAAAATGAAATAAGTTGGCCAGACCGGCATCGGGAAACTGAGCGACATAACATAGGAACCTATTTCGTACTGTTCGATCGCCTTGCTCCAAGTCGCGATGGTCAATACGACATAGATGCCCGCCGAGAGCACTGATACCAGTACATCCACCACGCGGACTCCGATGTCACCAAAAAAGCCGCCCAGCGCCTCAACAAATATCATCTCCTTGCGCCATTCAACCCAGGCCAACGGCAACAATGCCAGAGAAACCATGTAGTAGCGGGTCACGAGCTCCAATGTTGCTGGAATCGACACGGACATTGTCGAGCGAAGAATGATGTCTAGGCTGATATGCAGCATCATGGCAACGAGACCTAAAGTGCCCACCAAAGCTAGGAGTACGGCGGCACGATCCATCAAGCGGACAAGCCAGTTCATAATTGTCACCTTTATTGTTCTATCAAAGTCGTGCAAGCCAACATATTAAGTAACGTCAACTGGCCTGCAATCCATGTAGCTCGGTTCAGATACCGTAAGTGCTGAAATTCACTTGATCCCAAATTTCCCTTTGCTGTGCTTCAGCCATTTTCGTCGCATCGTTATTAACGGCTTCAGCGATCTTGGCCCACTTGTCGACTAGCTGACGGAAATGCTCGATTTTAGCGTCGGCATTCTTGACTTTATAACGCTCACTTGCTTCCCTTGCAGCAAAAACGAGGTCATTTTCGACAAAGACTGCAGTCGCCGTAAGCAGCTCCTGACTGGGTTCAATAGCCTGACAAGCATCGCAAGTGACAACATACTCAGTCATGGCTGCTGCCATCGCCTGAGGATTGTTACCCAAAAATGCTAAGTCACCTATCAGGTTAATCTCAGGTAAATCAGCCGGAAAATAAGCTGGCAGGAACAGCCCT
>DASRMS010000138.1:0-22819 GCA_035647835.1 Oscillospiraceae bacterium
ATGTATAATTTTACTAACTTTAATCTACTCTTTATGAGCTGTAAGGAGTTTGTTCAGTGCACTACTTAGCTCTTCCAAACGAAAAGGTTTATAAATATAACCACTAAAACCATACTTTTTATAATCCGTGATTAAAGGCGCTGTCGTATAGCCAGTGGCAATGATCGCTTTGACTTGGGGGTCAATTTGTAGTAAAGCCTCCATTGCTTCCTGACCTCCCATGCCGCCGCGTACCGTCATATCCAAAATTACCAGGTCGTAGGGAGTTCCACTTTGCTGTGCGCGTAGATAACGGGTGAACGCCTCTTCCCCATTTTTGGCCCAGTCTGGTTCGTACCCTAGCAGGTTTAGCATTTCACATGCAGTTTTGCGCACCCCGTACTCATCATCCATCAATAAAATTTTGCCGTAACCATGTACAATTGTCATCTCCTCGGGCTCAGGGGTGACTTTTTCGTGGGCAGCTGGCAAATAAAGATGAAAAGTTGATCCTTTCCCTAGTTCCGATTCAACTGTTATCTGCCCGCCATGCTGCTTAATAATATGATAAGAAGTAACTAGCCCCAGACCGTTACCTTGTTCTTTTGTCGTAAAAAAGGGATCGAATATTTGGGGCAAATGCAAACTGGAAATACCTACCCCTGTATCTGTAAAAGAGACCTTGACATAGTCACCAGGTGCTAACAAACCAGAATAATTAGTTAAATGTTCCAGCGTGGCTTGAAGATAAAGTTGACCTCCATGAGGCATGGCCTGTACGGCGTTAATGACTAGGTTATTAACAACCTGACCGAATTGACCAATATCTATTGCTACTGCTGGCAATTGTTCTGCAAAGTTAAAAAACGGTTCTACATTCGTGCCACGTAAAGCAAAAGTAATCATTTCCTGCAGTATTTCTGCTAACGATGCTTGTTTTTTGATGAGAGGATTGCCTTTGGCAAAAGTAAGCAGCTGGCGTGTCAGCTCTTTAGTTTGCAGGGCAGCTGTCTCAATTTCCTTTAATCTGTCTTCTATCTCTGTACCACTGGCTGTCAACATTTTAGCCATCGATAGATTACCAAGAATTACTGTGAGGATATTATTAAAATCATGCGCAATGCCGCCCGCTAAAATATTAATTGCTTCCAGCTTAGTGGCGATCAATGTTTCTTCCTGCAGTTTTTTGCGTGCTGTAATGTCGCGGAAAACAAAAATTTCTGCATTATCACCATTATATTTAAAGTTTGCCGTGCTAGTTTCTACAGTTATAATCTGCTTGTCTTCACGTATCACACTACGTTCCATTAAATTAATTGGCAATTTCTTTGTAGCGATACATTTTTTTGCAAATAATAGTTTATCTTCTGGTAAGAGATAGCGCAGAATACTTTTGCCTTCTAATGAACTGCCGTCTGTAACTCCCAAAAGTTCAGACGCTATCGCGTTAGTAAAGATAATCTTGCCCTGTTTGTGAATTAAAATTGCCTCAGGTAGAATCTCCACGAGGCTTTTATACTTATCCTCACTTGCTGCCAATTCTTCCAGCAGGTGTTTTTTAGATAAGGTCAGCGAGGCAAATTCAGCAAAGATGGTGGCTAACACCACATCATGTTCCGTAAAACCACCCGGTTTATTAACCAAGCCAAGCAGCCCCGCAGTTTGTTCAGCATAGGTTAAAGGAATAACCATTAGATTTTCAAAAGGCAGATGACTGGCTGGCAAATCCTTTACCCACTTACTAGTAGCAAAGTTATTTTCATAAAAGATACGATCGGTTTGATAGGCATATGCATGCAGACCATCTACAGGTAAGGGCACATTGACTGGCACCCGAAAAGGAAGTGCTGCAGAATCAAGAAAGAGAATATTGTTTGTTGTGCGCTCCTCGTTTAATTCTGCCGCAAAACCGACTGTATTACCAATAATCCGTTTGGCAATGTCATAAATCTTGCGCACCGCATCATCGAACTGGACATTAGTAAAAACTGTATTTACACATTCAAAAAGAGCATTTACTTCCTGATGGTACAACTTACTGTGAATAAATTTATTTTTTCCTGTCCTAATCTTACTCCTTTTTAATTTTTTCATGGAGAATCCTCCTCCAAATAAGTTAAGGACTAGCTAATACTCAATCTTTAATTGTTAAGAAATTTCAACAAAAGTAAACAATTCCCTGCCTAAATATTCTAAAGATAGTCCTGATAAATAATATAAGCTCACGGTCATTAAGACCGTGAGCGGTTTGATAACACTTTCTGAAGAATGTTTTATGCAAGCTAATTTGCAGAACTCGTGATAGTACAAATTATTAGTTAGCAGTCTTGATGGCGTCAAGGAAGTCATTACCGTATTTCTCTAGTTTCATTTCACCTACACCACTTACACGTAATAAAGCGGCATGATCGGCAGGACGCTTTTCACACATCTGCCGCAGTGTAGCGTCGGAAAAGACCATATAGGGTGGGATGTTTTCGCGGTCAGCGATTTCTTTACGCACCTGGCGTAGTATGGCAAACAGACCATCCTCCACAAACACCTCTTGTACTTTTACTTTTCGCAATACTTGTTGTTGGCCTTTAATCACGGCTGCGGCACTACGACCTAACTTCACAAGGGGGAACTTCCCCTCGGTCAAGCGCAAATAACCTTCTGCGGTGAGGAAACCAATAAAATCTCTTAGCTCTTGTATTGTCTGTTTAGGCATTAAACCATAGGTACTTAATCGGTCTAGCCTGAATTCGCGGATTCTCTTATTATTGGCACCTTTCAGCACCTGGGCGACAAGATTGGCGCCGTAGCGTTCTTGCATCCGATACACACAGGAGAGCACTTTCTGTGCCTCAGTGGTTACATCTACTACTTCGCGGTCATCTTTACAGTTACTGCAATTGTCGCAGTTATCATGAACATCAACCTCACCAAAATACTCAAGCAGTGTCTGACGTAGGCAGTGCGAGGTATGGCAATAATCAGTAACCGCCTGCAGCTTACTAAATTCATTCTGCCGACGGCGGGAAGAATAAACTGTCTGTTCGATGAGATATTTCTGCAGAATTACATCCTGGGGATGATAAAGCAGAATGCATTCTCCAGGTTCCCCGTCTCGCCCTGCGCGTCCCGCTTCTTGATAGTAAGCTTCAATATTTTTAGGAATGCTGTAATGGATGACAAAACGTACATTAGACTTGTCAATGCCCATACCAAAGGCATTTGTTGCTACCATAACCAGCAGATCATCACGCAAAAAAGCTTCTTGGTTCTCCCCCCGTTCTAAATCACGCATGCCAGCATGATATTTGCCCGCGGCAATACCATGCTCCTGCAGGTTTTTTGTCAGTGTATCTACATCTTTACGCGTGGCAGCATAAATGATGCCGGATTTACCTCGGTTCGCTTGTAGATAATCGAGGACAAACTCTTGCTTGTTTTCTCCTCGTAAGACTGTAAAATGTAAGTTTTGTCGATCAAAGCCTGTGACAAAAACTTGTGGATCAACAAGTCCCAGCAGCTCGATAATATCTTGCTTGATTTCCGGTGTAGCTGTTGCTGTAAAAGCTCCAATCACTGGTCTTTTGGGTAAGGCATTAATAAAGGGTGCAATTTTACGGAAACTAGGACGAAAATCATGACCCCATTGTGAAACACAATGGGCTTCATCGACAGCAAGAAAGGAAATCTGCAGATTGACTGCCAGCTCCAAGAAGCCCTCTGCCGCTAAACGTTCCGGTGCCACATACACCAATTGATAACGGCCATCAGCGATATCTTGCAGGCGCTTACGGAGTTCTGCAGCCTTTAAGGAGCTGTTAATAAAGGTAGCCGGTACACCATGCTCGCCTAAGGCATCTACTTGATCTTTCATTAAAGCTATGAGCGGTGAAATTACCAGTGTCACTCCCTCAGCGAGGAGGGCAGGAATTTGATAGCACAGCGACTTTCCTGCACCAGTTGGCATAATGGCTAAAGTATCAGTACGCGTGAGCAGACTCTCCACGACCTTGGCCTGTCCACCCCTGAATGACGGATAACCAAATATTTTTTGTAAAATTGTTTGTGCTTCTGTTAGCATACCTACCCCCCACTACATATCCTTGAAATATATGTCCTGTTGTCAGCTAAATAATTTGTGCTGTTTTGCCAAGTCTACCATTACTTGTTCCAGTCAATGACATTTCCGCCCAACCTGTTGGCGGTGTCCGGGTCACAGGTGGTGATGATCACTTGCCTGGTTTGAGCATAATCTCTAATCATGCTTGCGGCATGTTTTTGCCGTGCCGGATCCAAATCCACTAATGGGTCATCCATGACTAAAAATCCTCCACTTTGCTGCAAAAGAAATTCGGCCATCGCCAGACGTAGAGCCAAAGCAATACCTCGCGTGGTACCTGTTGATAATAGTTCTACAGGCAAAGTTTTACCGTCTGCTGCTTCTAGCTGACAGGGTAAGGTGCCGGCTAATGCTGCTGTTTGATAGCGATATCCTGTAGCAGGTGCTAAATAGCGGCAAAAAGCCGCAGCGAAAGGAGCAAATGTATTTTGATTAAGTTGTGTACTTAAATGATTAAACTTGACTTCTACCTTTAACAGAGCGGCTGCTTCTCGCTTAATCCGCTGAAAATGTTGTTCCGCCTCTTGGTAACGTGCTTGTAAATCATCAGCCGTATCCGTGCCTTGTTCTTGTTGTGCTCCCAGCAGCTGCTCTTTAGCTGCAGCAAGCTGTGTTTCAAGCTGTTGACTTTGTTCGCGCAATGACTTTAATGCCGACAAAAAGGAGTCCGTGTCAGCATATTCCTCAGGCAGGGGAGCTAAATAAGTTAATTCTGTTTGCAGCTGACGTACTTCAGTACGTATATCTACCACTTTGTCCATGACGGCATCATAGTTGCCATATTCCTGCTCCCAAGCGGTAAGACGCTGGAGTATCGCCTGAACTTGAGCTTCAGCATGCTTTAAATCGGCCTGCACTTGCAGCAGCTCTGTTAAGACCATTTCTGGCTCACGCGTCATTATTTCTGTTATTTCCTCCACTGCAGCAGCTATTTCAGCAAAGGCTTGCTCTTGCAGCACACCCTCTAATTTCGCCTGCAAACGGCTAATTTGCTCTGCTAGCATTTGGCGCGACTCTAGATTTTGACGTACTGCGGATAAATCTGTTAAAGACAGCTGGCGGAGTTTCTCTTGCATCTGTGCCTTAACTGTAGTAATTTCCTCCATTAGTGCCTCCACATCGCATTGGCCCGCCTGCACTTTTAATGTCCACTCCTCCGTGGCAAACAACAAACTGCCAGCACCGCTAAAAGCAGCTTCACCTGCCACTTCCACAACTTGTGGTTCAGCTAACGCCGAAGTCACAGTAATAGTCTGTGGTTTGGCCAGTGAGAGCTCTGCCAAGAGTTTCATTGCTTGCACTTCCGTTTCCTTATTAGTAAGTTTATTTTGCTGCTGTTCCAACTCTTGCACATCGGCAGCTGTTACTTGCGGTACGGCAGTGAGCTTATGCTGCATTTCTGTCAGTTCTTCTTGAATTGGTTTTGCTGTTAAATAACGTTCACGCAGCTTTTTAGCAGCCACAGCAGCTTTAGCGGCTTCCAGTTCAGCCGCTAAATTAGTCAGGCGCACTTTCGCTGCCGCAATAGATTTTTGTAAATTGTTTTTACGCTCCGTCTCTTGCGGCCACTCCCGGTTGATAACTTTTAACTTCTCTTCTTGTAACGCTAGCGTCTTTAATTCCGGTGTTACGCTGCTGCGCTTGATAACATCACTTTCTAAAGCTTCTAAAACAGCTTTTCGAGGTGCCAATTCGGCTTTAGCTGCAGCGGCCTGCTCTAAAATAATTAAGGCTGTTTCTACCTGTTTTTCAGCCGCTGTGCTTGCTTGCAGTCGGCGACGTAAGCGTTCTTTAGCGTAGAAGGCTTTCAGTAAATCACCCACATTTTGCACGTAGGGGTTGTCCACACTACGGTTGTTTTTAGGTGCGTCGCGCTCTAGATCCCAATTACTCAAGAGTGCTTTCTTTTTTTGTGACAGCTCGATGGCAAACTCCTCCAGCGACACCCCGCCCCCCTGCAGCAGAGCAGTGCGCAAAATATCACCTAAAGTTGCGGCAGCTTCGTTATTTTGGCGAAGCAGCTCGATCGTTTGCATCATTTCTTCCTGACGCGCAAACAACACCCCTTCATAGGTGCCGCGACCATACTGCAAAATTTCTGCCATTATTTCTTGTGCCTTGGTTTCACTAGTAATCACGTTACCGTCGGCCATTGTTAAACGACAACTTTTTGTAGCACCCCAGGAACGGCTTAAGGAATAAGTATGACCAGCATCATCTTGAAAATCAACTGTTACCAGCATCGTATCACCGCCGCCATAGGGCAGAAAACGAGCTAAATTGTTTTTCCACAGCTTTGAATTCAGAGCTAAATTAGTAGGTAAAAATAAAACGGCAAAAAGCGCATTGACCATCGTACTTTTGCCTGCTTCATTGGGGCCCACGACTACGTTTAAGCCCGGCTTAAACTGAACTTCTCGGCCATTAATACCGCCAAACGGAGATAGTTTAACGGTATTAAGGATCATTTTTTCACCTTCTTTACCAGCTCATAGGCTAGTTGTAAAGCTTCCCGGTCACCAGCATCAGCCAAAGAAGTTAGCAAGAGATGGGGAAAAGAGCCTACTGGAAATTCTGCAGCGATACTAGCTGCAGATAACTCCATCCTTAATAAGCTGTCATCGTATTCCAAATAAGCGACTTTAGTGGCGCATTGCTTGAGTAGGCCAGCACGCTGTTGATATTCTTCCCGCGGCAGGCGACCTGTTAGAGATAGTTTCAGCAGTAAAGTTTCAGCCGCAATTTCTGTAAAAAACTTTTCCACTGCAGCTAAATCACGAATTTCTAATGATTTTTCTGCAAACTGATACTGTCCTGTGGCCAAAGACTGATTTAGAACTTTACCATCACTAAATGTAGTTAGCCAGGCATAGCCCGAGTGGCTGCAATCAAAACCATCAGGTTCAGGTGTGCCACAGTAGGCAAAGCCAGTCTCTTCTGTCTGCTCTAAATCAGGGTACCGGCTATGAGTATGACCAAGAAACCAATGCTGGAGACCTGTACGCAGCAATTCATCTCGCTCCATGGGAAAATAGCTATCATCAAGGTCTGGCGAAATACCACGGAGCGTTCCATGTGCTACCCCTAAATGCCACTTACCAGCAGGTTGCTCTGTCAGTTCAGCAAGCCAGCCCAAACGGTTTGTGGCGCTATGCCTGCGATCACATGGTGCTGGATAGAGGACTACATCTAAACCAAAATCCTGCAGGGGGTAAGGTTTTTGCTGGGAAAGTAAAATAATCTGTTCCGGTGCCTGATCTAAAAAGGTTTGCCATAATGTGATCATTTCAGTATAAAAGTCATGGTTGCCTGGCAAAACCGCTACGCAAGCTCCAGTAAACCTATTTAAGATACGAATAGTCTCTAAAACTAATTCTTTGGTTACATTGTGGCTGTTGAACAAATCACCGGCAATGACAAATAGGTGGCAGGACGTTTGATTGGCCTGCTCCACTAGTCTGGCAAGCGTAGTTAAACGCGCCTGTACTAAATTTTGCCGCAGTTCTTCGGGATAGTTCCGCGTCGTATGCATGATACCTAAATGTAAATCTCCTGTATGCAGAACTTTTAACAAGAGATCACCTCCATTATGAAACTTGTTTCTCACAGGTTACATTAGCTATAAAGCTGCTTGTTTCCTTCCAACAGCACAAGAAAGACGCTTCCTGTTTTTTTAAATGCTGCGTCTCTCTTGTGCTGTTGGGGTAGGCCTAACCCAGTGAGCGGCAGCAAACGCAGTTTAAGTAACCAAGCCTGCTAATGAAATTTAATAGTACTATTCGCTGATACTTTTGGCATTCCCCTGAAAAAACCCCAGCGGCAAGAAAAGAAAGCAATTCAAGATTGATATAATTTCCTATCTAATCCAAAACAGCAAAAGCGTGTCCCGGCAGCTTACCTGACACGCTTTTAGTATCACTTTACTAAAGAAGATAGCGGCAATTCATTAGGGCGCCAGCCTTTTAGCGTCCACATCGGTGTCGCGGCAGCAAATTTTAAGACAAGTTCCGCTACTTCCTGTATTTCTGTTTGCATCACTGCCAGCTGCTGAACTAGCTTTTGCGCTAAGGCTAACGGAGTCAAACCATTTTTTAGCAGTGACGCATATTCCAAAAAAACAGTCAGGGCTAGATCACTATCGTCACAACGAGCTTCGAGCCAAGCATAAAAAGCCTCCTCACTGTCAGACCACAACAGTAAATGCCGATCCTCGAGCAGGCACGCTGCTTCACGTTCATTTACCGGTCGGAAGTCAAGGGCGGCCTGTTGCTGTTGTTGGGCTAAGACCCACTCGCTATCATCAACTTCAAAATCAAAACAGATTTCATCCTCAAGCTCCATGACATAGGGATGATTATCGTTTAACACTGTTCGCTCCAGCAACCGGTGAAAGTCCTCTTTACTCCAGCCAACCTGTAACTGCTCCTCCACTCTTTCATATAAATCTGAGCAATAAGCTGCACCGTAATAGTGCAGCAGTCCCATCACATAAGTTAATATTTGCTCTTCTTGTTCAGTAAACATCGAAATTCCCTCCCCGTTACCTACTATTTTTATATACAACCAGCGAGCCTAAAATTCCTGCTGTGCCGCTGCTTTTGCTTTACCTCGGCGCTTGCATTTATTTACTATTATGCATCATTATGGTCTTGACAAACCGCCAACCTGTGTAATAAAATGAGATTGTCGGTAAAAGGAGGAGCTCAAATTGGACACACGTAGCGAGCATTTAGAGAGAAAAGATTTTGCACGTTATGAGCAAATCGCCTTGATTATTGCCCGCGATATCACTAGAGGTGTTTACCTTGAAGGAGAAAAAATTTCTGGACGTACGACACTTGCCAGCAAATATAGTATTTCGCCGGAGACTGTGCGTAAAGCACTCGCACTATTAAGCGCCAAACAAGTTGTCGATGTAATTCCTAATAGCGGCACTATTATTCTTTCCCGGGCCGCAGCGCAGCTTTTTGCTGACGATTTTAAGGAGCACAATGCGTTGGCCACTATGGAACGCCGTCTGACTGCTCTCAGCAAAGAGCGTGATCAACTTAATCTTGAAATCGAAAGATTAGTTAAAGAAATCGTTGGTTTTAAAGACAGTATGCTGAAAAATATGCATAATGCTGAGGAGATTACGGTGGGTCCAAACTCACCACTCATCGGGGAGAGCGTGCAAACCGCACAACTGCGCACTGTTACGGGAGCAACGGTAACAGCAATTAAACATCATGGACGCTGGCAGATCTCTCCCGGTGCAGATATCAAATTAGCTGAAGGAGATATCCTGTTAGTCTTGGGTTCACATCAGTCAATAAAATATTTGAGAAAATTAGCTGCCGGGAGTAAACATCAAGCATAAGACCTAATTCTATCAAGAGAGGTAGGGAAAGCTGATGGTTCGTTTTGAAAATATTACAAAAAAATACAACAATGTGGCTGTTGTTAACAACCTTAACTTGGAGATCAAGGAAGGTGAATTAGTTACCTTAATTGGACCCTCTGGTTGTGGCAAAACAACATCGCTAAAAATGGTTAA
Source organism: Oscillospiraceae bacterium (assembly GCA_035647835.1). Taxonomy (GTDB): domain Bacteria; phylum Bacillota; class Dethiobacteria; order Dethiobacterales; family Dethiobacteraceae; genus UBA9865. The sequence goes on from DASRMS010000138.1 coordinate 9,630, forward strand.
CCGTTTAATTGACCCTACAAGCGGTACTATTTATGTCAACGGTGAAGACATTATGCGTCAAGATCCGGTGCAGCTGCGTCGCGGTATTGGTTATGTCATTCAACAAATTGGTCTTTTTCCCAACATGACAATTGCCCAAAATGTTGCCGTGGTCAGTAAACTCCAAGGCTGGAATAAAGAAAAACAGATAGCTCGGGTAAAAGAGCTGTTAGAGATGGTGGGCATGGACCCTGCTAGCTATATGGCAAGGTATCCCAAAGAATTATCTGGCGGCCAGCAGCAACGAATTGGTGTCTTGCGTGCGTTGGCCGCCAACCCTAAGATTATTTTAATGGATGAACCCTTTGGCGCCCTGGATCCGATCACACGAGATCAATTACAGGGAGAACTAAAAAAATTACAAGCCCAACTGCGTAAAACCATTATTTTTGTGACCCACGATATGGATGAGGCACTTAAACTTGCTGATCGTATTGTTCTGATGCGTGATGGCGAAATTGTGCAAACAGCATCACCTGATGAAATTCTACGGAACCCAGCTGACAAATTCGTAGCTAGTTTCCTGGGGAAAGATCGACTGCTGCGTTCACCAGATGCAGTGAAAGTAGAAGAAGTAATGATCTCTGATCCTGTTACTATTGAGTATAATCGTGGTTTAGCTGAAGCATTAGAACGCATGCGTATGCGTCATGTTGATGGCTTGATGGTTGTAGACGATTTGGAACATCTGGTTGGCGTGCTGTCTGTAAAAAATTTACAGGCTGATTTAAAAAAGGGCGGGACTATCGAGAAGTATATTGTACCTCACCCAGCTGCTGTAAAAACAGGGCAAACTGTGCGTGAAGCTGTACATTTGATGGCGCAATACAATGTCGGCTACCTGCCAGTCATTGATGAGGATAATAAATTGCGCGGCCTCATGACTAGATCCAGTTTAGTTGATATTTTAACAGATGTAATGTGGCCAGGATTGGATGCACCCCATGAGCTGCTGCCTGCTACGGAAAAGGAGGTCGTTTAGATGCCAGATCGTATTTCTATCTTTGCCAAAGTATATACATTTATCGCTAGCGACCCCGCACAATTCATCACCGTCCTGCAGGAACATCTTCTCTATTTGGTGTTAATCCCAGTCTCCCTCGCCATCTTAGTCGCCGTACCCCTCGGCATTTTAGCCACACGCTATAAATGGATAGAAAAGATAGCTTTAGGTGTTACCAGTATGCTGCAAACCATCCCTAGTTTGGCTTTGCTGGCACTGATGATCGTCATGGGACTGGGCATTGGTTATAAGCCAGCCATTACTGCGCTTTTCCTTTATTCACTGCTGCCTATTTTGCGCAACACCTTTATCGGCATTAGGAATGTTGATCCGGCGCTCAAGGAAGCTGCCACAGGCATGGGCATGACCAATATGCAGCGTTTGCGGATGGTGGAACTACCACTTGCCTTTAGTGTTATTATGGCAGGTATCCGTACAGCTACCGTTACCTGCATCGGTACAGGTACCCTCGCTGCCTATGTCGGAGCTGGTGGGTTAGGGGTCTTTATTGTCCGTGGCTTACAGCTATTCCGCAACTATATGTTGATTGCCGGTGCCGTACCGGCAGCCGTAATGGCATTAACTGCAGATTTTCTGCTGGGTAAACTTGAATATGCATTAATCCCCCGCGGTCTTAAAAACGATAACCAATAAATTTAACGACGTCTTTAGATGAGGAGCTATGCCCACGGCTAGCTCCTCTTATTTTTAGCACAGCATCACACAAAACATTTAGTACATACATAGGAGGGCAATGCTTACCGGCAAATAAGGGCAAAACGTTACTTGGTACATAATTCTAGCTATGCAGGTAAAGGCTTGAAAATAAAGAATATAAGATTAGCGTAGTTTAGGAAAGGGTGAAGGATAGTGAGGAAGATAAAATTATTAGCAGTCCTCTTACTATTTACTTTATTGCTTGTAGCCTGTAACAAAGATCCAGCGCCGACCTTGCCGCCACAAGAAGGTGAAATTGCCGATTTAGCAAATGAATTTGTAGCTAAACTAAAAAACGAGGATTTCACCAGCGCCGTCGGCTTTTTTGATACCGTCATGAAAAAGGAATTACCCGTAAGTAGACTGGAAGAAGTCTGGAAAACAGTAGAAGAACAAGTTGGAGCTTTTCAGTCCATCACTGAGACCCGCACTGAAGATATGGGACAAGCCGAAATTGCGATTGTCACTGCTCGCTTTGCACAAAACCTACTTGATATCCGTATAACTTTTAACCAAGATAAACGTATTAGCGGACTTTACTTTGTCCCAGCACAAAATCAAACTACAGCCTATAAAACACCGCCCTATGCTCACCCTGCCAAGCTGGAGGAAATAGAGGTCACGATTGGTGAGGAGTGGGCTCTTCCCGGCACCCTTACCATACCTCAAGGCAGCGGGCCTTTCCCGGCTGTCGTGCTGGTACACGGTTCAGGCCCTAATGACCGAGATGAAACTATCGGTATCAATGGTGCAGTCAAGCCCTTCAAAGATTTAGCCTGGGGGTTGGCTAGCCAAGGCGTTGCCGTGTTACGCTATGACAAACGTACGAAAGTTTATCCTGATAAATTAGCAGCACTCAGCAACTTCACGGTGCAAGAAGAAACCATTGCTGATGCCTTGGCCGCCGTGGAATTGCTCTCTCAGCAGAAAAAGATTGACCCAAAAAAGATATATGTACTTGGGCATAGTTTAGGCGGTATGTTAGCACCACGAATCGGTGCTGCTGCCGAGGATAAGCTCGCTGGTCTCGTCATCCTGGCTGGCCCCACCCGCCCGTTAGAGGAACTAATTTTAGAGCAGACTAAATATCTCGCCAATGCTGACGGCAGTACCACAGAGCAGGAGGCTGCCAGCATCCGCCAGCTTGAAGCACAAATTGTAAACATTCAGGACCCCAACCTTTCTCCTTCCACTCCCCCTACTGAGCTCTTCAATGCCCCCGCCAGTTACTGGTTAGACTTGCGCAGCTACAATCCAGCTGAAACAGCCAAAAATCTGAATTTACCCATGCTTATTTTGCAAGGAGAACGTGACTACCAAGTTACCATGACTGATTTTGCTAAATGGCAGCAAACTATCGGTGAACAAAGTGGGGTACAACTTAAAAGCTATCCCGGTCTTAATCATCTGTTTATCAAAGGTGAGCAGCCGAGCTTGCCTGCGGAATATGAAGAGCCTGGCAACGTTGCACAAGAAGTGATTACTGATATTGCCACCTGGTTGCAGAAATAAAGAGAGTGACTAAGCAAAGCCACCAAACAATTTTGGCGGCTTTGCCTAATTCGCCCACAATTATTAGTAACATTTTAACTACAGTTATTTTCTAACCATCCATCCCCTTCATCATGTAGGCTATTTGCTACGGAGACGTAAGGCAGCTGCAGCCTTGAACTAAACTCATGAAGACTGCCGGGAGTCAGACGCCTCTTCCCATGCTGCCCAAACATCATCTTATTAGCCTCGGCGATACGCTCCAACAGTCCTATTAAAGTCAATCAACTCATCTCCTTCGTCATCCCTTTCTTACTTTTAGTACAAGGCTCTCGATCCTTACACCACCCAGCGGCTCTCAGCGCTACCACAGTAAAAAAGCATTACGTGTCCTCTCAGGGGTGTAGTCAAAATATTACCACAATTAAGGCCGGTAATTATTAATATTTTAGTACGATAAAGTAAAACTACTAATTTATTTTATACTTGCGTATATTCTTGCAGGAGTAAACCGTACGCTAAGTTAATATGTTAATATAAATCTAATTTTGGGAGTGATGATCATGCCATATCTAATCGGCGCCATTATCGTTATCGGACTATTTGTGATGACTAGCTATAATGGCCTGGTTGCCCTGCGGCAGCGCGTACAAAACGCCTGGGCTCAAGTCGACGTCCAATTACGCCGACGCTACGATTTAATACCTAACCTCGTGAATACTGTCAAAGGCTACGCAAAACATGAAAGCGAAACATTCGAGAAGGTTACAGCAGCTCGCACCCAAGCTATGGCCGCAACGACCGTCCAGGAGCAGGCCGGAGCAGAAAACATGTTGAGCGGCACACTGAAGTCACTTTTTGCGCTGGCAGAAAACTACCCGCAATTAAAAGCAGATAGCAACTTCAAACAGCTGCAAGAGGAGTTAAGTGCTACTGAAAATAAAATAGCTTTTTCCCGCCAGTTCTATAACGACACTGTACAAAAATACAATACAAAACGTGAAGTGTTCCCCACAGTACTGATTGCTGGTATGCTTGGCTTTCATGCTGCGGAATACTTTAATTTAGACAGTGACGCGGATGCTCGTAATCCGGTCAATGTCAAATTTGACTGATGCGCTATGCCTGAGAAACGTCAATTGTCATCTCGTTGTTCACTGCTGCTGCTGATTTTTTGTCTGCTTTTAATAATGCCGCAGCAGGTTTGGGCACGATCATATGATTTTCCGCAAATTACTATTGAGGCGGAGATAACACCGGAAGGTGATATGTGGGTAACTGAACAACGCACGGTCAACTTTAATGGTACTTTTCACGGACTCTCGCTTTGGATAAAAACACAAAACCCTATTACCATTAGTAATGTGGAAGTAGCCGAAAATAATCTTACTTATACTTTTAACCCGGGCACTGAATATGGCCCTGCTGGTACTTACATGATTAAGGACGAAGCAGACAGGTTTCTCATTGACTGGAGTTTTGATGCCACCAATACAAACCGTACTTTTACGGTGCGTTATCGGGTTAATGATGTAGTGCAAGTTCATGATGATGTTGCCGAGCTGTATTACCAATTTATTGGTGGTGAATGGGAAGTAGCCGCCCATCAAGTAAAGGTAAACCTACATTTACCGGAAAAAGCTGCGGTGAATGAAATACGAGCCTGGGGACATGGTCCACTGTACGGTGAGGTGCAAATACCTGCAAATGACCTTATTACCTGGGAAATCGAGCCTTTACCGGCTTATACCTTTTTAGAAGGACGCGTTACCTTTCCTCCTTCACTAGTTCCCCTAGCTACCCATTCTACCGGCAAAGCTGCTCTCCCGGATATTTTAGCTGAAGAAGAACAGTGGGCCGACCAAGCCAACCGGGAACGCGAAGAGGCCAAACAAGAAGTCGACAATGAAAATGATTGGCGTCCACTGCCAATCATTCCTCGGCAGTCACCCTTGCTGCCCTACCTAGCTGCCTTTATTTTGCTTGGCAGCAGCGGCTTTGCTTTCTGGGCTTGGTACCGTTACGGGAAAGAGTTCAAGCCAAATTTCTCTGGCGATTATTACCGTGAACTGCCAGCAGATTATACACCAGCTGAACTAGGTGTACTGTGGCGCTTCGGTAAAACTACTACCGAAGATTTAACGGCAACATTAATAGATTTGGCACGCAAAGGGTTCCTGCAAATTGAAGAGGTGGTTGTGGAAAAACGCAGCATTTTCTTTGGCAGCAAAAAAGAAGACTACCGAGTCATACGCACAGCTAAACAAGCTTCTTTAGCCGAACACGAAGAGCAGCTGTTGGACTTTCTCTTCACGCGGGTCAGTAAAGATAATGCTTTTACCTTTGACGAGTTGGAGGACTATGCCAAAAAACACGCCTCCCGCTTCCGCTCTTTTTGGACAGATTGGCAGAATACTGTCTCTGCCCAAAGCGGGAAATTAGACTTTTTCGATACAAGCGTTAATCTAGTCAAAGGCATTGTGATCGTCGTAGGAATTTTGATGCTGCCTTTAGGTCTACTGATGGCTAACTTACTCACACCAGCTTTCATCATTGGTGGGATAATTATCGTCATCTCTGGTTTTTCTCTAAACAGACGTTCACGCAATGGTGTAGAGCAATTTGTGCGTTGGCGTGCCTTCCGGAAGTTTTTATTGGACTTCTCCAATATGGAAAGCCATGAGCTCCCTTCACTAGTTATCTGGGAACACTACATGGTCTATGCCATTACACTCGGCGTAGCTAAAGAAGTAATCAAACAATTGCAGCTAGTCTTCCCCTTGGAAAGTGACGGCCAATCCTTTGGCAATGGCTGGTTCATGTATAGTGGTGCTTACCGGGCGGCTTCTTTTGCTGCCATGACACGCAGTTTTGATAAACTCAATCAGTCCTTTAACGAAACAGTGCGCATTGCTTCCAGCCCCCCTTCTTCTGGCTCCGGCGGCGGTGGTGGTTTTTCCGGCGGCGGTGGCTTCGGCGGCGGTGGTGGTGGCGGCGGTTTCGGCGGCGGCGGCGGCAGCGCCCGCTAACTATGCCTAAACAGGCAAGAAGAACCACGCAGGGAGGTCGCGTGGTTCTTCTGCTAAGCGCTAAAGTTCTTTTATTATGGACAGAACTCTCCCGTTAAAGTTGGGGATCTTAGATAATAACCACGCTGCCGAAAAGCACCTGTGCTAGGAACCCTGCCAATAGAGGCATTAAAAAGGTCACAATTTTTAAGGTCAAGGTAAAGCGAGGCCCTAAAATAGCTAACTCATAAGGCAGCTTCGATAAACTAAGCAGTGCCCAGCTAGTAGATAAAGCAATTACTGTACCAATGCTGGCACCGCTATGCATCATGGAAGCAATGATCGGAAACACGGCATATGGACCTGTGGCAAACAACCAACCGGAAAATGCACCCACAAAGATACCACGCCAGCCTGACTCTGCCCCTAGCCAATTACGTACTAAAGTAGTGGGCAAAGCAACTTGTAATAACCCAGCGAGAAAGAAAGCAAGAACTAACACCGGCAGGTAGCTGTAGAACACTTTCGCTCCCAACTGCAAACCCTTTTTATGGCTGCCATCTTTACGGCGTAAACCGATAATAAACAGGAGCAAGGCTAAACTACCCAAAAGCATGGTTTGTGATTTCACTCCTTAGCCGCCTCCTCCTGCTTTTCAAGTTGCTTACGAAAAGTAGCAAGCTCCTCTGTTAGCTTGGGAAAGAAGATTTTCGTTAAGATTGCTGCCAGCAGAGGAAAAGTGAAAGTAATGCCATAGCGAATAGCCATAACCTTCGTACCTAGGAAAGCTGCTTCCTGCGGGAGGCGCGCCAGATCTAAAAGACTTTTACCAACTACCAGCGCCATAATGGTTGCCGCATCAGCGCCGGTTCCCATAAAGGATGAAATTAGGGGATAAACAACGTAGGGACCGCCTGGCAATAAACCTCCACCCAAAGAACCCAGCAGCATACCTTTAACACCAGCGCTTTTGCCTAAGATAGTAGTGATTTTATCGCGGTTTACTAAAACCTGAACCAAGCCATTCAGCGCAAAGGCTGCCACCAGCATTGGCAAGACACTCCACATCATGCGCACACCAATCAAAAAACCTGCGCCAACTAAAGCAGTGCCTCCTTGCAGGTAGGCAAGCATGGATAAAACGACCACAGCTGCCGACATGACGATAATGGTTTTTTTCAAACTATCCCTTCTTTCTTTGACTCCTCTACCTTTAAACTAACAAAGATTATCTGAATAGTCAAACATTTAGTAGCTAAATTTCTGGCTGCTGCTTTCCGAAAGCAAAATCTCCAGCAGGAGATCGGCTAGACAATGTCAAAATGTAACTCTACCAGACGAGGAGTGATACGATGTTACAGCATAAAGTTAAGCTGGCTTTACTAATGCTCGCCTTGCTGCTGCTTACCGCATGCGGCCCGCCGAACCCTGAGTTAACGGTACAAGACTATTGGCAGGCAGTTGTTAATGGTAATGCTGCTGAAGCAGCCGCATATATTCAACCCAACGAAGCTACAGAAAGTTGGCTTAAAAAGCTATGGCCTGATAATAGTGCTGAGTTTGTTGATGATGCCAAGACCGCCTTGTTTTTGCAGCGAATTACTATTACCCCCACTAGCCACGAAATTAATGGCAGCCAAGCTACTGTCAACGTTACGGTAACCTGGCCGCAGCTAGATAACTTTCTGGGCAATTTCATGACTGAAGCGTTAAGTGAAGTCTTTTCTTTAGCTCTTAGTCATGCTGCAGAAAACGAAATTGACGCCGCACTTGAAACTATTTTCACGGCAGTTTTAGTCGACACACCTGATACACATACTGAACACGTTGTGAAGCTAGTTTTAGAAGAAGGAAAATGGAAATTAACCTCTTCACCATTACCCGATCCCGCGGTACTTTTTAATTTACAAGCTAAGTAGTGACCCACAGAATTTAAAACTCGCTCCCACGAGAGAGCGAGTTTTTTTGTGCCCCAAAAAAGTTATCTTTCAATGTCCTGGAAGGTAAAGATTTCTCGCAGCTGTTCGTTGGTCATTTCTGTAAGCCAGGTTTCGCCAGCCGAAACGGTCATTTCTGCCAGTTGCTTTTTAGCTGTTAACATTGCATCGATCTTTTCTTCTAAAGTACCCAAGCTGATAAACCTGTGTACAGTAACGTTTTTATCCTGCCCGATCCGGTAGGCTCGATCGGTAGCCTGATCTTCTACAGCTGGGTTCCACCATAAGTCGTAATGCAAAACATGTGTTGCTTCGGTCAGATTTAGACCTGTTCCACCTGCTTTTAAGGATACCACCAGTAAGGGACAGCCATCTTTTTGTTGGAAAGCATCAATATAACGTTGGCGTGTTTTTCTTTGCAAACCCCCATGAAAAAAGGAAACGGTCAGGCCTATTTCTTCTCTAATCATTTGTACCAGCAGTTCTCCCATGGCACGATATTGCGTAAAAATCAAGGCCTTCTCTCCATCTGCAATAATTTGCTGCAGCAGTGAAATAGCCAACTCCGCCTTACCAGATTCTGCAGAACTCACTACACCTTTACGGGCAAAATGGACTGGGTGGTTGCAAATCTGCTTTAACCAAGTCATTAAACGTAAAATCCGCCCTCTTCTGGTCATCCCAGAGCTGTCAGCAATCTCTGCTATCTCTTGCTGCAGCACCTCTTGATAAAGGGCTGTTTGTGCTGGGGTTAAACGGCAAAACTCATTTTTAATAATTTTATCTGGTAAGTCAGTAATCACGGACCGGTCAGTTTTCATGCGCCGCAAAACAAACGGCGACGTTGCTTTGCGCAACAGGGCTGCTCGTGTCTGGTCACGGTATTTTTCAATGGGGACAGCAAAGGAACGCGCAAAGTTTAACCGGGAACCTAAAAATCCTGGCAGCATAAAATCAAAAATACTCCACAGTTCATCAAGCCGGTTCTCTACCGGCGTACCACTCATAGCGACAAACCCGGCCGCAGTTAATTGCTTGAGTGCTTGAGCCTGACCACTATCGGCATTTTTGATATTCTGTGCTTCATCAATGACTAACAAACTCCAACGAATACGAGCAAAATCTGCACAATCATTACGCACAACCCCGTAGGTAGTAAGAATGAGGTCCGCTTTTGTTGTTTCTAACTGCCGGTCTGGACCATGACAAATGGCGATACGTAGTTGCGGGGCAAAACGAGCACATTCTTTTTCCCAGTTTCCTAAAAGTGTGGTAGGACAAACCACTAGCGCCGGTGGTCTAAGTTTAGCGTCCTCCTTTAGTTTAAGCAGGAGAGTAATCACTTGCACAGTTTTGCCCAAACCCATATCATCAGCTAGACAGCTGCCGAGCCCACGCTCCCAGTTGCTATATAACCAACGGAAACCCCGTTCTTGGTAGGGACGTAATATTCCCTGCAAGCCAGTGGGCGTTGAGATTTCACGGACAGAGTGGATTTCTGCCATTATACTTTGTAATGTTTCATCCATGGCAAAAAGAGCTCCATCTGTCTCTCCCGTTAAGCCGGCTCGTAATACTTGCCCACTGCTTAATTTCGGCGCCGGCTTTTGTAATTGTGCTAACAAACGTGTCACTTCTGCCGGCTCTAAAAGCAGGTATTGATCCCGGTAACGCACAACCCCTTCAGCACTTGTTGCTAAAGAGAGAAATTCGTCTTTACTTAAACGCATTTCATCGAGGGCAACCTCCCAGGAGAAATCAAGTATTTCATTTAGCGACAGGTAGGAGACGGCATGTGTTGTGGTTTTGGCGGCTAAGACCAACTTGGATGCGACCACAGAACGAATTTCTTTCGGCAGCAAAATGGGGATGCCCAACATCGCTAAAATATTTTGTCCTGCGCTTAAAAATTGCACTAAGGTTGGGCCGCTCAATAGCAGCGGGCTACCTTTTTGTGCTAAGAGTTCTTTTAACTCCGGCGCATATTCAGCAGCAACTGCTACCTGTTTAGCTACCTGTGCCAAGACTTCCCCACTACTAGCATTAAATACAGCTCTTTTTTCATACAAATCCGCTAGCGGCACTATTGCCGATAAAGATTGATGACGATCTTCCACTTCTAAATAAACGCGGAATTTTTTCTGCCTGCCAACTGGCACTTCTACTCTTACCACAGGAATAAAACGGCCTGCGGCTACTGATAAAGGAGTTAACCAAGCGGCTACAGACTGACCTGTTTGTCTTTCCTCAAATCGTTGTGGCAGATAAACGTCTGTCCCAAAAAATACCCACGACAGCTTATCCCAAGCAGGTAATTCATCAACATCCTGCACTAAACAGGCAAAATATAAAGCCAAGACTTCTTCTGCGGCCAACTGGCCGCTTAACACCGAATGATCGCATCCCCGGTACCCTAAAGTAGGTGGCAGCATTAATGCCAACTGCTCCACTACCGCCTGTACCTCGAGATCTTCTGTACGCGGCCGATAGCGTACAATAAAACGACCTTCCTTGGAAGCGACAACCTCAGGGACAAATAGTGATGTTTGCACTAAAACTAAGGCCACCGAGGCAGCTGCACTTAAAAATACTACTTCTGAGGAACCCTCTAGTAACAATGGTGATTGTAAAAATAGCCATAATAAATATTTTAGGGAAATTATTCGACCCTTTATCCTTTTTAAAACTAACTTTCCCTCCTCTAGCATGGGCACAGTGCGATTTGTACTAGCACCATTTGTTAGTTTATGGCCACTATTATAAATTACCGCAGTAATCTGCTCTAAAGGATGGGCAAACTGCTCCTGATTCCATAACAGGCGCACAAAGGCCTCCTGTGGTATCAGCGAGTCTTTTGGTATCTCTACCTTATCAATATACTGTGCTAAACCTTGGTAAGCCTGGTAAAGGATGCTTTTAAAATTCCCCTCACCATAGAATACTGGCTCCTCCTGCAAAAGTGTAAATAAGGTTGCCGCTGCATTTTTACGACTGGCAAGTTCAGCCACAGAAAACTCGGCTGGTACTTTAGTAGACCATGTTGCTTCACTTAAAGGAATGAATGCTTTAGCTTGACTTTCACTATTAGTGAAGCCAGCCATCTTCAGCAAGTCCCTGCGTTTGAGGCCGCGCAGTTCAAATAAAACGAAGGGATCTTTATCAATTTCATTAGCCAAAATATAGAAGACAGCGGCCACATGCTTACAGGGATTAGCCCCATCGGGACACGAACATGCTGCTTTTATTTGCTGCCACTCCCCTGGGAAAAGACTTAGCCCAGCTGCTGTTAAGAGGGCAGGTAAGTCTTCAGGTAGTTTACCCGCGGACAATTCAGCCGTAAGCAGCGCATCTTTACTTAAAATATCTGCCAGTTTAGTCACATCTGCAGAGCTAAATGGTTTTAGGTGCAAAGTAATTTTATATGGTATATAACGGCGCCCTCGAACACGCGCCTGTACTAAACCGTCATTAACCTCAATTTTAGTAACAGCACCGTCAGCAGCATACTTTCTGCCTCGTGGTAGACGGTTACGATAATCAATTTCAGTTAGGGCCTCAAGCCAAGCCCGGGACCACCATGTTTTACCAAAAATATTTCTTGCCATCTCCGACTCCTCCAACCCAGCAGCAAATACTGCCTCCCGCTCACTTTCGTATCTAACTGCTAATTATATCATATACCCTGCACTTTACCCAATTTACACAGACAAAAATAGGAATGGTCACCCATTCCCTGCAGCACAGCTAACTATTCGTTTTTAAAAATCGCCAACGCAGAGCATTGGCGATTGTAATTACGGTTTGCTGTTAAGAAAGAAAAGTGCTAAAGTCCCCGGGCCGGCATGGGCACCGATCACACAACCAATCGGGTTAATAATAATATCAGTGCAGCCATAGGCTTCTTGAATTAGTTTTTTTAATTTAGCTGCATTTTCCAGATCATCACCATGACTAATGCCAATGGTTTGAGTGTCTAAATCAACACCTTTTTCACCAATCAGCTCTACCAGGCGGCGAAAGACTTTATTTTTGCCGCGTAACTTTTCCAAAGGAACGAGTTTACCTTCAGCAACTTGTAGGACTGGCTTGATGTTCAAAATCCCGCCAACTAGTGCTGTAGCACGACTAACTCTGCCCCCACGATAAAGATACTCTAAATTATCCACGGTAAAGATATGCTCCATATGTTTGGCGTAAAACTCCACGCTTGCTAAAATTTCAGGTATTGACTTACCTTCCTTAGCTAATTGAGCTGCTTTAGATGCAACTAAACCCTGCCCCAGCGAAACGCATTTTGTATCCACGGTGTGCACTGTAAAATCAGGGTATGTTTTTTGGATTTCCTTCTGTGCTAATACTGCTGACTGATAAGTAGAAGACAATTCTGAACTAAGACCAACATAAATACAACTATCCCCGCGTGCTGCGTAAAGCTTAAAATACTCCAGGAATGTAGCCGGATCAACTTGAGAAGTTTTAAATACTTTCCCCTGGCGCATCGCGTTCAGCATTTGCGGCGACAGCAAATCCTTACCATCAAGATATTCCTCTCCGTCACCGTAAATATGCAGGGGCGCTATGTCTATGCCATACTCCTCAATGATGCTTAAAGGTAAATCTGCGGCACTATCTGTTAGTATCTGAATTGCCATTACGTCACCCCCTTACCATGAAGACTTGTTTTAATTATATGCTACTTTTACTGATTTTTGTACCCCTAAGTGCCGTTAAAATGATTACCTCAACAACAAAGACGCACTTCAACCCCACCTTCCTTTTCATTTATTAAGAAGCTGGAACAAGAAAGGCTGCTTCGAATTCGAAGCAGCCTTGATCCTTTGAAGCATTTATGATCTCTTTACTTTACATGCGGCTACGATCTATGAGGTTGGTATATTTTTCATAGGCTGCACGCATTAATGGCTCAACACGCGCATCTACTGGCGGGTATTCCTTCTTAAAGTCGTCAAAGCTGATTATATATTTAGAATTAAA
>DASRMS010000139.1:0-1435 GCA_035647835.1 Oscillospiraceae bacterium
TTCCTCAAGATCTCGCTTGTGGAGTAGTTAATATGGTTTTTCAATCTATTGGTACCATGGCAGTTCTTGCAGCTAGATTAAAAAAAGTTAATAACATTGTTTTTGTAGGATCGGTTGTTCATATTCAAAAAGGTCAAGAAGCTTTAGAGCAGTTCATGGAGCTATACAACGCAAATATAGTTTTTCCTGAAAAAGCAAGATTTTCAACTGCAATCGGTGCTGCTTTAAGTACGGACTATATAAAAATACAAGCAAAGTAAATAATACAAAACCGTATAACATACTCTCCTACGGCTAAACGCCCGGCGATGTTGTTAGAAGACCGAATAAAGTTAGAAAAGAATCAGAAAATTGGTTGACAATAAAAAAAGTGTTTGCTATTATTGTCAAGCACTCAAAAAACGGGTGCGACCAACGGACCTTGAAAATTGAACAGCAGACAAAACATGAGACGGACTCAAGTTAATAAATTGAGCAAAGCGAATGTACAAAGTAATAAGAGCTAGACGCTCTCATTATATAATAAAAATGAGAGTTTGATCCTGGCTCAGGATGAACGCTGGCGGCATGCCTAACACATGCAAGTCGAACGGAGTTACCGGAGTGGAAGACTTAGGTTTGAAGCACTGACTAACTTAGTGGCGGACGGGTGAGTAACACGTGAGCAACCAACCTTTTACACGGGGATAACCTGGGGAAACCCTGGCTAATACCCGATATTATCAAGAGATGGCATCATCACTTGATGAAAGATTTATCGGTAAAAGACGGGCTCGCGTCCGATTAGTTAGTTGGTAAGGTAATGGCTTACCAAGACAACGATCGGTAGCCGGACTGAGAGGTCGAACGGCCACATTGGGACTGAGAACGGCCCAGACTCCTACGGGAGGCAGCAGTGGGGAATATTGGGCAATGGAGGCAACTCTGACCCAGCAATGCCGCGTGAAGGATGGAAGGCCCTCGGGTTGTAAACTTCTTTAGACAGGGAAGAAAGAAATGACATTACCTGTAGAATAAGCCACGGCTAACTACGTGCCAGCAGCCGCGGTAATACGTAGGTGGCGAGCGTTATCCGGAATTACTGGGTGTAAAGGGCGCGTAGGCGGGTACGCAAGTTAGATGTGAAATCCCGGGGCTTAACCCCGGACTGGCATCTAAAACTGTGTATCTTGAGTGTCAGAGGGGAAAGTGGAATTCCTAGTGGAGCGGTAAAATGCGTAGATATTAGGAGGAACATCAGTGGCGAAGGCGACTTTCTGGCTGACAACTGACGCTGAGGCGCGAAAGCGTGGGGAGCGAACAGGATTAGATACCCTGGTAGTCCACGCCGTAAACGATGATTACTAGGTGTAGGGGGTATCGACTCCCTCTGTGCCGCAGTTAACGCATTAAGTAATCCACCTGGGGAGTACGGCCGCAAGGTTAAAACTCAAAG
>DASRMS010000140.1:0-1616 GCA_035647835.1 Oscillospiraceae bacterium
TTTGAATCAAAGGTCGGTTCACATTTGGATTACAAGACGTTACCGAAATCACTTAACGACTATCTACCACTTGACGGCAAGCAGACGAAAACAAAATCAATAGAGCATCAACAGGCGATGGAGGCACTAAGACGTGAGAGGGCAGAAGCGAAAGCAAGGATAGAACAACTTAAAAAAGAGCAACAATGAGTTTTACGGCAGTCATATCGGCAAATATAAAAGACTTTGAAAGCAACCTTCAAAAGGCACAAAGCCAGATGGATGCTTTCGATAAGAAGATAGGTGTCAGCGTTGCAAGTATCGGGCGGGCCGTTGAGGGCGTTGGCAAAAAGATGTCTATACTTTCCGCTGGATTGGTTGTCGCTGGTGGTAAGGCATTCACTATGGCTGCTGATTTTCAGGATGCAATCGGAGCGACGGATCAAATTTTTAAAGATGCGTCGGACACGGTTAATGACTGGGCAAAAAACCTATCTTCTGACTTTGGCATAGCAAAAGAAGAGGCGTTGAAATATTCCAACCTGATGGGGTCGATGTTAATAAATATCGGTCAATTAACAGAGGAGCAAGCAGCGAAACAATCCGCAAAACTTATTGAGTTGGCAGGTGATCTTACTGCCATGTATGGAGGCACTACGCAGGATGCAGTTAGAGCCTTGACAGGTGCACTGAAAGGTAATAACACGATGCTGGATAATTACGGCATGGCTGTTAATGATGCACTTGTCAAACAAAAAGCATTTGAATTAGGATTATCATCTGGAACTGGAGAATTAAGTTTACAGGCAAAACAGGCTGCGACTTTAGCACTTATTTGGGAGCAGACAGGGGCAGCCCAAGGGCAAGCAGGAAGGGAAGCAGACACGGCAAGTGGGGCAATGCGAGCAGTGGCAGTTGAGGTCAAAAATCTTTCAACTGAAATAGGAGAGGTATTGTTGCCTATCATCACGCCAATAGTAGCGAAGATACGAGATTTTGTTGCTGCACTACGTGAGCTTGATCCTAAAGTGCTGGAAATGGGAGTCAAAATTGCGGGAGTTGTTGCTGCAATAGGTCCCCTTTTAGTAATGATAGGAAAGGTGTTACAAATGTTACCTCTTATAAAAGTAGCTATAACAGCGTTAACCGGTCCTGTTGGGTTAGTTGTTGCAGCAGTTGCAGCGGCTGCAACCTTGATCATAAAATACTGGGATGAGATAAAAACATTCTTCATTAACGTGGCCAATGCCGTCACACAGGCAATAGCCAAGATGGCAGGCAATATAGCGGGGTTGCTTGAACAGCCTCCCGGGCTGTCATCCCTGCAACAAGTTTTTCAAAGGCGTTAGCCGTCTCCTCTGCCTGACTTCCAAGCCCATTTAAACCACCCGCTAAACCATTGACATTTGTAGTAGTTCCATTAACGGTATTGCCAAGCTCATCAACAGAATTCTCAAGATCATCAACTTTTGGTTTTGGGATAATAAAAGCATCTTCCATCGTTTGTTGAAAGCTCCTCAGCTTCGATGCCATCTTATCCATCCCAACCCTTTCAAGCAAGCCTGCAATATTGCTTGCCATCTTAGCTATTGCCTGTGTAACTGAATTGGCTACATTAATGAAAAATGTTTTTATCT
>DASRMS010000141.1:0-3198 GCA_035647835.1 Oscillospiraceae bacterium
GCAGAATATATTTCATTGGAATATTTATCTTATAATCTAGGAGGACATATGAACAGAAATATTTTTCTAGTACTTGCTTTAGTTGTTATGGCTGCCTTCGCTTGGTATGTTAAAGGAACTGTCCTGGTTCCCGCACAAACGGTAGCCGGTCCGGATCTTGTTAGTCACCGCGTGGACCAATACGATGAGGATTGTGTTGACTGTCACGCTAAAGTCGGGGAGTGGCATAAGGAGAATTTTGCCGCCTTTAGTAGTGATAACTGCATGGATTGTCATGGTGGTGCTCCTGGCACCCCACACCCCACAGATGGTACATACGCTGAATGCTTAACCTGTCACGAACCAATTGTCGCCACACATGATGAGATGTTCCCATACGAAAATACAACTTACGAGGATTGTGTGGGTTGTCATATCCCTGAATAAGCTTAACTTCTAAAGCCGATACATTTATTGTATCGGCTTTTTTGCTGGCAGAGAAAAGATAATCTCTTCATGAGTATGTAGTTCCGTACTCAAATAGTCCCGATACAGAGAACAAATTGGCGCATAACCTCCATCCTTTTCATATTGTATTGTATCTACAAATGATGGAGGGTTGAGATGATTTATCAAGATGTAAAGTGGATTCGTACTCATGGCGCCAAGCTTGCGCCTTCACTGCGTAAACACATCCTGGCTTGGTACCGGCCTGCCAGTTTTACGCCATGTTTTATCAACAATTTGTATACAAATATCATCCAGAAGTGGCGTAAAATCCCGGTGATTGTCCAACTAGACGACAGCGCCCCCAGTACTCTCTCCCTGCAATCGATCAGCCAAACTACCGGTTGTAAAGTACAAAAGGATCTTTCCTTACTGCATGCCTTTTCAACAAAGGTCGATCGCAAAACACTGCAGGCTTTGGCAGAAGATCCAAAGGTAGTGCGCATCTGGTATGATGAGGAAATACACGCCGTTTTAGATACAGCTTCCCCCACTGTGCAGGCCGCTAGTGGCTGGGAAGAAGGTGTTACTGGTAAAGATGTGACTATTGCCATCATTGATACAGGTGTTTATAATCACGCAGACCTTGCTGGACGCATTGTGGGCTTTGTTGATTTGGTTGGCAGCAAGCAGCAACCATATGATGATAATGGCCATGGAACTCATGTCGCCGGTTGTGCAGCTGCCAATGGCAAGCAAAGTGCAGGCAAGTATAAGGCACCGGCACCAGAAGCAAATATTGTAGGCGTCAAGGTATTAAGTAAGACAGGTTCAGGTTCTTTAAGTACAGTCATTCAAGGTGTACAATGGTGTATTGATAATCAGGCACGTTACAAAATTCGTATCCTTAACCTCTCCTTAGGCAGTGAAACTTACCAATCATACCAAGATGATCCTGTTGGTTTAGCAGTAGCAAAAGCCTGGGATTCCGGTTTAATTGTCTGTGTGGCCGCCGGGAATAGCGGACCGGAGGCACGTACAGTTAATTCACCTGGTAACCACCCGAAAGTTTTGACTGTTGGTGCACTTGATGATGGCAATACCAGCGATAACGACGATGATCAGATAGCCGGCTTTTCCAGCCGTGGTCCAACGGCAGATGAGTTAAATAAACCTGATGTCGTAGCGCCAGGAGTTAACATTATCGCCTTACGCTCCCCTGGTGCCTATCTGGATAAACAGAATAAGAAAGCCCGCATAGAAATAGACTATTTATCGCTGTCAGGAACTTCTATGGCTACACCCGTTTGTGCTGGCGCGATTGCCGTTTTGTTAGAAAAAGACCCCACATTAACACCAGAGCGAGTAAAACAACTGCTGCAGGCAACGGCAACTCGTCTGCCTGAATATGGCGACAACGATCAAGGCAGCGGCCTAATTAACTTGCAGCGAGCTCTGCAAGAACTAAATCCACCCCTAGCTAAAACGGAATAGCACGCTAAAGCGTGCTATTCTTGTTTTAGCTCTTTTATTGTATTGGCAAAGCAGCTATTTTCTGTTTTTGAGGCATCGCTATCAAGTCTCTTTGGAGAGTATATTTTTACTAGCTCCACAAAGATAGTTTTTAAGCATTAGGGCTTCCTTTTCTCTGAAATTCTGCTATAGTAATAGTTATTGAACAAGCAGTAAAAAGGGACAGCTTGTGCAAATAAATGGCTTGCTAATCTTGTAGCAGCAGTCTATGTAGGTTTATAATGAAGCACGAGTGATATACTACAGGAGGATATGCCTTAAAACTCAGTAGCACTTTTTAGTTAAATCTGCTCCCTCACAGCGAAGTAAATAATCACTAGCAGTGAATAAAAAATGTTTTGGGATGTGAATTATGGAAATTAAATCTTTTAAAAAATTAAAACTTTATGGTTTTAATAATCTAACAAAATCATTAAGTTTCAATATGTACGACATTTGTTATGCGAAAACACCAGAGGACCGTCAGGGGTATATTGAGTATATTGATGAACAGTACAATGCTGAGCGACTTACCTCTATTCTTACCAATGTCTCCGAGATAATTGGTGCAAACATCCTCAATATTGCCAAGCAGGATTATGACCCCCAAGGGGCCAGCGTGACGATACTCATTGCTGAAGGTCATGTCCCAGAAGAGCACCAGTACACTGAACATACCCAAAATGAAACACCTGGTCCACTACCGGATGCTATTGTGGCGCATTTAGATAAAAGCCATATCACTGTTCATACCTATCCGGAAAGCCACCCCGATGACGGCATTAGTACTTTTCGTGCTGACATTGATGTTTCCACTTGCGGTCACATTTCTCCACTAAAAGCTCTAAACTATTTAATTCACAGTTTTGAGTCTGACATTATCACTATTGACTATCGGGTACGTGGTTTTACGCGTGATGTCAGCGGCAAAAAATATTTTATGGATCATAAAATTAACTCTATCCAAAATTATATTCCTGGTAATACCAGAGAAAAATATCAAGCCATCGATGTTAATGTCTATCAGGAAAATATCTTTCACACTAAAATGATTCTGAAAGAGTTCGACCTAGATAATTATCTCTTTGGTATTTGTAAAAAAGATCTTTCTGCCAGTCAACGCCGAAGAATAAAACAGCGGCTCAAAAAAGAAATGTTAGAAATCTTCTACGGCCGCAACATCTCTAAAGTCTAAAAAGCGAAACAAACGTTTCGCTTTTTTGCAATAAAGATAATTAAGCAGCCTCTTTCTACAATGGC
>DASRMS010000142.1:0-1118 GCA_035647835.1 Oscillospiraceae bacterium
GTAACACACAATGCGCACGGGCGTGTAGATAACAGTATACCACTAAACCTTATTCTGTTTTTTCCATCGGCTGCGCATAACGATCAATCAATGCTTTAGCCACCCTTTGATCTGTTTGAATTGCCGCCAGTTCGTGCGCTAGCTCCAGCTTGCGTTTTGCCCATGCTTCGTGGGCTTCTTGTTCAGATGTGAAGTAGCCAAGGTGTTCCGGTTTTTTAGTAAATGGGTTGGAGCATTTAGATCGAAACTTGCCTGTTTGCTTATACCAATCCGCCCCGATCAAACAATCACCTCTTGCTGCCCCACTGTCAGTGGTGAAGCTGTTCACCGCTCCTGTTACAAACACACATGTTTCAGGGCTATAAACCTTATTCCCTTCAAACAGCAAATCCTTATCAAGTTGCTTTCCCTCGAAGTCTTGGTTTTTCATCCAGCCTGTAAAATTGCTGAACGTGAGCCATTTATCTGATACGGTGCAGCCAATGTAAGTCGGACGGCTCTCTTGAAATTTGGCAGAATAGCACCTCTTAATCATGTCTCTCCAAACTTTGTAATAGGGGCATGTCCAAACCTGCTTTTGCTTTCGCTTACCATCCGCACAATCAATCGTCTCAAACTTCACAACAGCATAATCTGCATCATTATTACCCACGCCGTAGACTAGCTTCTTTGGTTTCATATTTATGATCGTCCATAAAAAAACCGTTATGCTCACCCTTTTCGCCAGAAAAGCCAGTCTTAGTAACTGGTGATGAGCATAACGGTTTTTACTAAGTATCTTTTCTGGCAGATCTAATTATACGCACTGCCGATAACAATGCAATGGTTTTTATTCGTTTTTACCCTCCACCAGCTGTTTATAAACCTCGGCCCAATCCGCAGTTGAAATGCTCGGGCGATACATACGACCATCAATCAACACAGATTCGTGAGACAAGCTACCCAAGTTTTGAATACCGGCAATCTGCGCCACCTTCCGCTTGCTGCCTGCTTTTTTTATTAGCTCGCTGATTGGTACTGCTGTGAGTGTTTTCATTTGTCACCCCTGCGCCATGCGCGAGCAATAGCCTTAAAATTATAGTACTCGTCTAAACCAAGATCGACTTTCAGATCCTCGA
>DASRMS010000143.1:0-4132 GCA_035647835.1 Oscillospiraceae bacterium
GTGTTGAAGTGATCAACCAGCATGGCTGCAATGCCTATTATTTTCATTGTGGTCAGGCTGGTGTTGGAAATACGCAATGCGTCAAGGGTCACTCCAAAAGCCCCTCAGGCCAGTTATCGGGGGCGAACTCGCTAGGTTTCATGAAGCCAAGGTATGAAACTGAGGTCAAAACAGCTGTATCTGGATCCGCTCCGTAGTTTTTTAGCATCTTGTTTTTTGCGGCGGTGATCACTTTGGTGGTGATTTTTTCTTCCAACAGACCTACATATATTGACCCTTTTGCGTCTTTTTCGGCATACATAAAAGCAAGGCAGTAATAGTGCAGAGACGTATCAGCGGCGCTTGACAGCGGCTCATGGGTATTTGGAGCGCTGTCGATTAAAGCATTGATGGACTGGTCAGGCATACGAAAGTTATGTGTGTTTTTCATTGAGTTACACCTTGAATTAACGCTCACGCTTTCACCGGGGTTAGCCCCGGATATGTTGGATGTCCTAGTATTATCTGCTTGGTGGTCTGAGTTGTGTGCTGTTAATCCGATACTGGCTTTTTCGGTTTGTTTCAGTCAGTAGATTTTGATAGGTTTGCCTAAGCACTTGTTTGGTGCCTATGCGATCTAATAAAAAGGAGAGTACGGATGCTTATTTTGACGCGCAGCCAAGGCGAGACGATTTGCATTGGTGACGATATACGGATTACGGTGCTAGGCACCATTGGTGGTCAGGTACGTTTGGGAACTGATGCACCTCAGAATGTTGAGGTGCACCGAGAGGAAATCTACCAACGAATCCAATTGGAAAAGCGGGCAAGAGAACAGCCTAAATAATGCCTACAACTTAGGTGGGTTTTTAGGACACTGATAGCTTCCCATCTTGATGAAGGGAAGCTATGCCTCCCGATTTGACTCAAAGATTGTTTTATAAAGTAAAAGCAAATCACTGACTTACTTTATCAGTCAAAAAGAGTTTTTCGCGCCGCGACAGCCAAGTTGGACCACGTGGCTTCGTTATCTCAACTCAACTCAACTTCAGGCTGGCCTAGCGGAGTTGTCATTCGCTAGGAGATGACATCTAATAACGATCATAAATCGCTAAGGATGGTGACCTTCCTACAGAGGTCTTTCACCTCATTAGTTCATGCCCATGCTGGGCGTACACAAGGCCAATCACAAAGGCCAACAAGCTGGTCGGACTGGCTACGCTCGCCTGTTTTAGCGGCGTTATGTGCAACCAAAGCAGGAGCACACCATGAACCTTAGAGCAGCATTGCTCGCTTTATGCCTTATTAGCATTAGCTCACTTTCAAGTGCGGGTCCCACTTGTCGCACTGATTCTTTTGGTACTACCCGGTGTGATAATGGAGCTACTTATCGCACAGACTCATTTGGCACTACTCGTGACAACCAAGGAAATTCATGGCGTACGGATTCCTTTGGTACTACGAGAGGAAGTGATGGCTCAACTTATAGGACTGATTCATTCGGAGCTACACGAGACAACCGGGGCAATTCTTGGAGAACAGACTCTTTCGGTACGACGAGAGGTAGCAACGGTTCTACTTGCCGTAAGGACTCACACGGCACCACTCGCTGTAATTAAACACATAACCAGAGCATTAAATTCGTTCCTAGCCTAGTCGGGCCGTTTATGCAGGCGCTAGGCGTAGGGACATGTTGTCAAAGTGAGTTCTTTAGAAGAAGTGATATGAGTCCCGACTTCGGGTTAGTTAGTTTAAAAACAAGGAAAGGAAGTAGTCGTGTTTATAAAGAAAGCTTTGGTATGGGTGTTAAGTGTAGCGCTTAGCAGTGCGGTGAGTTTTAGTGTTCAGGCGCAGATTATACCGGAGCTCGAGCAGAAGGCCGAGCGTGGGGATGCAAAAGCGCAGTTTGACTTAGGGGGTAGATACGATAGAGGTGAAGGTGTCACGCAAGACTACAAGAAGGCAGTGTATTGGTGGCATAAAGCAGCTGAGCAGGAGTATGCGAAAGCGCAGTTTAACTTAGGGGTCATGTATGCAAATGGCGACGGGGTTGCGCAAGACTACAAGCAGGCTGTGCATTGGTATCGCAAGGCTGCGGAGCAGGGGGATGCGGATGCGCAGAGTAAATTAGGGGATATGTATGTTTATGGCAACGGCGTCGCGAAAGACAGCAAGCAGGCTGAGCAGTGGTGGCGTAAGGCAGCGAAGCAGGGGCATGTGGGGACACAGTCAAAATTAGGAGTTTTCTATGCAGTTGGCATCGTCGTCGCGCAAGACGACAAGCAGGCTATGCATTGGTATCGCAAGGCAGCAGAGCAGGGGGATGTGAGTTCACATATTAACTTAGGAGATAGATACTATAACGGTAAGGGTGTCGCGCAAGACTACAAGCAAGCTATGCATTGGTATCACAAGGCAGCGGAGCAGGGGGATGCCGGAGCACAGTTTAACTTAGGAAATAGATACTATAACGGTGAGGGTGTCGCGCAAGATTACAAACAGGCTGTGCATTGGTATCGCAAGGCTGCAGAGCAGGGGTATGTGAACGGACAGCACTATCTAGCACGTAGCTACTATAAGGGTAAGGGTGTCTCGCAAGACTACATGCAGGCTGTGCAGTGGTATCGTAAGGTAGCGGAGCAGGGGTATGCGAGGGGACAGCTTCGCTTAGGTTTTATGTATGAGAATGGCTACGGCGTTGCGCAAGACTACAAACATGCTGTGCATTGGTATCGTAAGGCAGCAGAGCAGGGGGATGCCAGCGCGCAGGTTTCCTTAGGGAATAGATACTATTACGGTGAGGGCGTCGCGCAAGACTACAAGCAGGCTGTGCATTGGTATCGCAAGGCGGCGGAGCAGGGGGATGCGGATGCGCAGAGTAAATTAGGGGATATGTATAAAAATAGCTACGGCGTCGCGCAAGACTGCAAGCAGGCTGTGCATTGGTATCGCAAGGCAGCGGAGCAGGGGAATGCGACAGCACAGAATAACTTAGGGATTAGTTATGGCAATGGCGACGGCGTCGCGAAAGACTACAAGCAGGCGGTGCAGTGGTGGCGTAAGGCGGCGGAGCAGGGCGATGCCAGCGCGCAGTTTAACTTAGGGCTTAGTTATTATAATGGTTACGGCGTTGCGCAAGACCACAAGCAGGCGGTGCAATGGTATCGCAAGGCAGCGGAGCAGGGGGATGCGAGAGCTCAGCACTTATACGTGGAGCTGAGCTATGCGGGTGGTGAGATTGCACCTGCAGAGATAGAACAGATGGTTCGCTGGTTGCGTGCATCAGCCCAGCAGGGAGAGGCAGAGGCGCAGTATTACTTAGGAAGGTTGTTTAATAGCGGTGATGGCATACCACAAAACACAACATTGGCTTATGCGTGGTTATCAGTGGCAGTTGCCAACGGGTACGATAAAGCACGATCGCTTCGTGATGAAATAGCGCAAAATCTTTCTCCGGTAGCGCTAGACAAGGGGCAGACCTTGGCTGCGGAGTATTTTGAAAAGTATCGGCCAAGCAGTCCTTAGCCTAAAGCATCTTATCCGCACTCTACATCTAAAGATCTCGTGCACCAGGAAATGTATAAAGTCAAATAGACTAACGAAAATAGCAGGCGTGTGGTTATGGAAGTGTTTTGGATTATTTTTGTACAGTTGATAACTGCTTTAATAATAATTGGTGTTGTTTATAAAGTTAGGCCTGGAGAGTTAGAGAAGGTAAAGAAAGAAAACAATAGATTGAAAGAAAAATTAAAAAGTAACGAAGATGTTTCTATTGAGCTTAAAAAGAGCGAGCTTATATTTACTGATAAAATATCAAAGATAGAGAGGCAGCTAAATACTCTCAAAGGAAAAGAGAGTACTTATCAAAAAGAAATAAGTGAGCTAAAAGTTAAATATGCACAGAGTCAGAAGTTTTTAAAAAACTGCCATAAAGCACTGAATAGAAATGGGTATCCAATCCCAAAAAACCCTCAAGTCACACTTGAGAGTAAAAACTTTGACTGGTGTAATGCCTGTGATAGAAATATACGTAACTGTATGTGTTCAAATTAAAATGCTAACTAGGTAACTGAAAATTTATTATCAAATAACCCATGGTCTTTTTGCTGCTGTCGTGATTGAGCATTTATCAGTATTTATCCCGTGTTACTGA
>DASRMS010000144.1:0-1054 GCA_035647835.1 Oscillospiraceae bacterium
ACAATGGAGTGTCCAGTAATAAAGTAGTCATGCCCAACACACCGCTTAAAGGCGTGCGTATTTCATGGCTGATTTTAGCTAATAATTCTGATTTGGCACGGCTCTCAGCTTCTTCAGCAGCATGGCGTTGTGAAACACGGACGTTCTTTTTAATTTGATAACGGTGGGCTTCACTGAGCCCGATGCTAATAATAAACGCACTGATGGCGAGGCTGGTTAGAGTCAATAAAACTGCGACATCGGCTGAAAATAAAGACTCGTTATTAAAGGCCGGCCAAGCCGCTAGCAAAGGTAAATAGAAAACACTGAACCCAATGGATAACGTACGTGCGGGTGTGTAGTCGTTGTGCCAGAGCAGCAGAGTGCTGCCTAATAACATAACCGCTGAGGTGATAAGCACATAAAAAGTTAGAGTGTGAGCGTGGGCTGCTGTTAGGGTGAGTAAGGCAATTCCGCTTAAACATAGGGCGCCCATATGTCGAATCAATTGCTTAGATAGGCCGCTGAACACTGCTGTTTGTGGCAGTAGATTCAAACAGAGGATATGTAGAAATAACATGCTTAGTACAACAGAAATATAGATAAAATCACTGTCGAGGTTAAGCAGAAAAGGTGTGTGTGCGGTTAGTGGCTCTATTGAAAAAAACAAAAATAGCAGCACAAAACCCAGTGCCAAGGCAAAGCATAGGCTGCTGTAGTAGCGTGTATAAATAAAGCGCAGAAGATTATATAAAATAAGGCTGATGTTACAACCCAGCAGCATGCCGACCAAGAGTGGCTGCGTCGCATTTAAGTTCAACTGGCTGATAACGTTCGCCAAGTCATCAGCATTATCCAATGAAAACACTAAGGCGTAGTAATTGGGGGTGCTGATCATCAAAAACAGAGAGCCTAAGATCAGGCTGATGATTAAAGCGCTAGCTAGGCGAATCGGTTTCATGTCAGTAATCAGCGCCT
Source organism: Oscillospiraceae bacterium (assembly GCA_035647835.1). Classification (GTDB taxonomy): domain Bacteria; phylum Bacillota; class Dethiobacteria; order Dethiobacterales; family Dethiobacteraceae; genus UBA9865. The sequence goes on from DASRMS010000144.1 coordinate 958, forward strand.
CTTGAGTACCAACCACGCTCCCCGCATACAATTAGCAGCGGGGAGCACCGGTAGTATTTACTGCTGTTCGCGCTCGATAGCACGATAACCGATATCT
>DASRMS010000145.1:0-1172 GCA_035647835.1 Oscillospiraceae bacterium
GCCGGGAACAGCAGAACGCTGCTCGCTTTTAACCGGCACAACGTAGCGGTCACCTCGAACAGTAATCAAAGCTTCCTGTAAAACAGAACTGTGCTTGCGCAGAATCTTGTCCAGTTCTGATCTGATACTTGCCTGCGCTTCTCTGATGCGCCTCCGGATCGACATCAGTTCCGGACTGGCGCGGTCAAAAATTTCATCTTCACCGGCAACTGAGTTTTCTATTTCCTGCTGAAGATCCCGGCAGAGGGTCAATGATTCAATCCGGTGATAAATAGCATTGTAGGGAAAATTTTCTTTATCAGTAGCTTTTTTAGCAGCTGTCCAGACTTCAGGTATGGCTTGGCGCATACGTACGACCGACCGTAAAAGAGCTGCAATTTTCAGTAAATCACGTCCGCTGAGCACGGCTCCGTTACTGGCACGACTAATCTGGGAATGAATATCTTGAATACCACCAAAAGGCAAACCACCATATTCCAACAAGCGTTTTACCGCATCGTCGGTTTCCCGCAAACGGATTTCCGCTTCTTTTTTGTTTTCAGCCGGTAGCAGTTGTTCGCATAATTTGCGTCCGGTAGCAGTATCAGCTTGCTGGGATAATAAACGGATAATGCTGGGAAACTCTAATTTCCTCAAACTTCCAGTTATCATACGGCAGCTTTTTTCCTATTCTTTATGTTATCGATATTTTTTCTGGCGTAATTCAAAGTAGCAATTACTGATAAAGCAACACCGGGAATAAAGATTACATGACGCAACCAACCAGGTTCATCCGGAACAAAAAAGAGTAAGGTAAAGCCTATTACGTAGAAAACCGTGGCCAGTTTCCCAAACACATCTGAATAGACAACTACTTCGTAGTTTTTTAACAAAAGATAACCGCCCAAAATCATTAATGCTTCACGACACACAATAAATGTAGGCACCCAAACCGGCAGACGCCCGATCGCTGCCAAAGTAACAGCCACAGCTATTTGGAAAAGCTTATCAACCACCGGGTCGAAAAGTTTACCAAAGTCAGTTATTTGATTGAAAGTACGGGCAATATATCCATCCAGCATGTCAGTAAGCCATATGGACAAAAAGAAGATAAATGATGTTGTTTTATATTTAGGCCAGTAACTCAGCAATATCACCAGGGGTACTATCGCAAGCAAGCGCACGAGTGTGAG
>DASRMS010000146.1:0-10232 GCA_035647835.1 Oscillospiraceae bacterium
CCAGTAAATAATATAATTATGATTATGCTTCACGGCCGATGCCTGTAAACTTAAAAAGAAAATAGATTATGATTCCTTTTTTTCATCGCAGAAAAAACTAGTTTATCAAGATATCTACTTTGTTTAAGCACTGTTGGATGAGAAACTCCCAAATTGGTTGCTAAAACATATAGTTTTTTTCTTTCTTGCTCCAGTTCACCAGCTACCGCTTCTTTCCACCCGTCTTTGTCTTCCTTACAAACTTGCTCTAAATGTAACGCACCCATACCCCCAAGCACCTCCCAAATTCGCTTGACCTAATCTCTAAAACACAATCCTTATCTAAAATATAGCATTGAACCAAGATATGCAAGGGGAATAATGTAGAATTTTGTAGTCGATGAAAACTTTTTTATTAATTTAGGAATAAAACTTTTTCTTATGCATATAATGTTGGCTGGTCTTAATCAGCCTAAAATAAAAAAAGACGGATATCATCACAACATCCGTCTTTTTTGCACTATAATTTTTCCCTTAACAGTTTATTGACCAGTGGCGGGTTTGCTTTGCCTTTAGATAACTTCATCACTTGACCAACGAGGAAGCCAATTGCTTTTTTGTTACCGCTTTTGTAATCCGCAACCGGTTTAGGATGATTGGCGATCACCTCGTCAACAATGGCAGCAATCGCAGCTTCATCTGTGATTTGGACTAACCCTTTTTCTTTAACTATCTCAGCTGGCATTTTGCCGCTTTTAAACATTTCCTCAAACACCGTTTTGGCTATGGTACCGCTGACAGTACCTTTATTTTGCAGTTCTAGCAATTCGATTAAGTGAGCTGGCTTTAGTTTAGTTTGCGTAATTTCTAGGCCCTCGGCATTAAGGTGCTTGGTAACTTCCCCCATTAGCCAGTTAGAGACAGCTTTGGCATCATGATAAGCTTCCATCGTGGCTTCAAAGAAATCAGCCATACTTTTAGCAGCAGTAATCACTGCAGCGTCATAAGCTGGTAAACCCCAGGTTGTAACATACCTTTTTTGCCGTGCTTCCGGCATTTCTGGCAGGCTTTGGCGTATTTCTTCCACCCACGCGGGTTCAACAATGATCGGCACGAGGTCGGGGTCAGGGAAATATCTGTAATCATGCGCTTCTTCCTTAGAACGCATGGCATAAGTAATACCTTTATTCTCATCCCAACGCCGAGTTTCTTGGATTACCAGTTCACCTGCAGCCAGCACCTCAGCTTGCCTTGCTACCTCATACTCCAAGCCATTTTGTACGGCGCGGAAAGAGTTCATATTTTTAATTTCTGCGCGTGTGCCAAACTGCTGACTGTCGACAGGCATGATAGAAACGTTAGCGTCACAACGCAAACTGCCTTCTTCCATTTTTACGTCAGAAACACCAGTGTACTGAATAATGCTTTTTAGCTTTTCCAGATATGCTTTCGCCTCAACTGGCGAACGTAAGTCCGGTTCTGAGACTATTTCAATCAGCGGTACTCCTGCACGATTGTAATCTGCCAGCGAATAATCTCCGAAAGGGGCATGCACTAATTTACCGGCATCTTCTTCTATATGTACACGTGTAATGCCAATGCGCCTTGTCTGACCATTAACCTCAATATCCAAATGACCATTTACAGCTAAAGGCAGATCGTACTGGGAAATTTGATAAGCCTTGGGCAGATCAGGGTAAAAATAGTTTTTGCGGTCTAACTTGGCAAAGGCGGGTATTTCACAGTTGAGGGCTAACGCCGCTTTTATGGCAAAATCGACCACTTTTTTATTGAGGACAGGCAAAGTGCCAGGCAAGCCAAGACAGACGGGACAGACATGTGTATTGGGTTCCTTGCCGAATTCAGTAGGACAGCCGCAAAAAATTTTAGTTTTTGTTGCTAGCTCTACATGTACCTCTAACCCAATTACTGTTTGATAGTTACTCATCTTTGCTAACCCCCATTTCAAGCGCGGGTTTTTGTTTAGGCAAACCACTGTGTTGTTCGTAAGCATGGGCAGCACGCAGGATGGTCCCTTCAGCAAAAGGCTTAGCAATTAACTGCATACCGACAGGCAAATCATCGACGAACCCACAGGGGAGCGAAATAGCCGGTAACCCGGCCATATTAGCCGGGATAGTGCAAATATCGTTGAGATACATCGTTAAGGGATCTTCCACCGTTCCGGCAACAAAAGCAGTAGCTGGCGTCGTCGGCGTTAGGATTACATCATATTTAGCAAAGGCACGGTCGAAATCTTCTTTGATCAAAGTTCGTACTTGGAGTGCCTTGTGGTAATAAGCATCATAATAACCGGAGCTTAGGGCGTACGTACCCAACATGATACGCCGTTTTACTTCCGTGCCGAAGCCCTGGCTGCGTGTTTTTTTATACATATCAAGCAGATTGTCTGTTTCTACACGAAAACCGTATTCCACGCCGTCAAAACGAGCCAGGTTACTAGAAGCTTCGGCTGGTGCAATAATATAGTAGATAGGAATGCCATACTCCGTATGCGGCAGTGACATTTCTTCCGCTTCTGCTCCTAGGGAGACCAATAGATCGATGCTTTTCTGTACAGCCGCGGCCACGCCAGGTGTAATACCTTGGGCAAAGTATTCCTTGGGCACCCCGATCTTCAGGCCTTTAACATTCTTGTCTAAATAGCTGGTATAATCTGGCGTTGCTTGTTTAGCGGATGTTGTATCACGGGGATCATATTGTGCAATGGCGTTCATCACCATTGCACAGTCGCGCACATCTTTTGTTAACGGCCCGATTTGATCTAGTGAGGAAGCAAACGCTATTAAGCCATAACGAGAAACACGTCCGTAGGTCGGCTTCATGCCTACCACGCCACAGAAAGAAGCTGGTTGACGAATAGAACCACCTGTATCTGAGCCGATGGCAAATAAAGCCTCATCGGCAGCCACAGCCGCTGCTGAACCACCACTAGAGCCTCCAGGTACTCTAGTCAAGTCCCAGGGATTACGCGTCGTAAAATAAGTGGAGTTTTCCGTTGAAGAGCCCATGGCAAATTCATCAAGATTGGTTTTGCCCAGCATAATACAGCCTGCTTTTTGCAAAAGTTCAACTACCGTAGCATCATAGGGCGGCAAAAAATTATGTAACATTTTTGAGGCACAAGTAGTTTTTACACCCTTTGTACACATATTATCTTTTAAAGCCACAGGCACACCAGCCAAGGGGCCTACCTGCTCACCATTTTTACGTTTTGCATCAATTTGGGCAGCAGCCGCTAAAGCCTGTTCGCTAGTGATAGTAAGATAAGCTTTAACTGTCTCGTCCACTGCGGCGATGCGCTTTAAAGTCGCTTCTGTTAACTCCTGCGCACTGATTTCTCTAGACTGTAGTTTTTCTACAGCATCAGCAACTGTTAATTGTTCCAGCAAGATTATCCCCCCTACTCAATTACGAGCGGCACACGAAACATGCCATCTTCAGTTTCCGGAGCATTAGCCAGTGCTTGTCCGTGCGGCAGACAGGGTTGTTCTTTATCCTCACGTAAAACATTGCGCAGCGGCAAAACATGCGCCGTGGGTTGAATATCCTTGGTATCCAACTCATTGAGCTTACCGATATATTCTAAAATCTTATTTAACTCACCTGTGAACTGTTGCATTTCACTAACGTTGATGTCCAGTCTTGCTAAAGCAGCCACATGGGCAACTTCTTGATCTGTTATTTTCACTTTTGTACCTCCTTCTAACCCTGCTCAAAGGTAAAATACCATGGGCAAATTATACCATAACCACCACTGCTCGGCAACTTTAACGACGTTCCGCCCTCTCCAAAAACAAAAAAAAGTACCACACTTGGGTACCTCTTTTAATGAATAGGCATTGTTAAAGCAAATTAGCTAAACTGTGACCACGTTAGTTTGACAGCTTAACCTGAAACGAAAAGCCAGAAACCCTTGTAGCACAATGCTGCACGGGTATTATTTTTTTATATTATTGTCTTTAATAAGTATAGGAATGTATAGTATTATATGGTATAATATAACTATGTAATCGAGGCGGAGGTGAATAATTTGAACCTAAAACAATCACGCAGAAAAAACGGTAGAGTTTATCTTTCTATCGAAAAAAGTTATCGTGATAAGGTGACTGGCAAGCCAAAAGCTAGAACAGTTAAATCTCTCGGCTACTTGGATGAATTAGAAAAGGAATACCAAGACCCTATCGCCCATTTCAAGGAAATTGCCCGCAAGATGACGGAAGAAGAAAACAAAAGGAAAAAGTTAACACTAACCCTCAATATGGATGAACAGCTTGCGCAGGGAACAGATAACAGGAAAAACCTCGGATATGCCGCGATCCTGAAAATTTATCATGAACTTGGGCTGCACCGTTTTTTAAATAATAAAGCACGCAATGAAGATTTCAAGTTCAACACAAACTCCATTATGATGCTGCTTGTCGTCTCCAGGTTACTTTCCCCCGGCTCCAAGAAAAAGACATTCGAAGAGAAAGACCGTTATTTCGAACGCTTCAACTTTTCGCTGCCAGATGTCTATCGTGCCCTTTCCCACTATGCTAAGATTGCTAAAGATCTGCAGCAATTTCTAAATGAGCAGATCACAGAAAAATACGGGCGTGACACAAAAACGGTTTATTATGATGTCACAAATTTTTATTTCGAGATCGATAAGCCTGATGAGGTGCGAAAATTCGGCCCATCCAAAGAGAAGCGCCCCAATCCGATCATACAAATGGGTCTGGCAATGGATGCAAACGGGATACCACTGCACTATGAGCTTTTTCCCGGGAACAAGCTGGATAAGGAAACGTTTCGCTCCGTCATCGGTGAGGTTCGTAAAAATTACGACACTGGCAGAATAGTAGTAGTTGCTGACATGGGGATTATCACAGGTGATAATATTTACTACCTGACCGGCGGGAAAAACAGAAATGGGTACGTGTTCAGCTTTTCTGTCCGCGGTGGGGCAAACGCATTTAAGAACTATGTACTTGATAATGAGGGGTATGTTGGTACTGACGGCAAACCAGCTGGAGAAGATGCCGAATTCAAAATCAAGAGCAGACGCATTGCGCGTGAGATCAATGTAACAATGAAAAGTGGTAAAAAAGCAAAAAAAACTGTCTATGAAAAGCAAGTCGTTTTCTGGTCAAAGAAGTATGCAGTTAAAGCAAAGGCAGAACGGGAAGAACTTGTGAAAAAGGCGTTAGATCTAGTAGCGAGTCCGCAAAAGTATAACAAGGCTACATCCTACGGTGCAGCCAAATACGTCAAACATTTGGAATTCGATAAGAAAACTGGTGAAATTATTGAAGGAAAGAAAAAACCATACTTTGATGCTGATAAACTTGCGGAACAGGAAATGTACGACGGTTATTACGCTATCGTCACAAGTGAAATGCAGATGACTGATGGGGAGATCATTGATACATACCGGGGACTATGGGAAATTGAAGAAACCTTCAAAGTCACAAAAGGTACGCTTGAGGCACGCCCGGTATACGTCTCCCGTGAAGATCGTATCGAAGCACACTATCTCACCTGCTTCATCGCCCTTGTTATCATAAGGCTTATTCAGAAGAAAATGGATCGGCGCTATTCGCCCAAAATGATTATTGAGTGCTTAAACAAAATTGCCTGCTCCAATGAGCAGGACAACCTGTATCTGTTTGATTACAGAAGTGAGATCTCTGATGACATCGGCAATGTTCTCGGTATCGATTTCACGCGAAAAAGACTTCGCTTGGCTGATATAAAAAATATTTTAGCAAACTGCAAAAAATAGTTGTGTCCCATACATATTTATGCAAAAACACGAAGGCCGCGAACCCTTTATTTACAGGGGTTGCGGCCTTTATTTCGCATTTTTTGCTGTCAAAGTCAGGATACTATATGCGAAACAACCTCAATATGTCAATACAAACTGCGGCAAGCAGTTTTCCTATCAAGCGTCGCATTTGTCTAGGGACTGGTTGTTCTGTGACAAAGCAGTTACCTTGACTACGCTGCCTGCGTAGGCATAACCTCCTAAGGCGAAGGGGAACGAAAGTAGCGGTGAGTGGTAAGCATCTAAATTAAGGCCAGCATCAAGATTACAATTTCCTTGCATTTAGGCATCTGCACTCCTCGAAAGGAAGAAACGAGCAGCATTACACGAAACTATGTCGGATACATTAAAGTAAAAGGAGCAGCTTAAGATGAAACATAAACATCGCTGGTTGACCGTGACCGGGTATATGTTATTATTAGTTGTCATTGGCCTTGTATGGCCCGCTGAAGGGCAGTTTGTGTCAGCCTACAGACAGATTTTAAAAGCATCCGGTGTTCTTGTCTCGGATTACTTTGTCATTGGCAGTATTTCCGCCGCTCTGGTCAATGCCGGGTTAGTTGGTCTGTCAGGCTTGGCCTTAATATATTTCACCCACACTACTCTCTCAGGCCCCACCATCGCCGCTGTCTTTACCATGGCGGGATTTGCCTTATTCGGCAAAACTCCTCTCAATATCTGGCCCATCTTCCTGGGAGTAGCACTTAGTGCCTGGCTGAAAAAAGAGCAGTTTCGTACCTATATCGTCGTTGCCCTTTTTGGCAGCGCCCTCGGACCTGTTGTCAGCCAAGTCGCCTTTGGTTTAGGACTGGGATATCTAACAGGGGCTGTGATCGGCCTGCTCATTGGTATTGTTTTGCCGGCTTTAGCCCCGCATTTACTGCAGAATCACCAAGGTTTCAGCCTCTATAATATTGGCTTTACCTGTGGTATCATTGGCATGTTTGTCGTAGCTCTCCTCAAGCTCCGTGGTCTAGACCCCACCGCAACAATGGTTTGGGGGTCAGAACAATCCACCGCCTTAGCTGCAGTCTTTTTGCTTTATTTCTTCTCAATGCTGATCTTAGGCTGGAAAGGACGCCGAGGTGCCCGTGAGCTCTTAAAGCTTCCCGGCACTTTAGTTACAGATTTCGTTTCTGAACAAGGTTTTCGTGCCTCCCTTTTTAATATGGGACTGGTGGGTTTAATGGCTTTAGCTTATATTATCTTGGTTGGCGGTGCTGTTAACGGCCCCACTTTAGGTGGTGTCTTTACCATTGCCGGCTTTGGCGCCTTCGGCAAGCACCCCCGCAACTGCTGGCCACTCATGGCCGGTGTCTTTATCGGCTCCCACTTAAGTGTCTGGACGGCAGCTGAACCGGGACCACTGCTGGCAGCCTTATTTGGCACTACGCTCGCACCAATCGCTGGCAGCTTCGGCCCGTTGTTTGGTATGGCCGCCGGAGTTGTACATCTGGCTGTTGTAATGCACGTCGGCATTTTCCACGCAGGACTTAACCTCTACAATAACGGCTTTGCGGGTGGCCTGGTAGGTACACTCTTCGTCAGCCTGAGCCGCTGGTTTAACTTACAGAGTAAACACGATTAAGGGGGGGGCATTGCGTGGATAAAGATCGCAAAAACATCACTGGCATTGTTGTCGAGCTCATGAAAAATGCGCTGCAGACCAATGCTACAAGCGTGAACATATCATTTACTGAAGCAGATGAAGAAATAAGAACCACGAACATACCGACGTTCGTAGTTCTTATTCTAGTAAATATTAGCTAACAGATTGCTCATCACCTGATATTTTCATGTTGAAACTCTTCGGCTATTTTGGCGATGACCTTCTTTTCAATGCGTGAGACATAAGAGCGGGAAATGCCCAGGGTTTTGGCAATTTCTTTTTGCGTTTGCCTGCGCCCCATGGGAAGGCCAAACCGCAGTGCCAAGACGGTGCGTTCACGTTTTTTTAGTTTACGTATTACCTCATACAACTTGGCTTCAAGGAGTTTTTTGTCAACCTGTTCCAACACTTCCTCGGCATCGGTACCAAGGATATCCAAGAGCGTTATTTCATTACCCTCTTTATCCGTACCAATCGGGTCATGCAGCAGTACTTCTGCTTTTCTTTTGGTAATCACCCGAATATGCATGAGGATTTCATTTTCGATACAGCGGGCTGCATAAGTGGCTAAACGGGTACCTTTATTGGTCTTATAAGAATCAATAGCCTTAATCAAACCAACGGTACCAATGGAAATCAGGTCCTCCTGGTCTTCACCTGTATTTTCATATTTTTTTATTACATGTGCTACCAAGCGTAGATTCCGTTCAATCAGGACACTGCGGGCTTCGGGATCACCTTCAGCCAGGCGCTGTAAATAAACCTGTTCTTGCTGCGGGGAAAGGGGACGGGGAAAAGAATTGTTGTTTAAGTAGGAAACAAGTAGGGTAATTTCCCGGATCACAGTCGCCACGATTGTAATGATTGGAATCAAAAAAGCACCTCCACCAAGATGTCATTATTGTATTGTATGCACATGGTGGAGTAATTGTGTCAACTGCTAATAATTTGTTATTTGTTGCAGTTGGCACTACAACGGAAATGAGGCGTCCCCTTTCGTGTCAACAAATGATTATGGCAAAAATGAATTGTCTTTGCAAGTTTTGAAATAATGGTTAAGCGGTTAAGCAGGAAACCCGCTTAACCGCTATCAACATTACTGTGAGATATATATTCATTAATATCCCCTTGTGTTAGGATTGTTGTCATAGGGCTCCGAGTAAAGTATAGTTAATGTAAGAGGTCTCGGAGGAGATTAAGTCCGTATAATGGTGTAAAAACAAAATGAGCCAAAAACTCATTCCTCGGTTAGAATAAGTACCAGCAAATACCAAACAGAGGAGGATGAATCATGGCTCAGTTTAATATTACCCTAGCCAACACTTCATCTTATCCCAACAACACAGATAAAGCCGTGCCAATATATCTTTCCTTAATAATCGTTTGCATCTGCACCATTACAGGCATCTGCCCCTGCTTTTGTCTTCACTTACCCCACTCATCCCAGCGGACAAGTTTTGCTACCAACCTATCATATGTCAGAAGCATCTGGCTTTCCACTTCATCTAGCTTCTTTCTATCCCTTTACTTGATTACATAAGCTCCCAATGTAAAGATCAGTAGAGATGCTAACATTTACTTTGCTTTCTTCATGATAACCTCCAATAGTTTTTATTTAGCCTATCTTCGGTATACCGACCAGGTTCCAGATAGCCTCTTCTACCTTCAAATTTGAGTATATTAAAAGTGACATCTTGCATAATTAATTGATTCATTTAGTGTGTTTAGGGTATGGTTCTGGTTAACATCTAGCCTGTTAACGCAACAGAGAACAATGCCACCATACTCTTTAAATTGATGCACCTTATATTGCACCATCTCTTTTCTTTTCTCGCTGTCAGTTTCTGGCTCAAAAACAATACCCAGATCCAAGACAATAAAATCATAGTCCTGGCAAGGGATCTCCTCCAGAAGATTTCTTACATCATCATGATATAACTTCACCGATCCGCCATTGCTTTGCTTCCACTTTCTAAACGTTTGTAGGTAGAGAAGAACAAAGCCATCGCCTTCCCAATAGAGATCCGGTCGCGACGCCGGCCACAGAATAGAAATAGGCTGTTTTGAAAGGGATTTAGCTGAAAGTCTGCTCAACGATAGCAGCAAGGCCGTCAATGGCTTTTCGCATATCGGTGTAGCCGCAAGCAATATAGATTTTCTCGGCTTTGGAGATATCACCGAGCATTTTGCAGTGCCTTCAAAGTATTCTCAATCAATGTCACAGAGGCATTGTTGCGAAGCTCTAATGTCACAGATCCAAGCCGCAGGGTAATCGGTGAAGATGTTTCTGTTAGGCCTGTGCCGGCTGCTTCTATTGAAATGTTGACAGGCACAATCGAGCTATTCTCCCCAGGGGCTGGAAGCGTTTCGCAGGCTGCCTCACGTACTACGGTCTGACCACTGATACGACATTCGGAGATAATTTTAGCCCATTGATTCAACCAATATTGGTCTCCAGCACCTGTGGGCGGTTTGAGACCTGCAGCTATATGCCGATCTCGAAGGGCCTTCCTTCATCTTTTGAGAAGCATCATTTCAGACAGTTCGTTCCTCCTTTCGGTGTCTTACTTTGTTCAGGACGCACGCGGGAATCCAGGATTCAAAGAATGTAGAAAAAGAAGACCCGCTGATAAAAAAGCGGATCGTGAGATTAATTATCCCGACAGATAATATGGGTATAAACCTATTGACTACACCCGAAATGTTGCTTGTACAGCAAATATGAGTTGAATGTTTAAAGGAAATCCTAAATTTAATAGGTTTGTGGTTTTGCTGCATAAAAAAACTAGTATAGGTTTAAAATTAGTTTTAAAT